>NZ_JBBBDZ010000014.1:0-162190 GCF_037153935.1 Mesorhizobium sp. CCNWLY176
GGCGAGGATTATCATCATGCCGGCGGCGTGCCGGCGGTCGTGGCCGAACTGCTCAAGGCCGGCCTGTTGCCGCATCCTGGAGCCATGACCGCCAACGGCCGCACGATCGGCGACAATTGCGCCGCGGCGGAGAATCTCGACGGCAAGGTCATCCATACCGTGGCCAATCCGCTCAGGAAGGATGCCGGCTTCATCAACTTGAAAGGCAATCTGTTCGATTCTGCAATCATGAAGACGTCGGTTATCTCGCCGGAGTTTCGCGACCGGTATCTGTCAAATCCGCGAGACCCCGATGCCTTCGAGGGCGTCGCCGTCGTCTTCGACGGTCCGGAAGACTACCACCTTCGCATTGAGGATCCGTCACTCGGCCTGAACGAAAATACCATCCTGTTCATGCGCGGAGCCGGCCCGGTCGGTTATCCGGGCGGCGCCGAAGTCGTGAACATGCAGCCGCCGGCCTACCTGCTGAAGACGGGCATCCACTCGCTGCCCTGCATCGGCGATGGCCGTCAGTCCGGCACTTCCGGCTCTCCATCGATCCTCAACGCCTCGCCCGAGGCGGCCGTCGGTGGTGGCCTTGCGCTGCTGCGTACGGGTGACCGGGTACGCATCGACCTGCGCAAGGGGACCGCCGACATCCTCGTGTCGGACGACGAGATCAAGCGCCGTCGCGTCGACCTGCAAAACGAGGGCGGCTATGCATATCCGAAGCATCAGACACCCTGGCAGGAGATCCAGCGGTCAATGGTTGACCAGTTGTCCGAGGGAATGGTTCTGAAGCCGGCGGTGAAGTACCAGAACATCGCCGGCACCAGCGGCGTGCCGCGCGACAATCATTAGGACAGTTCCTACTTGGGGGTTTGACCGGAATGGCTTCTCCTTTCACCGCGACGATCCGCGGCATGGATGACTGGATCGCGGGACCGGCCGCCCTGCTGGATGAACTCGCGCGCGTCAAATCCAGCAGCCGCGTGGTCGCGCGGGTCGCGGGCGACGGGAGCGCGCTTGAAATCGAGCCGGCGACTAGTCGAAAGCCGTCAGCACCCCTGTTGACACCGATTTCTCCAGACGGACAGGCGCCAGCCGCATTGCGTACCGCGGTGAATGGAAAGACGGTCCATCTCGGCATCCCGGCGAGCTGGGTGATCGCGCGCCGGATCGAACTGCCGATCGAGGCTGCCAGTCACGTCGAAGGCATCGTTACGTCGCGGATGGGCGCGCTTTCGCCATTGTCTGCTTCCGACATCTATTTCGGCCACAGGGTCCTCGGGATCAGCCGTGAGGCGCGGCAGATCACCGTCGCCGTCGCGATCGTTGCGAGGTCGCGTGTCGCTGCTGCCTTGGCCTGCCTGAATGTGGCCGTGGCCCGCCAGGTTGTGATCTTGGCGCCGTTTCCGGAAGGCGATGCCGTGGCAGTATTGACACAGCGGCAACGGGTCGCCGGCACGCGTGGCCGCATAAAGTTTGTCCTTGCCGGAATTCTGGGCGTTAGCCTGGTCGCTGCCGTCACGGCTGTGGCGGTGCGGCCGATGATCCAGAACAGCTATGCCGAGCGCCGCGCCGCTGTCGAGATCCGGGCAGAGAAGGCGCGCCAGGCAATCGCGCTGGCGGCGGCTCCGGACAAAGCTGATACAGCGCCGGAACAGGAGGCGCTGAATATCAAGGACGACGCGATAAGCGCGCTGGGAGCGTTGGACGACCTGGCTGAGGCCTTGCCGATGCATTCATACGCCACTGATATAGCCTTTGCTAATGGCCGCATGCGCCTCTCCGGGCGGACAATGGATGTACCCGAAGTGCTAACTGCACTGGAATCGTCAAGTCGCTTCGAAGACAGCATGCAGGTCGGATCGGCCTTGCGCGGCGAAGACGGCCTCACAACGGAATTCGAGGTCGACACCCGCCCACTCATCCGCACGGGAGGTTCGCTGCGATGAGGACGACATCCCTGTGGCGCGACACGCGGCTTCAATCTCTGGTCGTCATGGCCCTGCTGGTCGTCGGCGCTCTTGTCCTCGTCGCCGATACGCTGCTGTCCTGGCGCGCGGAGGCGGGCTCGCTCGCGCTCTATGAGGAACGCACCGCTTTGCTCGAAAGCCAGGCCTCCACCTCCTTGGTGCCCCCGGGTGCGAACCAGGCTCTGGACCTCGGCGAGGGCAAGATCCTTCTCGATGCGCAGACAAGCGGGCTCGTCTCCGCCGAGTTCCAACGTCTGCTCTCCACCCGCGTGGAAAGCGTGGGTGCCGTTATCCGGCGCGTCGATGTTCCCAACGACGGTCAGGTCGCCGATATAGGCGATCCACCGTTGGAATCTTTGGAACGCATTCGGTTGACCGCCGACATCGAGGTCATGGAGCAGTCGCTTCCCGATCTCATGTATGCGATCGAGGCCGGTTCGCCCGTCATGGTCGTCGACAGCTTCAGGCTTCGGTTGAACCGAAAGGTCGATCTGCTGGGGGGAGACCAGACCTCAAGTTCAATGGATCGGCCGCTGTCGCTGAACGTCACCCTGTCGGCCTTCCGGGAGAAGGGATCTCAGTCATGATGACCATGCTGCGCGCGACAATGATGCTCGCAGCTATCGCGGCCTCTTCCAGCCTGTCCTTCGGCACGGAAAAGCTATCGGTCAGGGAACGCCCGGTAAGCGACTATGCGGCGCTTCGGGATCGGCCCCTGTTCTCGCCGGACCGCACTGCACCGATCGCGTTCGGTGCCGCCGAGCCGGAACCTGTCGTCGTGCAGCCCGAGCCCGAGCCGGAACCCGAGCCGCCGCCTGCCGCGGCGCCCGATTGGCAATTGGTTGGCATCGTGCGGTCGGAAAGGCTCAACAGCGCGACCTTCACCACCCCAGCCGAAATGACGGCCTTCACGCTGCGCACGGGGGAAAGCCGGGAAGGTTGGACCCTGAAGGAAGTCGGCCAGTTTGAAGTCAAGCTCGATGGAGCGGGAGGACGCGCCTCGCTGCGGTTTTCCGATCAGGCGAGCGGTGAGCCGATGGTTCCGCCGGAGCAGCCGCCGCCCACGCTTTCCGGGGGTTGATCCATGAGCTCCATGGCATTCGCATACAAGGCTTTGAATGGCGAGGGTCGTCTTGAACTCGGGCGCATCGATGCCTCCGATTCAGACGATGCCGTCCAGAAGCTCGGGGCGCGCGGGCTGATCCCGGTAAGTGTCGAACAGAGCGAGCAATCTGCGTCGCGCGCACCGCTGTTTTCGACCCGGATACCGGCGGCGCAGGTCACGCGGCTGCTGTCCGACCTGTCGATCATGCTCAATGCCGGGATCCGGATCGACGAGGCGCTGGCGATCATGGAAAAGGAGTTCGACAGCGGCAGGCTCCAGCCCGTCGTTGCCGGCATTCGCACCGACCTGGCGTCGGGCAAATCATTTTCCAGCGCGCTGGAGGCCTGGCCTGCTCTATTTCCGGCTTTCCAGGTTGCCATGGTCCGTGTGGCGGAAACGTCCGGCAAATTGCCCACGCTCCTGTCGCGCATCGTGCAGGAGAGACAGAATTTCGAGGCATTGCAGGCCAAGGTCAGCGAGGCGCTTCGGTATCCGGCAGTTCTGTTTGCCGGCACGATCTGCGTACTGGTCTTCTTCCTGGTGGGGGTCGTTCCTCAGTTCGAACCGATGCTCATGCAGAGCGGCAAGAAGGACACGCTGATGGTGGTGATGTTCGCGGTCTCGAATTTCCTGCGCGCCTACGGGCTCGTCCTTTTGCTCGCGGCCTCGATACTCGTCTTGCTGGGCTTCGTGGCGGCGCGGCGCGGCCTTCTCTCGGCTTGGCTCTGGAGCTTCGCCAAAAGACTTCCGCTCTTGTCGGAGATACCGGGGAGCTATCGGACGGGGCGCTTCGCCCGTCTCCTTGGCATCATGGTCGAAACGGGAGTGGCGGTTCCCGTGGCTTTCAAGCTCATCAGCGATACCATCGATCACGGCGAGGCCGCCCGGGCACGTGCGCAGCAGGCGTCCGACGCACTGAGGCAGGGGAACAGGCTTGGTCATGCGCTCGAGATTCTTCAGCTTCCCCCTCTGGCGGTACGCATGTTGAGGCTCGGCGAGCAAAGTGGCGAACTCGCGGGGCTGGCCTATCGTGTCGCCGACTTCTACGAAGTGCGGCTGGAGCGTTCGCTGTCGCGTATCGTCGGGCTTGTCGGCCCTGCGGCGGTGGCAACCATCAGCATTTTGATCGGTGGTATGATCGTATCTATCATGTCCACTCTTATGTCCTTCAACGACATGGTCCGATAGGAGCCATTATGCAGAACCTCAAATTCGCAGTCGGTCCCGATCTCATGCAGCGCAAGCGTGCCCGGCGCCGCAGGGCGGGCTTTACGTTGATCGAGATGCTTGTCGTGCTGGCCATCATCGGCCTGATCTCGGCGCTCGTCGGTCCTCGTGTTCTCGCGCAGTTGTCCGACTCGCGCGAACGCGCGGCGAAGCTCCAGATCGAGGCGTTTTCCAGCGCGCTCGACATCTTCTACATCGATGTCGGCCGTTATCCGGTGCAGGCCGAGGGCCTGGGAGCTCTGATGCGCAAGCCCTCGACCATTCAGGTCTGGAACGGGCCATACCTGCGCGGCGAGAGTGTTCCGCTCGATCCGTGGGGCAATGAGTACAAATACGCGAGCGACGGAAAGACATTCAATATCACCGCCGATGGGCCCGGCGGGCGCGGCACCAATGTCTCCGCCCAGCCGTAAGGGCAACAGCAGCCGCAAAGGGGCGCAGCGCGGTGTCGTGCTGCTCGACGTGGTCGCGGCGCTTGCGATCGTCGCCCTCGCGGCCTTCGTGCTGATGCCGCGCCCGCGTTCCAGCATCGGGGCGGCCGAGCTTACTGCGGAGGCAGTTCGTGTCAGCGGGGAATTCCGCAAAGGCAGGGCAAAGGCGCTGACCACGGGCAGCACCGCTGACGTGACGGTCGATCCGGGAAACAATCGCATCCAGGTGGATGGCGCCAATCCGGTCTCGATCCGAGACGGGGTGGGCATCAACTGGGTCACGTCGGACCGGTGTCCGATACGAGGCGGAACCAGAGCCTTGCGCTTCCTTGCCGATGGACGCTCCTGCGGGGGCGTCATGACACTGTCCGCCAGCGGCCGGGAGATCGAACTGCGCGTCGACTGGTTGACCGGCCGCGTGGAAATGAGCCCGAAATGACAGCGCGGCGCAGACGCGGCTTCACGCTGATCGAGGTTCTGGCCTCGCTTGCCGTCGCGGTGCTGCTGGTCGTTCCGATCGCGCGGATGATCGCGGGCACCGCAGGTGCGTTCGCGGGTCTGGAACGATCGACCGAACGCCGTGTCGGCATGCAGGCTGCCATGGCGGCCGCGATGACGCTTGAGCCATTGCGAGGGGGCCGGAGCGTGATCGGAGATTTCACGGTCATCGTGGAACCGTACCGCTTCGAACGCGGCGCTGCATTGGCGAAGGCCGGATGGCAGCTTTACTCCGTCACCGTTCGCAGCACCGACGGATCGGATGAAGACGTGATACAGACCGTGCGCCTCGGCAAGCTACAATGACGAGGAAACGCAGCGCTCGGGCCGGCTTCACGCTGATCGAGGCATTGGCTTCGCTGGTGCTTGCGACGATGCTGTTTGGTGGGCTGGCACTCTACACCGGAACCTGGCTGCGCCAATGGCAGGGGATGATCGCCAGAGGCGGGCAGGAGGACACGGTGGCGGTGATTCTCGACCGGATGGTCGAGGATCTGGAGGCGGCGCAGCCCAGCTATTCCAACACGGAAGGGGCCGCTGCGGTCCGCTTCACCGGCCATGCCAACGAGGTCACCTTCGTGCGCCCGGCACTTGGCTACGAGCCGCGTGCGGGGCTTGATGACATCACCTATTCGATGGGTCGGGCCGGAACCGACGACGCCCTCATTCGTGCCCGCCGCGATTTCATGATGAGCGGGGGCGGGGAGGATCTTCCGCTGGTACGCGGCGATCTGAAGCTTTCATTCAGCTATGCCGGGCCGGACGGCGCGCTCAACCCCGAATGGGCAAGCAACAACCGCATGCCGTCATTCGTCCGCATCGAGATATCCGGCAGTTCTCCGCGTCCTTGGCGGCAATGGGCCTATGCGCGGTTGCGCGTCGAGCTGCCCGCGCGTTGCGGCGCGACTGAAGCGCTCGCGCCGTGTCTGCAGCGCTACGGCACCGGCTTCTGAACTCCGCAGGGCTGTACGATTGGCCCCGGATTGGGCGGTGTTTCCGCCGCATTGCTTTGCCCCAGAACGCCTCTTCCGCATGCAATCATCCACGCTAGCCAGCCTTCCGACGCTTACGAGGTTGACAAGCCTCACTCCCTCAGTAACCATAATATGGACGCACCGCCCACATTATGGGCGACGTGTTGGTGACTCCGGGTATTCGGAGTAGCCTACCGTTCTTGGGAGGAGAAAACATGAAATTCGCCAAAGCCATTATCGCAGCGATCCTGCTGTCGACCGCAACCGTTCCCGCAATGGCCGACTATCCGGATCGTCCGATCACCCTTTACGTGGCCTGGGGCGCCGGCGGCGGCACCGACGCGGTCGCACGAGTCATCGCGGTCGGTCTCGAAAAAGAACTCGGGCAGCCGATCAACGTCGTGAACCGCACCGGCGGCTCTGGCGTAGTAGGCCATGCCGCGATGGCCGATGCTGACGCTGATGGCTATACGCTCGGTCTCGCGACCACCGAAGTCAACCTGATGCACTGGCTCGGCCTCACCGATCTGACCTACGAGGTTTACACGCCGCTTGCCCTGATGAATCAGGATCCAGCAGGCGTTCAGGTTTCAGCGGATTCGAAGTACCAGAACGTCGCCGAACTGCTTGAAGAGATCAAGAATTCTCCGGCCGGAACCTTCCGTGCCACTGGCAGCGGCCAGGGATCGAGCTGGCACGTGGCCATCGCCGGTCTGCTCAACGCTCAGGGGATCGACGCGTCAAAGGTAACCTGGGTGCCAAGCGATGGTGCTGCCAGCGGCCTCCAGGAACTTCTGGCGGGTGGCACCGACATCGTTCCTTCCTCGCTCGTCGAAGCCCGCGCTCTGATTGCAGCGGGACGAGTGAAGTCACTGGCTTATATGGGTAGCGAGCGCTCAAAACTGTTCAGCGACGTGCCGACATTGAAGGAAGAAACGGGATCCGATTGGGAATTCGGGGCGTGGCGCGGCATCGTTGCTCCGCAGGGCCTTCCCGATGACATCCGCGACCGCTTGGTCGCCGCGCTCGATGCCGTCTACAAAAGCGATGAGTATCATGAGTTCATCGGTGCGCAAGGGTTCGGCGCCCAATTCCTCCCCGGCGAGGAATTCGGAAAGTTCATGGCGACGAACGACGTGAACTTTGGCGAGACGATGAAGGCGATCGGATTGGCCAAGTAGCAGGCTCTTCCAGAGATGAAGGACAGACATCAACCGGGATTCTGCACATGCGATTAAGCGACGCCACACTTGGAGCGATCTTCCTGCTGATGGGAATTTCCCTGGCCTGGTATTCCTTTGGACTGCCGTCCATTCCCGGCCAGAACTATGGCGCGGCGACCTTTCCCGTTTTCATCGCAATGGGACTGATCGGCTGTTCCGCGCGTCTTCTTTATACGGGAATCAGGTATGGCGGCGAACCACCGGTAATTCTCTCTGACCAGTTGAAGAGCACTCGGGCGCTCGCTGGCGCTGCTGCCACGATCTTCCTGGTCGTGTTCTACATCCTTTTCTCGCGCAGGCTTGGCTTCATTCCCACCGCCACGCTCATCGCCTTCGCCATGTTTCTGATCTTGAAAGTTCACCCCGCGAAGGCCGCCATCATTGCTGTCATCGCAGCTTTCGTCTGCGACTTCATTTTCAGGACCATGTTGCTCGTACCGTTGCCATTCGGCCTCGTGCCACGACTGCCTTGGTAGGAGACCGAGATGGATGTAATATTGCAAGCGCTGGGCCTGGTTGCGACCTGGAATGTGTTACTGACCGTTCTCGCCGCTTCGATCTTCGGCCTCTTCGTCGGGGCCGTACCCGGCCTCACCGCCACCATGGCGACGGCCATGCTTGTTCCTTTGACCTTCTTTATGGAACCCGTCGCGGCCGTTGGCGCAATGGTCGCTTGTTCGGCCATGGCGATCTTCGCCGGAGACATTCCAGGTGCACTTCTGCGCATTCCAGGCACACCTGCCTCCGCCGCCTATGTGGAGGACACCTACCGGCTGACGCTGACGGGTCGGGCAGAGCTTGGCCTTGGAGCATGCGTGCTCTTTTCCGCCCTCGGTGGGCTTTTCGGCACGTTTGTCCTCATCTTTGCGGCGCCCTCGCTCGCCGAATTCGCGATGAAGTTCTCCTCCCAGGAGTATTTCTGGATGGCGCTTCTGGGGCTGACCTGCTCGGTTTTCATGGGAACCTCCAGCCCGGTCAGAGGGCTGCTCAGCCTTTTCATCGGACTGACAATCGCCTCTGTCGGATTGAATAACCCAGCCGGCGTTCCGCGCCTTACCTTCGGCTCCACCGAGATGATGGCAGGGATCGATTTCATTCCCGTCATGATCGGCATTTTCGCTATATCGGAAGTACTGCGAACGGTCTTGAGCGGCGGAAGCGAATGGGCGCAGGTGCCAAAAGCAGTAGGCAACATCTTCCAGAACTGGGGGAGCATGCTCAAGACATACTGGAAGCAGTTCCTTCGGGGCAATGTCACCGGTACGGCGATCGGCATCCTTCCAGGTGCGGGAGCGGACGTCGCAGCTTATGTCAGCTACGCAGTCAGCCGGCGGTTCTCCAAAACGCCAGAGAAATATGGGAATGGCCATGTCGAAGGGGTGATCGAAGCATCTTCGGCGAACAACGCGTCACTGTCCAGCGCTTGGGTGCCGGCGCTGGTCTTCGGAATCCCCGGCGATACGATCACCGCCATTGTCATCGGGGTGCTCTACGTTAAGGGCATGAACCCTGGGCCAACTCTGTTTATGTTCAACCCCGAGACCATCTACGCGGTTTTCCTGATATTCATCTTGGCGAACCTGATCATGATCCCGCTCGGCTGGGGACTGATCAAGTTCTCAAAGAACATCCTGCGGGTCTCGAAGTCGGTCCTGATGCCGTTGATCCTTATCTTTTGTATCGTTGGTGCATTTGCCTCCAACAATGCAGTCTACGGCGTCACGATCATGCTCGTCTTCGGCGTGGTGGGTTATCTCATGGAAGAAAACGGGATCCCCATTGCCCCTTGCGTACTCGGCATCGTCATCGGGCCGATCCTCGAAAAGAACCTGATCTCAACGCTGATCAAATCGCAAGGCAATCTGTTGGACTTCATCAATCGGCCGATTTCCTTCGTCATATTCCTGATCTTCTGCTTGATATGGCTGTCCATAATCATCTCATGGGTCATGCCAAGAAGCCGTGCGGAGATCCAAACCGAGTAACCTTGAAGCGCCCCGAAGCTCACGGCTCTGTCGCAAATCGTTCTTTTGGCCGCGCCCATGATGACGCCGGCCGCCACCCGCCCGCCCTGGCCACGCATGATTCCGACGATCTCGTCGCGCAGGTGAGCGAGATCCGTCTGGATCAGGCGCGCATAGCGGATCACGCAATGGCCGACGGCATTGGGCTCCAGGCCCCGGTTGGTGCGAACGAACAGCGGCGTGCCGAAGGTCGTCTTGATTTCCTGCAATGCCTTACTCGCGCCCGGTTGCGTCAACGCAACCTGCTGCGAGGCCTTCAGGAGCGAGCCGTGCTCGCCCAGCGCGACCAGGAGCCGCAGCTGTTTCAGGTGGCCTGGAAATGATCGAGTGGAGCGGTGGGGTCATATCTGGGTTGCGTAAACGTTATACCGAGATCACATCTTCTCAGTTGTCGCGTAAGGGAATGCTGCAATAGTTGCGGTCGGCCAAGTCTCTACGGCGATTACGATTAATGAGTCTCGCTGTTCAGGCCCAGATCCACACAATCCCGAATGCGCTGGCCCGAATGCGCTGGTCTAAAAATATCAGGAGGAGAACGTAATGAAAATCAGCCGACGCTCAATGTTGAAGGCCGGTGCCGGAATCGCCGCCGCAGGGGTGGCCAGCAGCGTTTTGCAGGTGAACATTGGCCATGCCGCGGACCCGCGCGTAGCCGATATCGTCGTTATAGGTTGCGGCTCGGCGGGCCTCGGCGCCGCAGTCGCTGCCGCAGAGGCAGGCGCGTCGGTTATTGTCCTCGAGTCGCAACCGCACATCGGGGGACGTGGCATCGTCAGCTCAGGCAACATTCCCCTGGGAGGTGGAACCCCTGCCCAGCTGGCAAACGGCATCGTGGACTCGCCAGATCTCCTGTATGGCGATCTTACCGACTGGTCCATTACCCTGGCGAACGGCTCTACGAGCTACCGCTATAACGATCGCGAGCTGATCCGGGCATTTGCCGACGTCAACGTCGACATGTACAACTTTTTGGTCCGCCATGGCGTCGTGTGGACGACACAGAGGCCCGACAACGTCGGCGGCAATGAAGTCGGCAACTCGGTCAACCGTATGATGCATACGGCGATCATGAACTACGCCTCGGTCCGGACCGGCTTGCCGGTAGCCGCGAACCAGCAGCGCACGACGTCTCAAGGGCCGGGCTTCATATATCCGCTGGAGGCTGCGGCAAAGGCGCGTGGCGTGAAGATCCTGCTGAACTACCGTTTGGAGTCGCTGCTCCGGACGAAAGCGGGCGTGGTCGGGGTCGTCGCCTCTAATCAAGGCCGCCTGGTTAACATTCAGGCACGCAAGGGCGTCATCATCGCGAGCGGTGGCGGAAACGGCAATGTGGAATACCGCCGGCAGTTCGACCCACGGCTCACCGCGGAGTACTGCGGCGTCGCTGGCGAGCCCTATTCCTTCCAGGACGCCAGCGGCATCATCGCAGGGCTGAATGTCGGCGCATCCCTCGCGGGCACGTACAACCAGACTGCAGAGTTCGGCACCAACATCACCAAGCCAACCGCCATCGGAACGCGGTACAACTACTCGTTCCTGCAGTGGGGCCCCCAAAGCCCGGTCTTCCACCTTGCGAAGGCTTCGGGACTGGCCAGCGTCAACAACCAGAACGTCATCCATGTCAACATGCTTGGGAAGCGGTTCTTCGACGAAACGGGGGGGCAATTCCCGACGAACAGCTCTCGCTCGGTCAACCCGTACACTCAGGGCAGCTACCTGAACGCCAAGAACATCACGTATAACCCACAAAACTGGATCAACGCCGCTTTGGCTGGAATCGGCGACGGCAAAAATGGCGGTGGCCCGATCTGGGCCATATTCGACGCAGATGCCGTCGCCCGCCAGAGATGGACTGTGGCGCCACCCTTCGTCGATCCTGACGGATTCTTCTTCCAGGCAAATACCCTGGAGGAACTCGCACAGAAGATCGTCATGCCGCATCAGCGGGTTCCCATGCCGCCAGAAAACCTGGTCGCCACGGTGGCGCGGTACAATAGCTTTGTTGGGGGTGTCGACGCCGACTTCGGCAAACCGTCACCCCAATACAGGATCCAAACGGGGCCCTTCTATGCCGCCTGGTCGACGCCGGTTATCCACGACGCCCGGTCCGGCCTGCGCATCAACGGCTCAAGCCAGGTCCTCGACTTTGCCGGTGCGGTAATTCCCGGCCTCTATTGCGCCGGCGAAGCTGCTGGCGGATTCAGTCAGCACGGGAACGGGCGGGCTCTCTCTCAGGGCATCATCGCAGGAAGGCACGCAGCCGTCCGTTCGCTTTAGCAGGACTGCAGCTCTCAACAATAGTCCCGCCAGGCCTCTCGGTCCGGCGGGACTATCTGTTTCTCGGACCCGAGGCCAGTGATTCCAGCACCGGCGGCATGGGACCGGCCATCAGCGTCGCCCAATCACACGGTCATGATTGCGCGTCACCTAAAGCACGCAGCCGAGCAGCTGCCAGTGCGCCCACTCCGACCGCTTCTATCGGCGACATCAGCTTCTCATATCCCTGAGTGGTCCGGCCACCGCGAGGGCGAGGACCCGGTAGCCAGGTCCATCGCCGTGGCCATGCGGTCGAGCTTGTCCTCCTCGCGCATCGACGCGGCCGCCTCGTTGAATGCGATCATGGCAAAGCTTTGCAGCGGGCCGTCGTGTGTCGCGCAGACGGCGACGCCCTGGCGGATGCAGCGCTGACCGGCGCGGTCGCGCCGACCTGATGCTCAGGACTGGCGATGGACCAATTCGTCGATCAGCAGTTTGGCGGCGGGCGGGGCCCGCGCGCCCTTGCGGGTGACGAGCTCATAGGGCTCGCTTCGCGACGTCAGGGCCAGCGGCAGGATGCGCGTCATCTGCCGGTGCGCGAAGAACTGCGCGACTTCGATAGACACCAAGGCCACGAAGGACGGGTTGGCCTGCAGCAGCGCCAGCGTCGCAAAGGCGGAGGTCGTCTCGAGTAAGTGCTGCGGGAACCGCATCCCGCAATCGCGGTATTCGCGTTCGAGCGAGAGCCGCATCGGCATGTTCGCGCGGTATACCACCCATCGGTATGGCGCCAACTCCTGCAGGGTGAGCTTCTTCGCGTGCCGCAGCGGATGGCCGACGTTCGCGATCACCGCGAGCGTTTCATCCTGGAGCTTCACGCTGTCGTAGACCTGCGGCTCCTGGCTGATGGTCGTGCGGCAGATCGCCAGGTCGAGCCGGCCGGCGTCGAGTTGGGCCAGCAGGGCGGCGCTGGTGTCCTCGACGATCTCGACGGACAAGTCGGGCTGCTGCGCAACGAGCGCGGAGATGGCATCGGTGAGCAGCGGCACCGCGCCCATGATGACGCCGGCCGCCACCCGCCCGCCCTGGCCACGCATGATTCCGACGATCTCGTCGCGCAGGTGAGCGAGATCCGTCTGGATCAGGCGCGCATAGCGGATCACGCAATGGCCGACGGCATTGGGCTCCAGGCCCCGGTTGGTGCGAACGAACAGCGGCGTGCCGAAGGTCGTCTCGATTTCCTGCAATGCCTTGCTCGCGCCCGGTTGCGTCAACGCGACCTGCTGCGAGGCCTTCAGGAGCGAGCCGTGCTCACCCAGAGCGACCAGGAGCCGCAGCTGTTTCAGGTGGAGCCTGGAAATGATCGAGTGGAGCGGTGGGGTCATGTCTGAGTTGCGTAAACGTTATACCGAGATCACATCGACCGCAAGGATTTCAAATGAAGATCCTTGGCGGTCCTCCGCCAGATTGGGTCCCACACTACAGAGAGATCAAACCCTTCTCGTCACCGACGCTGCCGGTCTCGCGCGCGGCCTCGGCCCAGACCGAGATCGGGAAATCGCCAGTGAAAAGCAAATCGCTCTCGATGCCCATGCCGAGGGGCAAACGAACCGAGGAGAATTCCTCCAGGCTCCACGAGCCCAGCTCAGGGTAGCCAATGTCGACCAGGCCGAACATGATGTCGCCGTCCTCATCCAGTTCGGTGGCGAGCCAGACGCCGGCACCGAACGGATTGAAGAACTTCATCACCGGGATGTGATCCTGATGCCGCTGGTGGCCATTGGCCAGAAGCCGATCACGCTGTGTGCCGGTCAGGAGGATCATGCCGCTGCCCTCCGGTCGGTGGTTGCCGAATACGGTTCATGTGCATCCTCGACAGGCAGATACGAGAGCAGCCAGTCGGCGGCCTTGCTGGCCTGCTAGGCAGCGCGGACAATGGCGCGATTATCCTCGCGCAGCACTTCCAGCCAGGACCCCGGGCCGTGCGATGCCAGTTGATTGGCTCGAAATAGGCCTGCGGAGGCGGACCTGGACATAGTCCAGCGACGGCATGTAGAAGGCGCGGTCCCCACCGATCCGAAAATCAACGCCGGTCGCGCGGATCAACGTCTCAACACGAGGCTCGATCAGGCCGGGCGGCGGTGGCGGGGCCTCGATCGCGACGTCATCGGGCAGTCTCTCGCATTGCGCGGCGTTGAACACGGTGAAGCGCTTCAGGAATGGAATGCGCCCTGCCAAAAGCCACCGATAGACTTCGTCAGGATTTCTATTTGTTTTCAATGTGTTGTGTCGTAGCCTAGCGTTTTTTTGGATACGTCCGGATGGGCCTGAATCATTCCCACTCGATCGTACCGGGTGGTTTGCTTGTCACGTCGTAGACGACGCGGTTGATGCCGCGCACTTCGTTGATGATCCGGGTGGCGGCGCGGCCGAGGAAGCTCATGTCGTAGTGGTAGAAGTCGGCGGTCATGCCATCGACGGACGTCACCGCGCGCAAAGCGCAGACGAATTCGTAGGTGCGTCCGTCGCCCATCACGCCGACCGTCTGCACCGGCAGAAGCACCGCGAAGGCCTGCCAGATTGCATCATAGAGACCGGCCTTGCGGATCTCGTCGAGATAGACGGCGTCGGCCTCGCGCAGGATTTCGAGCTTTTCGCGGGTGACGCCGCCGGGGCAGCGGATGGCCAGGCCCGGTCCGGGGAAAGGGTGGCGGCCGATGAAATGATCGGGCAGGCCGAGCTCCTTGCCGAGCACCCTCACCTCGTCCTTGAACAATTCGCGCAGCGGCTCGACGAGCTTCATGTTCATGCGGTCGGGCAGGCCGCCGACATTGTGATGCGACTTGATGGTGACCGACGGGCCGCCGGTGAAGGAAACGCTTTCGATGACGTCGGGATAGAGCGTGCCTTGGGCCAGGAACTCGGCGCCGCCGAGTTTCTTGGCTTCTTCCTCGAACACCTCGATGAACAGGCGGCCGATGGTCTTGCGCTTGGTTTCAGGATCGGCCTCACCTTCCAGCGCGCCGATGAAGCGGTCCGCGGCATCAACCAGGATGAGCGGCAGATTGTAGTGCTCGCGGAACATGGCAACCACGTCGGCCGCCTCGTTCTTGCGCATCAGGCCGTGGTCGACGAGGATGCAGGTGAGCTGGTCGCCGACCGCTTCATGGATAAGCAGCGCCGCAACGGAAGAGTCGACGCCACCGGAGAGCGCGCAGATGACCTTCTTGTCACCGACCTGCTCGCGGATCGACGCGACCGCCTTTTCGCGGTAGGCGGACATGCTCCAGTCGCTCTCGATGCCGGAGATCTTGTGCACGAAATTGCGCAGCAGCTTGGCGCCGTCGGGCGTGTGCACCACTTCGGGATGGAACTGCACGGCGTAGAATTTGCGCTTCTCGTCGGCAATCGCCGCGAAGGGCGCGCCGGACGAAGTGCCGATGACGCGAAAGCCCTTGGGGATTTCGGTAACGCGGTCGCCATGGCTCATCCAGACTTGATGGCGCGTGCCCTTGGCCCAGACGCCTTCGAACAGCGCGCTTTCGTCCTCGATCTCCAGGAAGGCCCGGCCGAATTCGCGATGGTGACCGCCCTCAACCTTGCCGCCAAGCTGGGCGCACATCGTCTGCTCGCCATAGCAGATGCCGAGAACCGGTATGCCGGCCTGGAATATCGCATCCGGCGCGCGCGGGCTACCTATGTCGATGGTGGAGTGTGGGCTTCCGGAGAGGACGACCGCCTTGGGCTGAACGCGCTCGAAAGCCTCGGCGGCGGATTGGAACGGCACGATCTCGGAATAGACGCCAGCCTCGCGGATACGACGCGCTATCAGCTGCGTCACCTGGCTGCCGAAGTCGATGATAAGGACGGTGTCGGGATGATTGTTGGTTTTCATGGCGAGCATTTAGAGAAAAGAGTGAGTCGGCGCAATGGGTTGCGACAACGTATGAACGATCCGATTCATCGACCTCGCGAATTGATTCATCGCGTTCACGCAAATGATGAGATCAAAGGCGCAGCGTGCCGTTCGACAAGGCATCGCCCAGCTTGCCGACAGCGTCGGCCAGCTTTTCGTCGATGACGTGAAGATATTCCGTCCAGTCGTTGACATGCTTCAGTTCCGCCGCACCATCAGATATGCCGCGCAGGCCGATCAGCGGCAGGCCGAACAACTGGCAGGCGCGCAGCACCGCAAAGGTTTCCATGTCGACCATCTCGGCATCGATGGCGTCATAGGCTGCGCCTGAGACAATTGCAGCGCCGGTCGAAAGGCTCGCTTGCCGGATACCGGGCACGCGCAAAGGCAACGGTACGGTCACCGGCAGATCGAGGAACGGCGTCGCGCCCTTCTCGAACCCGAGCGCGGAGGCATCCATATCGCGATAGGAAACGGATAGGGCCTGATAGATCTCGGTCTGCTCAAGGCTCCGGCTTCCGGCTGAGCCGAGCGAAACCACCAGGTCAGGCAGGGCGTCCAATGCCTTCAGCCGCCCCAGTTCCGCACCGAGCATGACGCCTGCCTCGACGGGGCCGACGCCGGTCATGAAGGGCACGAAGAGCTTTTTCAGGTGCGGGCCATATTCGGCGTCCACCGCCATCACGAACAGGATTTTCTTGCCGCTCAGGTTCGTCAGGGTCATCGGCTCAGCCTTCGATGCCGTCACGGCCGGTTATGGTCATCATCGTGCCGGTCATGGTGGCGACGAGCTTTGCCTCGCCGTCGACGGTAAAGGCATAGGCCTGTCCATCGGCTACGATGATGGTGCGGCCGGGCTTGGTGACCGAGCCGCGGAACAGAAAGCGCTCGCCCTTGCCCGGCGCCAGCAGGTTGACCTTGAATTCGATGGTCAGCACGGCGGCGTCTTCAGGCATGAGCGAATAAGCAGCATAACCGCATGCCGAATCCAGCGCGGTCGAGATGATGCCGGCGTGGAGGAAGCCATGCTGTTGCGTCAGCGCGTCGGAATAGGGCATTTCGATTTCGACGGTGCCCGGCGTCACGAGGGTCAGCGTCGCACCAACCGTTGTCATCACTTGCTGGCGGGCGAAGGATGCCCTCACCCGTTCTTCATAATTCGGCGAGGATTCTATCTTCGTTGCCATGACGCCTGACCTTCGCTGCCTCAAAGGCTTATTGCAAACGCTCCGGCTGCAAGCAATCGGCAATGTTGCGGCGCAATAGACTTGGCCGGTTAATCGTCGATCTATTGCTGCCGGCGCAGCGCTGCGAAGAAGAACCCGTCGGTGCCGCTGCGTGCCGGCGTGAGCGAAATGCCCATTGCCTTGTCGATACGCGCGGCATCGGCCTTTCCGGGAAAGCTGCGCTCCCAAAGCTCGGCATGGTCAACCGGCGCAAAGGCCTTCTCGCGTGCCAGAAAGGCCTCGACCTGATCGCGGTTCTCTTCGTCGAAGACCGAGCAGGTGATGTAGACAAAGAGCCCGCCTGGCTTCACATAAGTCTTCGCCGCGTCAAGGATCGTCGACTGCTCGCTCTTGCGGACATCGAGCTGCCGCTGTGTCAGGCGCCACTTCGCGTCAGGGCGGCGGCGCCAGGTTCCGCTGCCGGTGCAAGGCGCGTCGATCAGCACTATGTCCATCTGCTGCTGCAGGCCGGCAAGTTCGGCCTGCTTCGTCACCACCTGAACGTTGCGGTTTTCGGAACGGCGGATGCGATCGAAAATCGGCGCGAGACGCCCCTTTTCGGAATCATGGGCGAAAATCTGGCCGCGATTTTCCATGGCAGCCGACAGCGCCAGCGTCTTGCCGCCAGCGCCGGCACAATAATCCAGAACCTGCATGCCCGGCTTCGCGCCGGCCAGTTCGGCGGCAATCTGCGAGCCTTCATCCTGAACCTCAAACCAGCCCTTTTGAAACGCCGGTTCGGCCTGGACATTGGGGTGACGGCCGCTGCCGTCGATCGGCGCGATGCGAATGCCGTTGGCGGCAAGTGCTGTCGGCGCGGCACCTGTTTCGGCAAGCTCTTCCAGTACCTTGGCACGGCTGGATTTCAGCGTATTGGCGCGCAAATCAAGCGGCGGGCGGGCAGCAAGCGCTGCACCCTCCCCGACCCATTGACCATCGAAGGCACGTTCTAGCAACGGTGCACACCATTCCGAGCAATCGGCGCGCACCGCATCGGGCGCATCATTCAGATTGCGCGCAGCGATTGCGCTCAATTCGTCCGCGGTCAGCGGCGGCGGGGCGAATTTGTCGCCGTCAAGCGTCTGATTGAGGGATTGGGCGGTCTCGCGCCACTCGAGCAGCAATGCTCCAAAGCCGATCGCCCTCGGCGTATCGTCGCCGACCAACCAGGCGGCCGAGCGTTTGCGGCGCAGCCCGTCATAGACAATGTTGCCGATTGCGGCACGGTCGCCGGCGCCGGCGAAACGATGGGACAGGCCCCAATCCTTCAGCGCATCTGCGGCAGGGCGATGCCGCCGCTCGATATCTTCCAGCACTTCAATGGCCGCAGCCAGTCTTCCGCCAAGTCGCATAATCGGTGATCCCTATTTCGGTGTACCCGAGAGAGGGCCTGACTAGCCTTGGCGCACGGCGGACACAAGGCGAAGCGCAAAAAATGTTCTGCTGCGAAAAAAGGAAATCAGGCGCGGATCGCTCCGCGCCTGAATTGCCGTCGTGGGAGGACGGTCAGTTCCGCCTTTCGGCGATACTGAAAGCTACACGGCTTTCCGCAGCGGCTGCGCAGCTTCGAAGCGGTCCGCGTTCATCACCTTGATCCATGCCGACACAAAGTCATTCACGAACTTCTTCTTGGCGTCCGCACTGCCGTAGACTTCCGCATAGGCGCGCAGCTGCGAATGCGAACCGAAGATCAGATCGATACGTGTACCGGTCCACTTGAGCTCGTTGGTGTTGCGGTCGCGTCCCTCATACACCCCATCGGAGCCGGCCAGCGGCTGCCACTGCGTGTTCATGTCGAGCAGGTTGACGAAGAAGTCGTTCGTCAAGGTTCCCGGCTTGCTGGTGAAGACACCATGCTTGCTATCGCCGGCATTGGCGCCGAGGACACGCAGCCCGCCGACGAGAACCGTCGTTTCGGGGCCAGTCAGCGTCAGCAACTGCGCCCGGTCCACCAAGGCTTCCTCGGGCTTCAGGAACTGAAGCTTGCTGCCATTGACGTAGTTGCGGAAACCGTCGGCACGCGGTTCCAGCGGGGCGAAGGAGACGACGTCGGTCTCTTCCTGCGAGGCGTCCATGCGACCCGGCGTGAACGGAACCTTCACGTCGACACCGGCATCCTTCGCAGCCTTTTCCACTGCCGCGACGCCGCCGAGAACGATCAGGTCGGCGAGCGAGACCTTCTTGCCGAACCCCTTCTGGATCGCCTCGAGGCTCGCAAGCACCGTCTGGAGCTGAGCCGGCTGGTTGACCTCCCAGTCCTTCTGCGGCGCGAGACGGATGCGTGCGCCGTTGGCGCCGCCGCGCTTGTCGGAGCGGCGGAAGGTCGAGGCCGACGCCCAGGCGGTCGAGACCAGCTGTGACACCGACAGGCCGGTGCTAAGAATCTTCGCCTTCAGTGCGGCGATGTCCTGATCGTCGATCAGCGGGTGATCGACGGCCGGGATCGGATCTTGCCAGATCAGCGTTTCCTGCGGAACGAGTGGGCCCTTGTAGCGGACGCGCGGCCCCATGTCGCGATGGGTCAGCTTGAACCAGGCACGGGCGAACGCGTCCGCGAACTGGTCCGGATTCTCGAAGAAGCGGCGCGAAATCTTCTCATATTCCGGGTCGAAGCGCAGCGACAGGTCCGTGGTCAGCATGGTCGGCAGATGCTTTTTCGACGAATCGAAGGCGTCAGGCACAGAGGCTTCGGCATTCTTCGCCTTCCACTGCTTCGCCCCGGCGGGGCTCGCCGTCAGTTCCCATTCGTGCTCGAACAGGTTCTTGAAGAACAGGTTGCTCCACTGCGTCGGCGTCTGCGTCCAGGTGACTTCAGGGCCACCGGTGATGGCATCGGCGCCAACGCCCGTGCCGTGCTTGCTCTTCCATCCGAGGCCCTGGTCCTCAAGGGCACCGCCTTCGGGGTCGGCACCCACCAGCGACGGATCGCCGGCGCCGTGGGTCTTGCCGAAGGTGTGGCCGCCAGCGATGAGCGCCACGGTTTCCTCGTCGTTCATCGCCATGCGGAAGAACGTCTCACGGATGTCCCTGGCCGCCGCGATCGGGTCCGGATTGCCGTTCGGGCCTTCCGGGTTGACGTAGATGAGGCCCATCTGCACTGCGCCCAGCGGCTCGGAGAGCTCGCGCTCACCGCTGTAGCGTTCGTCGCCCAGCCATGTGCCCTCCGGGCCCCAGTAGAGCTCTTCGGGCTCCCAGACATCGGCGCGGCCGCCGGCGAAACCGAAAGTCTTGAAGCCCATCGATTCCAGCGCAACGTTGCCGGTGAGGATCATCAGGTCGGCCCAGGAAATCTTGCTGCCGTATTTCTGCTTGATCGGCCACAGCAGCCGGCGCGCCTTGTCGAGATTGGCGTTGTCCGGCCAGCTGTTGAGTGGCGCAAAACGCTGCTGACCGGCGCCGGCGCCACCGCGGCCATCGGTGATGCGGTAGGTGCCCGCGCTGTGCCATGCCATGCGGATGAACAGGCCGCCATAATGACCGAAGTCGGCCGGCCACCAATCCTGCGAGTCCGTCATCAACGCATGCAGGTCCTTGATCACAGCATCGAGGTCGAGGGTCTTGAACTCTTCAGCGTAATCGAAATCCTGGCCCATCGGATCGGACAGGGTGGAGTTGCGATGGAGCATCTGGAGGTCCAGCATCTCCGGCCACCAGTCGCGGTTCGAGCGACCGCTGCTGCCGCCCGTGAACGGGCATTTGCCGGCGCTCTTGTCGTCTGTCTTTGCGTCCATGTTTCTCTCCGAACCTATTCTGCAGATAGTTCAACGGTTCCGCCTGAATTGAAGGCGGTGGGGCTTAATTCTGGTTGTCGGGAATCGGCGCGGAAATAGTCATTGCTGACGTTTTCGTCATGGCTTTCGCCTCCCTTGGCCTGCCTAGGTTTTGCCGAATCCAACGACCTAAGGGCGCGTGCGGCGCGCCTCATTCAGTCTGGAACGGTTCCAGACTAGGCCGCCACTTCCATAAAAACAAATTGCCTTTTCTATTTTTATCGATAGCTTTTCCTTATGATACGATTGACCGTCCGACAGATGCAGTATTTCGACGCGCTGGCCCAAACGCTGCATTTCGGCCGCGCGGCGGAGCTTGCAGGTGTGACGCAACCCGCACTTTCCGCGCAGATTGCTGAGCTGGAAGAAAGGCTCGGCTGCCGGCTGTTCGAGCGCGGCGGCAAGAGTGTGCGCATGACCGAGGAAGCGCAGGCGCTGCTGCCGCGCATCGAGACCATTCTGGCCGATATTCGCGAGGTCGAGACCATCGCGCGGCGCGGCCGGCTTTCCATGGAAGGCCGGTTCCGGCTCGGCATAATCCCGACCATCGCGCCCTATCTGCTGCCGCATGTTCTGCCGGAGCTGAAGTCGCGCTTTCCCGCGCTGCAGCTCGAACTGCGCGAGGCGGTGACAGCTTCGCTCATCGAGGAAACGGCAGCCGGGCGGCTCGACGGTTTCATCGCCGCGCTGCCGTTGGATTTTCCCGGGCTGGTCAAAGAAGAGCTGTTTCAGGACCGGTTTTTCCTGGCCGTTGCCGAGAACGACCCCGGCTTCATCGCGCCACCGGTGGCGCCCGACAGTCCGGCGCTGGAGCGGCTGATGCTGCTGGAAGAAGGCCACTGCCTGCGCGAACAGGCGCTGGCCGTCTGCGGCAATGTCAAACCCGTGGCGATGGCGAGCTATGGCGCGACCAGCTTGACGACGCTGTTGCAGATGGTGGCGCATGGGCTGGGCGTGACGCTCATCCCCGAAATGGCGACCGGGCCGGCGAGTGCGGTGCGCGACCTGAAGATCGTTCCCTTCATGGAACCGATGCCGTCGCGCACGGTGTGCCTCGCCTGGCGACGGAACAGCCAGCGCCACGAGGAATGCGTGGAGCTGGCCAAGATCGTGCGGGGCCTGCGCGAGGTCGTTCTGCCGCAAGCGGCTTGAGGATCACACGATCCCAGCCACAGCTTCGACGATCGAGCGCAGCGATGCCTCGTCATTGGCGCTGCGCGATTTCTTCGAGGCCACGAGGCAGGCCTGCGAGCGCAGGATGACGCCGTCCTGAAGGATCTTCAGGTGGTTGGCGCGCAGGGTCGAGCCCGTCGTGGTGATGTCGACGATGACGTCCGCCGAGCCAGCCGCCGGCGCGCCTTCGGTGGCGCCCAGGCTTTCGACGATGCGATAAACCTGAATGCCGTGCTTTTGCGAAAAGAACTGCTGCGTCAGCCGCCAGTACTTTGTTGCGATGCGCAGCCGCCGGCCATGGCGCTGGCGGAAATCGGCGGCGACATCGTCCAGATCGGCCATGGTGTCGACATCGAGCCAGACATCGGGAGCAGCAACCACCACATCGGCATGACCGAAGCCAAGCCGCGCAGCGATCTCGGCACGCGCTTCCCAATCGACCAGGTTTTCGCGCAGCAGGTCTTCGCCGGTAATGCCCAGATCGATGGCGCCCTGCCCGATCTCGCCGGCGATTTCCGAGGCCGACAGGAACGCCACCTCGATATCGTCGCGGCCTTCGATGCGGGCGCGATACTTGCGCTCGTCGTCGGGCAGGCTGACGGCAAGCCCGGCCTTGGCCAGCACTTCCAGCGTCTGTTCCTTGAGCCGGCCCTTGGAGGGGATCGCAAGCGTGATGGTCATGCGGCACCCCGCAGGCGTTCGATGCGGTCGAGCCAGACGGAGAAGCCGACCCCGGGGATGGGTTGCGTCGCGCCGAGCAGCGTCAGCAAGCGGTCGTAGCGGCCACCGCCGGCCAGCGGGCGGTCGTCACCGTCAGCCATGATCTCGAAGACCAAGCCGGTGTAATAATCTAGCGGGCGGCCGAAGGCAGCGTCGTAGTGGATCGCCTGCGGCGACAGGCCATGCTCGGCAAGAGCAGCGGCGCGGGCATCAAAATTGTCCAGTGCCGCACCCAGCGACAGCGACGCGCCGGCGGCGAAATCGCGCAGGGCGTCTGCTGCTTCATCCACCGGCACGTTGATCGCCAGGAACGCCTTCAGCGCATCGAAGGCCTCGTTCGACAGGCGCACGGCTCGCAGTTCGGCCTTTTCGATCAACCGGCGGGCGATGTCGCCCGGTGTGCGGCCGGCCGAAGGAGACAGGCTCGCTGCCTCCATGCGTGTGGCGACATGGGCCGAGAGGCGCTCGAAATCGCCGTCGGCGACCAGCGAGGCGGCCGGTTCGGCAAGTGCGTTGTTGCGCGCCGGCGTTGCGAGATCGGCCAAGGCCGCAGCCAGCATTTCGGCCGAGCCGAAAGCGCGGGCAAGGCGCATGCGCCAGCCGCGCGGCAAGCCAAGTGCTGCCAGAACGGCCTCAAACACCGCTTGGTCGCCCAGCGTGACGCCGAGTTTTTTGCCGGGCAGCGCCAGCTGCAGCAGCGCATGTGCATCGGCCACCGAGCGGGCATCGGCGCGGGCTATGTTGGTATCGCCAAGGTCCTCGATGCCGGCCTGGAAAAACTCGTTGCCGCCTTCGCGGCGCTGGCGAAACACTTCGCCGAGATAGGAATAGCGGCGCGGCGTGCCGGACTGGCTGGCGATGTGGTCGAGGCAGACCGGAATGGTGAATTCCGGGCGCAGGCACAGCGTCTGGCCGGTCTCGCTTTCGGTCAGGAAAATGCGGCGGCGCAGGTCCTCGCCGGCCATGTCGAGAAACGGATCAGCCGGCTGGATCACCGCCACATCGACGGGATCGGCCTCGCGCGCTGCGAAGAGTTTCAGGAGATCGGGGGCGATGGCGGGGTAGCGGGAGTTCATGAGTACACCGCCAAGAGGCTAGGCGCGGAGGCAGGCGCTCTACGTTGCCCCCCTCTGTCCTGCCGGACATCTCCCCCACAGGTGGGGAGATTAGCGGTGTCGTTCGTCTCGCCTGCTCTGCAACGCTGAAGATTGGCGAAAGTCGCAATGACGGCTGATCTCCCCACCTGTGGGGGAGATGGCCGGCAGACCAGAGGGGGGCGCGAAGGACCGCGACGTTTACTGACCACGACCACGCTCTTCCGCCTGCGCATCCAATATCTTGCGCACCTCGGCGACCAGATCGGCTTCCGCCACCGTTATCTGCCCCGGCCGCGCTTCCTTGTATTCGGCATGGCCAGCGATCGCCGCCGCCTGCCGCGCGCCCTCGATCAGGTCTTTGATCTGGACTTCGCCCTTGGCGCGCTCGTCGCCGCCCTGGATGACGACGATGGGCGAGCCGCGGCGGTCGGCATATTTGATCTGGGCCTTCATGCCGGCGCCGCCGAGATAAAGCTCGGCGCGTATGCCGGCCTGTCGCAGCGCGGAGACCATCTTCTGGTAACGGCCAAGGCTTTCGGTGTCGCGGTCCATGACCAGCACGACAACCGGCGCAATCACGTCCGAGGTGTCGAGCTTGCCGAGGTTCTTCAGCGCCGTCATCAGGCGCGAGACGCCGATGGAAAAGCCCGTCGCCGGAACCGGTTCGCCGCGGAAGCGCGAGACGAGCCCGTCATAACGCCCGCCACCACCAACCGAGCCGAAGCGCACGATCTGGCCGTCGTCATTGGGGATTTCGGCCAGAAGTTCGGCTTCGTAGACCGGGCCGGTGTAGTATTCGAGGCCGCGGACGACGGAGGGGTCGATATAAACTCGGTCGGAGTATCCCGCCGCCTCAATTAAACTCGAAATCAACTCGAGTTCATCAATACCGGCAGTTGCCGTTGCATTCCCCATCGCTGTATTTTTGAGAATAGCTAGCGTGTGAAATGCCACGTCAGGCTCGTTAAAGTCAGGCCTATAAGAAAGCCAAGAAGTTACACGTGCGATCTGCTCATCATCCAGCCCCGCACCCTTGGTAAAATCGCCCTCGCCTTCCTTGCCACCGTCCCAGCGGCCCTTGCCCAGCAGCAGCTTCACGCCTTCCGGGCCGAACTTGTCGAGCTTGTCGATGGCGCGCAGCACGGTTAGCCGGCGGCCGGCATTGTCGTCGCCGCCAAGGCCGATGGCTTCAAGCACGCCGTCGAGCACCTTGCGGTTGTTGACGCGGATGACATAATCGCCGCGCTTGATGCCGAGCGCTTCCATGACGTCGGCCATCATCATCGCCATTTCGGCGTCGGCGGCCACGCCCGGCGTGCCGACCGTGTCGGCATCGAACTGCATGAACTGGCGGAAACGGCCCGGCCCCGGCTTCTCGTTGCGGAACACCCAGCCGGCGCGGTAGCTGCGGTAAGGCTTTGGCAGGCGCTCGTAATTTTCGGCGACATAGCGGGCCAGCGGCGCGGTGAGATCGTAGCGCAGCGACAGCCACTGTTCGTCATCGTCCTGGAACGAGAACACGCCCTCGTTGGGTCGGTCCTGGTCGGGCAGGAATTTGCCGAGCGCGTCGGTGTATTCGATCATCGGCTGGTCGACCGGCTCGAAACCGTAGAGCTCATAGACCTCACGGATCTTGCCCATCATCTTTTCGACGGCGCGAATATCGTCGGCAGAGCGATCGGCAAAGCCGCGCGGCTGGCGCGCTTTCATTTTTTCGGTCTTCTCGGCCATGTCGTGTTCGCTCTTGTCGCTCGTGTAATACGTTGTAACCCGTATAAAGTTACAGCGCGCGTGTCCTAACTTATGCGGCCCGGAGCGGCAAGGGTTGCGGTGCCCTTCCTTCTCCCCTTGTGGGAGAAGGTGGATTGGCGCGCAGCGCCAAGACGGATGAGGGGTGTTGGAAGAAATTCCGGCGTCCACACTCCGTCCAACACCCCTCATCCGACCTCCGCTTCGGGTTGGCCACCTTCTCCCACAAGGGGAGAAGGAGAGGCGCGCTTCATCATCGCCACGCCTGCTTTCGCATCTGGCCATTGTCAAAGAGCCGGGAAGCGGGGCGCATGGCCGTGCCTTCCTAGTGTAAAATACGTGGCGCAGCTTCTGCACCCCGCTCGGTGCTTGTCCCGAAGTCGGCCGGTCACAACGCCCGCTCCATGTACATTCCATGGACAAGACGCCGCGGGTTCTCCGCATGGTTTTGGGCAGTGGCATTTGCGCCGTGCTCGTTCCACGCCGGCCTGTGTCGGGCCCTCGGAGCCCTGGCTACCACACCAGGGCGGGAGGTCACCGCCACTCCCCCTTGATCCCGGTTCCAGACCCGGTCCCGCAGGAGCGATGAGGGAATTATGCCGGCGGTGTTTTGGGGTGGGGATAAATCGGGCGTGAAAAAATGTGTGGGTGAGCGAAAACAATGGGTTGAGTGGAAATTGGGTGAGAATCTTTCCCACAGTTTCAGCTTCGGCAGTTCTGCGCCGCTGTAGCCTTCATCGATGTTCCGGCATGGATCCCCGGGTTCCTCCGCCGAACTTCGTTCGGCTCCGGCCCCGAGGATGACGAACTGCATGTTTGGTCTTCGCTAATCGTCAACGCTGGTGCGCGGCAGTCATGTGCGCGGTGCGGGGACTATGCCTGCGGTAGTGGTCGCCACCATTCCACTCGATGCTCCTGCATTTTGCGATGTTCACGTTTATGGCCAGCAACGTTTGCGATTTGCGGCATCGTCCCTCTCTTCGTCATCCTCGGGCGTAGCACGAGCGAAGCGAAGGGCGGAGACCCGGGGATCCATGCCGGAACGGCAGAGAGCTTCAGCGGTGCAGAATGCATCAGCGTCAGAACCGGGCCCTGCCTGACGATGCCGCGGCCAATAGATTCCGGACAACCTGCGCTTCGCTACGGTTTCCGGGATGACGACTTCATGGTTGTCACCGCTAATCGCCAAAGTTGAGCTTCGAAGCGCGGACCTCTCCTTCGTCATCCTTGGACGCGGCATGAGCGAAGCGAAATGCGCAGAGCCCGAGGGTCCGCCCGAACGCTCAAACGGCAGCAGCGACCGAGAGGCTAACGCGATCCTATTACCTCCAGCGTAATTGTAACCGCCCTCGTTCCGGCATTTCTCTCGTCATGAGATCGGCGTTTCCGATCCTGCATGGAGAAAACGTGAATGAGCATCACCTACATCATCGGCTTCAACGTCCGGCCCGCTCAGCGCGAGCGTTTTCTGGCGCTGCTCAACGGCGTGCTCGATGCGATGCGCCATGAGGCGATGTTCGTCAGCGCGAATTTTCATGAGGACCCGAACAACGCTTGCCATTTCCTGCTGCACGAGACGTGGGTCGATCATCAGGACGTGCTCGACGTACAGATCAAGCGTCCTTATCGCGAGGAATGGCATGCTGCGCTCGACGAGCTTCTGGAAGCGCCGCGCGATATTTCGGTCTGGAAACCGCTGAGAAGTGACAGCGCCGAGGCAATGAAGACGTGATTAGCCGGCCTTAACCGTTGGACGCAACCATGGTTGATCGTCCGCCGCTCGGCACCACGACGAGCTGCTTGACCTTGCCCTTCTTGAAGGCGGTCAGGAAGCGCTCATAGTCCTTGAAGGCGACACAGCCATGCGATTCCGCCTGCCGGCCGCGCAGCAGGTAGCTGTGGGTCAGGAAGCCGTCGCGGCCATATTTGTTCCGGCCGTCGACGGGCAGCATGCGGATCGCCTCGACGCCGTGGAAGCGGCTTTCGCGCATCTTGAGGTTATAGGTGTGCGGCGGGGTCGGGCCGTTCATCTTGACGTTCACGTAGCGCGGATCGTCCGCCATCTTGCCGACGCCGGAATGGGCCTCGAGCACGCTGCCGTCGGGCATGTACACCTTCGCGGCGCTGATGTCGTAGACAGCCACGCCGCCGCCTGCCCTGGCTCCGCCACCGAACAGGTTCTGCAGCGCTCGGCCGAAGCCGCCGCCGCTTGTCGGCCTGTCGCCCGGATCGCTCGGCCGCGCATAAGCGAGCTTCTGCGGCTTAGGTGCTGCGCGTTCGTCTGCCTTCTTCGGCTCGTCGGCTTTGCGCACGGGCTGCTCGTCGGGCTTCGGTGCTGCCGGTTCATCGGCCTGCTGAACGTCGGGCTTTTCCGTCTCCGGGACGGGCTTGCGTGCCTGTTCGTAGCGCGGGCGAAGCTGCGGCAGGGGACCGTCGGACGGCGTGTTTTCGTAGTCCGGCAGGGATGCGGCGTCTTCGCCCGTGTCGAGGTCCGGGTTTTGCGATGCCGCGAGGTCGTCCTCCAGCGGCGGCGCCAGCAAGGCCGAAAGTGCCGCGTCGGCTGCTCCACCGGGGGACGGATCGGCATAGGCAAGCAAGGTCGGATGCTGTTCGGTAGCAGCGGGCAGCGTTGCGAACCGCTCCTGCGCGGGCGTACCGGCCTTTGCGACAGTGCCCTTTGCGACCGTGCGGGCCGACTTACCGGAATTGGGGGCGTCGAAAAGGCTGGCGAGTTTCTTGGACGTCAGCGCGGCATTCTTCACGATGGCGTCGAAGCGCGCTGCATTGGCGTTCGTACCGGTGACCGCGGCCACCTCGGGATGGCGGGCGGATTTCTTTGGGCCGGCGGCAATGCTCCCGGTCACGAAGGGCTGTGCCGTTGCAATGACCAGCCGCGGCGCCTTGCCGGTCCTGCCATGCTCCTGCGGCAATCGCGCCTGCAACGGCTCGACTCCGTAGAACTGCGGCTTGGGGAGAAGGCTGCCTGAGTTGGAGGCGAATGAGCTGTTCATCGCGACCATGCCAGCGACGGACCACACAGCCGCACCAGCAAAACCGATGCCAACGGAGGTGACCAGCAGTGGACGCATCAGGCGGCGCCAGGAATGTGTACGAACGACCTTACTCACAAACGTGCGCCAAACCGGCATATCCCGCAAACGGCCTCAGGGTCGGCAAGCGACCGTAGTTGCGTGACTTCCAGAATGTCCCCATTTAGACCAAGTGATCGACTGAAGATGGGCAAATATGGTTAAATTTTGCTTTCCAGAAACCCAGAATATCTGGGATCCGGCATTTTCAACGCCTGAGCAGAGCTTTCGGCGTCACCAATTCAAAACCGACAACAAACGTCAAACGGCACGAATGCCCTTTGACGGTAAGGCCCGTCAGGGCCGCTTGTAGGACATCGGTTGACGGTTGGTCAACCTCGGTCGCGAATTGTCCGGAAGGCCAGGAGCCGATCGGGGATGATCTGGCGAGGCGTTCAAACAGCAACGGATGGGATGCGGGCGCGTCGAAGCAGTTTTTTGGCTTGTACGTCAAAGTTAATAGAGGGCTGTTCCAGCAGCAGATATGTTGCAACGCTTGTGTGGAGCATTGCCATGACCAACTATCTCGTAAAACACTTGGGTTGCACCGGCATATACTCGCCGCAGGATCTGTCTACGCTGGATGCTGTCCTGCAGTCGGCCAAGCAGCATCTCCAACTTACCGACCAGAGCGATATAAGCGACTTGGCCTACAAGGTGCTGACGCTGTTCGAGATTGGCATCAAGAGCCCGGACCAGATTTTGAAATCCGTCATCTCCATCGACCCGTTCAAAAACAGATAGTCACCCTGGCTGGATAACGCGGTGATGCCTGGCATCACCTCACGACAATTCGACCTGCCGCACCAGCAAGCGCGACGGGGCGGGATGTCTGGTTGGGTGGCCTATTCGGCCTTGGTTTCCTGCTGCTTGACGGTCTGCGGAACCGTGGCCGTTGACGTGTCGGCCGTTGAAACGCTCGCCACTTTGGTTTCGGTGTCTATCGAAGCATTCACCTTCGAGTGGCCCACGCATTCTGCTGATGCGGCCGATACCGTCAGGCCGATCGCGGCGGCAAGCACGAGAATTGTCTTCATCGTCTGTCTCCTTCGCTGCATTGGTGCACCGAAAGGCTAACAGCGGCAGCGCCGCGGGCAAAATCACGCTTTGTTGTGGTACGGCCCTGGAGTCATTCCGGCTTGGTTTGCCGACGTCTTGATGAAATCGACGAAGGCTCGCAGCGGCGCCGGCACGAGGCGTCGTCCGGGGTAGTAGAGGAACGGCCCGGAGAAGCGATCCCACCAGGGTTCCAGCACGGGTTCAAGAACGCCGCTGTCGAAATACGGGCGCAGCCAGTCCTCGAAGAGGGATACGATGCCGGTGCCCGCGATCGCCGCGTCTACGGCGAGATCGGTCGCCCCACCCAGCCTTACGATCAAGGGGCCTGTGGGATCGACCCGCACCACCTCTCCGTCGCGCTCGAATTCCCATGGCGGCATCGCGCCGCTGGAAAAGCGGCCGCGCAGGCAGGAATGGCCGAGCAGATCGCGCGGGTGTTCGGGCCGGCCCCGGCGATCGAGATACGCCGGGGAGGCTGCGGTGGCGAAGCGCTGGAAGCGCGGCCCGATCGGCACCGCGATCATGTCCTGCTCCAGCCGCTCGTCGTAGCGGATGCCGGCGTCGCACCCGGCTGCGATTACGTCGACGAAGCTTTCCTCGGTTATCACCTCCAGCACGATGTCGGGATAGGCGGCGAGAAACGCAGGCACGATGGCCGGCAGCACCAGCCTTGCCGCGCTGACCGGCACATTGAGCCGCAGCGAACCCGCAGGATTGTCGCGAAAGCTGTTCACCACATCAAGTGCTGCTTCCATCTCGGCCAAGGCAGGGCCGAGGCGCGCAAGCAGCCCTTCGCCGGCTTCGGTCGGAACGACGCTGCGCGTCGTCCGGTTGAGCAGCCTGACGCCCAGTTGCGCCTCCAGCCGCCGCACTGCCTCGCTCAGGCTCGACGCGCTGCCGCCGCTGAGGCGGGCGGCATCGCGAAATCCCTTGGCGCGCGCCACCGCCACGAAGGCGTTCAAGTCACCGAGATCGGTTTTCATTGTTCGTAATTCCGCACAGCCTGTACCGATTGTACCCCATTATCATGAATATGGTCATCGCCTAAATACAGGGTCAGATCAAAAGGAAAGAGATCATGTCCAGCATCGAACAGTCCGGCACTTTCACCCTCGGCGACCGCACCGTGAAGCGGCTCGGCTACGGCGCCATGCAGCTTGCAGGCCCAGGCGTGTTCGGCCCGCCCAGGGATCATGACGCTGCATTGGCCGTGCTGCGCGCGGCCGTGGCAGCCGGTGTGAACCACATCGACACCAGCGACTTCTACGGCCCGCATGTCACCAACCGGATCATCCGCGAGGCGCTGCATCCCTATGCCGACGATCTTGTCATCGTCACCAAGATCGGCGCGCGGCGCGGCGCAGATGGATCATGGCTGCCGGCATTCACGCCCGAAGAACTGACCCAGGCCGTGCATGACAATCTGCGCAATCTCGGGCTCGAGGCGATGGACGTCGTCAATCTCCGCATCATGTTCGACACGCATGGCCCCGCGGAAGGGTCGATCGAGGCGCCGCTTTCCGCCTTGGCCGAGCTTCAGCGGCAGGGCCTCGTTCGTCACATCGGCCTGAGCAATGTCACGCCCACACAGATCGCTGAAGGCCGCCGGATCGCCGAGATCGTCTGCGTGCAGAACCAGTACAATCTGGCGCATCGCGCCGACGACGCCCTGATCGATGATCTTGCCCGCGACGGCATCGCCTATGTGCCGTTCTTTCCACTCGGCGGGTTCAACCCGTTGCAGTCGTCAACCTTGAACGACGTCGCCAAGCGCCTCGATGCGACGCTCATGCAGGTCGCACTCGCCTGGCTGCTCCGCCGCGCGCCCAACATACTGCTGATCCCGGGCACCTCCTCGGTCGGGCATTTGAAGGAAAATCTCGCCGCGGGTGGGCTGGTGCTGAGTGATGATGTGGTGATGGAACTGGATGCGGTGGCTAGGATTGGTGCCTAACGGTGCACAGGCAGGTTGTCGCATTCCGACATCAGCGCGGCATCGCGAGCTCAGGTAACGCCAGCCTGATCAATATACGACTTCGGCGTGCGCTTGATTAATGAGAGCACCGTTTACCGAAGAAGCTGCTCATCATGCCAGACATCTTCATACGACCCATCAATCAGGAAGCGCCAGCCCGGCGGAAGGGCTAAATATGGCAACACGGCCGGTGCCCACTCGTCGAGGTGTTCCCCGTGGAGAGGCACGAAGAAATCGTCGGCATCCGAGAAAGCCTCGCCGGCCCAGATATACCAACCTGACGTTCCGTTCTCCGGCGGCATCCGCAGCCCATTCAGAGGCCGCAGCCTCTCCCGAACCGCCCTGGAAACGCCGAGTTTCAGCCGAAGATCGCAGCCGTAGAACTGAGCTTCAAAGCGCACACACAACACTCGCTGTAACAACTCAAGATCCGCCATAGCCTCACTCAGAAATCCCGGCGATTAAGTCCACAGCACGCTTACAGATGTGCCATTCAGACAAAAAGAACCAAGCCTCGTCAGTCGAAGGAATCGCGATCGTGTGACCTTCGAAGGCACTCAGAATAGTGTCAAATTCCATGATGGGCGTGGCTCCAGATCAGGACGAGGAACTAGCGGACGAGCAACCTGTTGCCGTCTGCGCAGATCAATGAATTGGTCTTGTGCATCCGCATGTGAAGTCGGGCCATCTTCCGGCATTCGGCATCGGTATTGATTTGTCGCTCTGCCCACCGGCGCCATTCGGGTTTCGACAGTGCCAACCGCTCGGCCTCAAAAATGCTCGCACCAGTCTCGCGCCTGATGTCTTTGATGAGTAGCACCCATCGGTCTCTTTCAATTTCCATAATGCCGTTTCCAAGCCGGGGCGGGAAGCGAGCGGTCAATCCCGGTGAGATGTATCAATGCGAAGTGAGTTGTACGCCCCGCACCTCACACACCGCATATGATACTCAAATAAGGCGTTGTTCGCCGCAGAATCAAGCATTTCGAGGACGGCACTACACACCGGGCACGGAATTTGCGCATCTTTGTCTTTGGCAGCGGCGATCCCGGCCTTCACCCATTCTGGTTGATGCGTTCCTACCATTGTGGCTCACCGTTGCGTACGAACGTGGGGGAAGCGAGCGGTCCAGCCGGACTGAGTTATTTCGCAGGTTCGGCCGCTTCGGCGGCTTTAATACCGCGATCGATGCGGGCGGTCAGCACAAATAGAAAGTTGCCAAGAGCTTCGGCGAAATCAACGGATTGCTTGGCCTCATCAGGGGTGACGTGAGGCCTATCTTTGTCTGCATGACGCGGCCTGTTTGAGCCAAGCCGAACGGAATGCGCCCAGTCGGCCATACCTTGCGTTAGCAGGTTGGCGGTGAGAGCTTGGTCAATCCGTTCGTAGAGGGAACCTTTCTCATAGCCTATGGCCTTCAGCATGCCATCTACCGCGCTGCCGGCCATAACAGCGGCAGCGTCGGGAGCTTGCAGTGTCTCGTACGCTTGCTGCAAGAACGTTCGGGCTGGTTGTGGAATGTCTTCGTGGGCGGTTTTCGCATCTGGCCAGACCCTCAACGCCTTCATTTGATCGTCGTCCCAAACCATCTGGACGGCAATTACGGATCTGCAGCTATTGCAACGAAAGGCTGCCCAGTTCATTTGGCCTCGATTAACCCAACTGTCCGTCCAAACTCTGTTCATATTCGGGTTGGCAATCGAACAATGAGGGCAGCGGCCAAGACCCCATAATTTCTCTCCAGGTGCATAACCAGTCTGAACTGAAACCGTCGTTGCAAATATCATTGCCTACCCCAATTGGATCAAACCCGCAGTCAGGTAATCAGAAATGGCACTGACCGACAAGCAGCAGCCCTTCGTCGCCGAAGCCTTAAATCCCTTGCTGGTTTGAGCCGATCCTGACGACCCCAACCCTACTCCGCGGCGATCTTGCCCTCGGTCGCATAGGTGCTCTGATACAGCGCGCGCTGGCGGTTCAGGGCCACCATGGTGTTGCGCAGCAGGATCGCGACCGTCACCGGCCCGACGCCACCGGGCACAGGCGTGATCCATGAGGCCACGTCCTTGACGCTGTCGGTGTCGACGTCGCCGACGATGCGGGTCGAGCCGTCGGGCGCGGTTTCGGCATTGATGCCGATGTCGATCACGGCCGCTCCCGGCTTCACCATGTCGCCTTTGATCAGGCGTGGCTTGCCGACCGCGACGAACAGCGCGTCGGCACGGCGCGTATGGGCTGCCACCGAGCGTGTCATGTGGTGGCACACGGTCACGGTTGCGCCCTCGCTCATCAGCAGGAAGGCGATCGGCTTGCCGACGATCTCGGAATGGCCGACGACGACGACTTCGAGGCCCTTGAGGTCGAGCCCGGTGGCTTTCAGCAGTTCCACCGAGGCGGCCGCCGTGCAGGGCGCCAGCTCGATCTCGTTGTAGACGATGTTGCCGATCGAGGCCGGGTGCATGCCCTCGACATCCTTCAGCGGATGCACCGCCGCCTGGATCGCCTTGACCGGGATATGCGCCGGCACCGGCCGCTGGATGATGATGCCGGTGACGCGCGGGTCGGCATTCATGCCGTGGATGGCGGCTTCCAGTTCGGCTGCCGTCGTTTCGGCGGGGAAACGCCGCTCCTCGAAATCGATGCCGGCAAGCCCGGCCTTGGCGCGCTGGTTGCGCACATAGACATCGACTGCCGCCACGTCGCCGACGGTGATCGAAACGAGGCGCGGCGGAAAGCCTTCCTCGACAGCCTTGTCGGCTGCCGCGCGCACTTCGGCGATGATGCGGGCCGCAACCGGCGCGCCCTTCAGATAGCGTGTGTCGTCGAGAGGCATTTTTTAGCTTCCTTCGGCGGACAGGATGTCCGGCAATCCGTTGCCGGACTTCGTATGGAATGCTGCCTGGAACTTCCCACCATGAAGAATAATATTTTCACGAAAGGAAAGTCCAGAGCAATTTCGCTCTCACCGCCGCCTATAGCCGATTTCGGCCGGTTTGGCAGTGCGACAAAACGAAAGGGCAGGAGCTTGTCTATTGGAAACGGCAGGCGTCCATTGACGCAATTGCGCCGTGCTATCGCTTCTTCGCGGCTGCCTTCGCATTTGCTTCGCCTGCGACCTGCTTTGCGCGGAATTTGGCGATGCGCTCGATCAACTTCGCGGGGACCGGTTCCGAGAGAGGGAAGCGGATCGTGCCCTTGTCGTTGACTTCGTAAGGGGCGAGGTCGTCCTTGAATGCCGCGACCAGTTCGCCATTGGCCGGGTAGAGCGAGTAGTGCTTCTTCCAGCCGGCGAAATAGAGCGCAGTACCTCCCGGCACCTTGTATGCTGGGATCTGGTAGGAGATCACTTCCTCGGCCTCGGGGAGGGCCTTGCGGATGATGCCGCGCACTTCTTCGAGCACGCCCTTTGCAGCTTCGGGCTGCGTGGCGAGATAGTCGTCCACGGACTGAAAAACGGTCTTCGCGATCATGTCCTCCCGAACATCAGAGGGCGCGATATTATCCGATGACCGGTTCGATCCAACCCGTCTCAAAGCGAAAGGGCAGCACGATCCCCATCATGCTGCCCTTGCTGCGGCGGCGAAAACCGCCGCTTCCGGACCGTCCCCCGGAAATATCGAATCGGGTCGGCCGCTACATTACCACGACCTGCGTGCCGATTTTCACGCGTTCATAGAGGTCGACGACATCCTCGTTGCGCATGCGGATGCAGCCGGAAGACACCGCGCCGCCGATCGTCCATGGCTGGTTGGTGCCGTGGATGCGATAGAGCGTCGAGCCGAGATACATGGCGCGCGCGCCGAGCGGGTTTTCCGGGCCGCCCGCCATGTGGACGGGCAGCACGCGGCCCTTGGCGCGCTCGCGCACGATCATCTCTGCCGGCGGACGCCAGTCCGGCCATTCGCGCTTGGCGGTGACCTTGTGGGTGCCGGCCCATTCGAAGCCCGGCTTGCCGGTGCCGACGCCGTAGCGCCGCGCCTCGCCATTGGCCTGTACGAGGAAGAGGAAATTCTGCTTGGTATCGATGATGATCGTGCCCGGCTTGTGCGGCCCGTCATAGGAAACCTGCTGCGGCAGATACATCGGGTCGATCTGCCGGCGCACTTCGCGCTTGGCCGGTGCCGGGGCAACGATGCCGGCGGTGCGCTGCGCATCCGGCTGCGGCTGCTGGCGCCGCTGAGCCGGGGCATAGCGCTGGTCGAAGCGCGGCTCGGTCGCATAGGGCTGGACCTGCACGCCGGCCGGGACTTGCTGCCGGACCTGGCGCACCTGACGGCGCACCACCTTGCCGGGCTGCTGGCCGAGCTGCATCACCCACGGTGCTGAAAGATCGGGGCTTACCACCACCGGCGGGCGTTCGGCATAACGGTCGTTGGCGAAGGCTGCTGACGCCATGCTGACAGCAAGGGCCGTGGCCCCCAGTAGAAAAAGATGTTTCATCGGACGCACTCTCGAACTCGATCGTCATCAACAAGCGGGGATTGCACCCCTTCCGTGTGCGATGTTGTCCGCCAGTGGCAACCGAAACGTGAATCGGAATGCGCAAAAAGCCAAACCGGGTTTAAACCTTTTGGTGTGGTTACCGCCCGGTTCAGGAATCTGGTAAAGGCCGGGTAAAAATAGGAAATAGGCTTGATGGAAATCGTAAAAACCGGCCTGGTCGAAGGCGAAGATGGCGTTACGCGCTGCGCCTGGCATGGCAATCTGCCGGATTACCAGCACTACCATGACCATGAATGGGGCCGGCCCGTGGCCGACGACCGCCGGCTGTTCGAAAAGATCTGCCTTGAAGGTTTCCAGTCCGGCCTGTCGTGGCTGACCATCCTGCGCAAGCGCGAGGCGTTTCGCGAGGGTTTTGCCAATTTCGAATATGAGCGCGTCGCCGAATTCACCGACGCCGATGTCGAGCGCCTGCTGGGCAATGCCGGCATAGTGCGCCATCGCGGCAAGATCGTCTCGACCATCAACAACGCCAAGCGCGCCCGCGAACTCGCCGGCGAGGCCGGCTCTCTCGCCGCCTGGTTCTGGAAGTTCGAGCCCGGTGCCGACGAGCGCCCCGCCACTGTCGACTACGCCTCGCTGATCGCCAACCCGACCACGCCGACCTCCACCCGCATTTCCAAGGAGTTGAAGAAGCGCGGCTGGAGTTTCGTCGGCCCTACCACCGTCTATGCCTTCATGCAGGCGATGGGCCTGGTCAACGACCATATCGAAGGCTGTGTGTGCCGCACCGAGATCGAACGCGAGCGCGCGGCCTTCAAGCGGCCGAGATAAAGCTCCAGTGTTGCCTTATTTCACTAGTCGCTGATGGATCGCGCCCGCATAAGGGAGTGTGAGGAGCGATACTGTGAGGAATTTCGGGTGGCGGTAGAGGCGTTGACGGACAGGGGGCAGACGCACGGCTTGTTTGCCGAGATCGGAATACTCTATCTGCGCGTGGCAACGGTGCTGCTCGCCCTGATCGGCATCTTCGCGCTCGGAGGCACGCAGCTGGGCTGGTTCACGCCCGACATGCCGACGGCCAAAAGGATACTGCAGATCGACCGGCCTGCAAGCATTGCCGGGTCGCAAAGGATCAGGTCGAAGCTGATTCCCGTCGATACGAGCCGGCGGTACCGGATCGGAGCCGACATTCGCGTGCTGCCCAAGGAAGACGGCTCGCCGCAGGTTTCCATAGTCTATCTCGGCGTGCAGACGTATGACGCCAAGGGAAAGGCAATAAGGACCGGCCCCGGGCCTTACCGCTTTGCCGGCGCGGCGAATGTGCAGATCAGCTCGAAGGATGGCTGGACCCGGCTCGAGGGCGTCATCGCCGAGGAAGGCGACGACAGCCACCGTCAGTTCCGGCCCGGCACCAAGGCCGTAGAAGTCGTCGTCATGCCCAACTACAAGGCCGACAAGAGCGTCGTCAGCGAACTGCGCAACGTGGAATTCACGCAGATCATCGAGCTGGACAATGGCGGGGATGAGTGAGGATAGCCTCTCGGCTTCCTTTTGACCGCAGCAGTGCCAGCGGTCAGACGCCGGTTCACTCCGCCGCCACCAGCACCCTGCCCTCCGGCACGCCGGCAGGTTTCTCACCACCATAGGCCCAGTCGAGCAGCTTGACCGTGTGCACGACCGGCATGTTGGCAGCGGACGCTATCTGCGTGATGCAGCCGATATTACCGGTGGCGACGATGTCAGCGCCGGTCGCCTCGATGTTTTTCACCTTGCGGTCGCGCAGGCGCGCGGAAATCTCCGGCTGCATGATGTTGTAGGTGCCGGCCGAGCCGCAGCACAGATGCCCCTCGCGCGGTTCCTTCACGATGAAGCCGGCGCGCGCCAGAAGCTCCTTCGGCTGGCGCGTGATCTTCTGGCCGTGCTGCATCGAGCAGGCCGAATGATAGGCGACGGTAAGGCCAGACTTACGCATTGGCTCCGGCAGATCGAGCGTGGCCAGATATTCGGTGATGTCCTTTGCCAGCGCCGAGACCCGAGCCGCTTTTTCGGCATAGGCGGGGTCGAGCCGCAGCATGAAGCCGTAATCCTTGATCGTCGTGCCGCAGCCCGACGCGGTGATGACGATGGCATCGAGCCCGCCATTGTCTATCTGGCGTGTCCAGGCGTCGACATTCTGCCGCGCCGAGGCAAGCGCCTGCTCTTCGCGGCCCATATGGTGCACCAGCGCGCCGCAGCAGCCCTCGCCTTGCGGCACCACGACCTCGACGCCGAGCCGCGTCAGCAGCGAAATCGTCGCCTCGTTGATGCCGGGCTCCAGCACCGGCTGGGCGCAGCCGGTGAGGATAGCGACGCGGCCGCGCCTTATGCCCGATGCCGCATGGCTGCTCGGCGACGCCATCGCCGAGGCTTCCGGCACGGCGGCAGGCGCAAGCTTCAGCATCGCGGCCAACGGCTTGAGCGCGGTAAATTTTTCGAACACTCCGGCGAACGGCCTGCCCAGCTTCGCCAGCTTCAAGGCTGCGCGAAAGCGCGCGGGGTGCGGCAGCACGAAGGCGAGCAGCGCCCGGATTGCGCGATTGGGCAGCGGCCGCTTGTAGGTCTTTTCGATATGGGCGCGGGCATGATCGACCAGATGCATGTAGTTCACGCCCGACGGGCAGGTCGTCATACAGGCAAGGCAGGACAGGCAGCGGTCGATATGGGTGACGATCTCCTTGTCGGCCGGGCGGCCGTTCTCCAGCATGTCCTTGATGAGGTAGATGCGCCCGCGCGGGCTGTCGAGCTCGTTGCCGAGCGTGACATAGGTCGGGCAGGTCGCCGTGCAGAAGCCGCAATGCACGCATTTGCGCAGGATCTTTTCCGATTCCGCGACATGTGGGTCGGCAAGCTGCGCGGGAGTGAAACTGGTCTGCATGGCCCGCTTACTCTTCTGGCTCGAACCGGAAATCGACGGCATAACGCATTAGGCTAAGGGTCGGGACGACCTTAGCGGCGGAACGGGACCGCTTGTCGAACTCATGGGCGACGAGAATGCCGCGCACAGCACGACCTTCCTCTTCCTCAGCAAGATCACCCATGTAGCCAAGGATTTGTCCTATCGCACGGCTATCGGCCTTTCCTGCTTTCAATTCTACGACCACGAGAGCGTTGTCGGTTTTGTCGGCACATGTGATGTCAATAAATCCGGAGTGGACCGACCGTTCGGCTCCGTCATCGACAATCGAAAGCATTCCCCCGAGCTGCCCTATGTTGCGTCTTAGTGCTGCTTGCATATCGCGCTCTAACGAAAGCTTCTGTGCAGGAAGCTCCAGCTGATCGATCGGCATTGATATGCGTGAATGAACAGTCTCAAACGCCTCCGGTACGTCTGAATCTGCCCGATCCCAACCGGTAAGAAACTTTCGGTATCTTACAACTGCGTTCTTATAGGACTGCAGATTGTTACGAATATTGCCTTCAAAGGGAATCTTTGATGGATTAGGCTTGCTAGCGCGCTCGTCGTGCGTCGAATAGTTCAGTTCGTCGATAACCTGTTGCAACGTACCGTTTGCGAAGTGCTCATCGAGGCTGCCATAGCTATCTTCGACCCGGCCAACTCGATGAAGCTGCGCGGTAACAGTCCCCGACGAATATTTCTGCTCCTCAAGCCAGTTTTTATAATCTTGTCGCATCTTCAGATAAACCAGCCGTTCGGGTTGCGGATCGGCTCGCCGCGGCCGAGTGCCTGAAGGCCGATGATGCAGCGGGCGATGAACCAGACGGCGACCGCAAACAGCATGAAGAAGCCGATGACCAGAACGATGAGAACAGCTGAAACCAGGCCGTAGAGCAGGCCGATCCAGAAGGTGCGGATGAGCCAGGTGTAGTGGGTCTCGACCCAGGCTTCAGACTTGCCGCGATTGATATAGGCGAGCACGATGCCGACCAGCCCGCTGATGCCGATGACGAGGCCGGCGAGATAGAGGATGTAGATGACCTGCGCATTGGTCGCGCCCGGTTCCAGCCAGCGGTCGGTCTGGCGCGGCGCGGTCGGTCCGTTGTTGATATCGCTCATGAATTGCCCCTCACTCTGTTGACGCACCGAGCGTAGCAGACTTGCCGAGAGGCACCATATGGCCCGGATTGAGAATGCCCTTGGGGTCGAACTGCTCCTTCAGCCGCGCCGAGAGGCCGGCAAGGGCCGGCGGTTGCGGCTCGAACACGGGAAGCGATGCGCGCAGCGAGTGGTTGGCGCGCACCAGCGTGGCGTGGCCGCCGCCGAACTTTTTGACCAGCCGGCGCAGCAGATCGGCTTCGGGATCGGCCTGCAGGCGCAGCCAGACGAGGCCGCCCTGCCAGTCGTAGAAGGCGTCGGCGGCCTCTTCCATGCGCAGCGCCATGACCATCGCGTGGGCGCTCGCCGGCGCCATCGAAACCCGCCAGACGGGCCGCTCGGTGCCGTCGGCGAAGGGCCGGCAATCGCGTATATCGCGCCACAACGCCTTTGAGGCATCGCCGGAAATCTCGTCGATCGGGCCGGCGTTTTTCAGGAGATCGATGAGCTTCTTCATTCGGAAGGCGACGGAAGGTCCAAAACCTTCGACGCGCAGCAGCGTGGCGGATGCGCCTTTCAACGCGCCGCCGGCAATGCTGCCGACGAGATTTTCCGGCATATGGGCGGCGCTCGAAACCTCCTCGCTGGAACCGAGCGCCAGCGCCATGGCGGCGCTGGCGTCCTCGTCGAACAGGCCGCGTATGGCGAGCGTCACTTCGGTTTCGGCGGCGGGCAGCACCTTGAAGGTGACGTCGGTCAGCACAGCCAGCGTGCCCCATGAGCCGGCCATGGCCTTCGACAGGTCGTAGCCGGTAACGTTCTTGACCACCCTGCCACCGGACTTGAACGCCTCGCCGCGGCCGGACACCGCATTGATGCCGAGGATATGGTCGCGCGCCGCACCCGCCTTGAGGCGTCGCGGGCCGGCGAGATTGGCGGCAAGCACGCCACCAATGGTGCCACGCCCGGCCGGCCGCCCGAGCAGCGGGCCGTAATCCATGGGCTCAAAAGCGAGTTCCTGGCCATGATCCGCCAGCAGCTTTTCGATCTCGGCGAGCGGCGTGCCGGCCCGCGCCGACAGCACCAGCTCTTCCGGCTCGTACAGAGTGACACCGGTGAGGTTTGAGAGGTCAAGCGTGTGTTCCGTCTGGAGCGGGCGGCCCAGGCCGCGCTTGGAGCCGTGGCCGAGAATTTCCAGCGGGGATTCGTTGGCCAGCGCCCATTCGACGGCGGCGAGCGTTTCGGCGGGGGTTGTGGGGGTGAAGGTGGTCATGGCGCCAACGCTTTCTCCCCCCTTGAGGGGGAGATGGCTGCGAAGCAGCCAGAGGGGGTCAGTGCGGCAGATCTCTGCCGGGAAAATAAGCCGAGCCCAGTGGAGAGGACCCCCTCTCCGTCTCGGGCTTCGCCCGAGCCACCTCTCCCCCGCTTCGCAGGGGCGAGGAACCCAAGTTCTGCCATGTCGTGACCTCGGCGAGTGCCGGTTCCTCGCCCCTGCGAAGCGGGGGAGAGGTGCCGACCGAAGGGAGGCGGAGAGGGGGCGATCATAGAGAACCGTCCCCTGCCTTCTTGGTCCTCGCAAAAACGAACCGCAAATCCGAGCTAACCACCTCTTCACTCAACCGACCATCCAGCGCCGCGAGAATGGTTTCGCAAACGCTCGCCAAGTTCTTCACCGCATCAGCACTCCAGAAACGAATGACCGAATAGCCTTGTGCTCGCATGAATTCGTCGCGATGCCGGTCGTATGAACTCTCGGTATGCTGGCTACCGTCCAGCTCGACAACCAGCTTGCCGCTTCGGCATGCGAAGTCCGCGAAATACGGCCCTAATGGCATCTGACGAACGAATTTGTAGCCGCCAAGCTTTTTGGCTTTTAGTTGGTTCCAAAGGGTGGCTTCTGCCCGGTTGTCGCCGTGGCGAAGTTGCCGGGCTCGCTCGATATTTTGTGGCGAACGCCGGGTAGGCGGGGCGGCAGTCCCCCTCTCCGTCTTGGGCTTTGCCCGAGCCACCGTTCCGGGGCGAGCCACTGGTCTCGCCCGTCCTTTGGACCCCCCGCTTTGCGGGGGCGAGGAACCCTCGTCTTGAGATGCCATCCCCATCAAAACCTCGGAATGTCCGGGAACGGCAGTTTGCCGCCCGAGATATGCATGCGGCCGAGTTCGGCGCAGCGGCGCAGTTGGGGGAACACCTTGCCGGGATTGAGCAAATGGTTGGGGTCGAAGGCGCATTTTACGCGCATTTGCTGGTCGAGGTCGATCTGGTTGAACATTTCCGGCATCAGGTCGCGCTTCTCGACGCCGACGCCGTGTTCACCGGTCAGCACGCCGCCGACCTTGACGCAGAGGCGTAAAATATCGGCGCCGAAGCTTTCAGCTTTGTCCAGCTCACCGGGGATGTTGGCGTCATAGAGGATGAGCGGGTGGAGATTGCCGTCGCCGGCGTGGAAGACATTAGCGACGCCGAGCCCGTATTGCTCGGACAGCTCGCGCATGCCAGCGAGCACCCGCGGCAATTCCTTGCGCGGGATGGTGCCGTCCATGCAGTAGTAATCCGGCGAGATGCGGCCGACGGCGGGGAATGCCGCCTTGCGCCCGGCCCAGAAAGTCATGCGTTCCTGCTCGGATTGCGAGATGCGGCAGGTGGTCGAGCCGTTTTTGAGCGCGATGGCCTCGACCCGGCCGATGAGGTGGTCGACCTCCACGCTCGGCCCATCGAGCTCTACGATCAGCAGCGCCTCGCATTCACGGGGATAGCCGGCATGGACGAAATCCTCGGCCGCGTGGATTGCCGGGCGGTCCATCATCTCCATGCCGCCGGGAATGATGCCGGCGCCGATGATGTCGGCGACGCACTGGCCGCCCTGTTCGCTGGTCGGGAAGCCGATGAGCAGCGCGCGCGCCGTTTCGGGCTTGCGCAGGATGCGCACGGTGACCTCGGTGACGACGCCCAGAAGCCCTTCCGAGCCGGTCATGATGCCGAGCAGGTCGTAGCCCTCGCTGTCCAGATGCTTGCCGCCGAGGCGAATGACCTCGCCGTTCATCAGCACCATTTCGATGCCGAGCACATTGTTGGCCGTCAGGCCGTATTTCAGGCTGTGCACGCCACCGGAATTTTCCGCGACATTGCCGCCGATCGAGCAGGCGATCTGGGAGGATGGATCGGGGGCATAGTAAAAGCCCTCCTGCTCGACAGCGGTGGTGATGCCGAGATTGGTGACGCCCGGCTGCGCGGTGACGGTGCGGTTGGGATAGTCGATCTCGAGAATGCGGTTGAAGCGGCTCATGACCAGTAGCACGGCATCTTCCAGCGGCAGCGCGCCGCCCGACAGCGAAGTGCCCGAGCCGCGCGGCACGACGCGGATTTTGCGGTCGTCGCAATATTTCAGGATGCGGGACACCTGCGCCACCGTTTCGGGCAGCACGACCACCAGCGGAAGCTGGCGATAGGCGGTGAGCCCGTCGCTTTCGAAGGCCCGCATTTCGTTGACGGCATCGACCACCCCCTCGCCCGGCACGATGATACGCATGTCGGCGACGATCTCGGCGCGACGCGAAAGCGTCGATTGATCGGGTGCCGGCATGGCCAGACCGGACATGGGTTCGCTCCTCAGAATACTGGTAAAAAGCTTTTACCAGTTATCGACGCCGCCTGTAAACCGGGGCCGGTTCTTTTGATTTAGGCCGCGATATCTACTCAATTGGATAAATAAATTGACCAGTTATGCGGGATGCCGTTATTCTCGACAGATTATCGGCCTCACCGGACACTTCGCTTGAGCGAGATTTTCTCCAGGATCGAGCATTCGCGCACCGCCGACGAGGTGGTGCAGCAGATCGAGAGCCTCATCCTCGAGGGTGTGCTGCGCGTTTCCGACCGGTTGCCGGGCGAGCGCGAACTGGCGCGCCAGTTCGACGTGTCGCGGCCGATCCTGCGCGATGCTCTGAAGGCGCTGGAAACACGCGGGCTGATCGTGACGCGCCACGGCGGCGGCACCTACGTTGCCGACGTCATCGGCCAGGTCTTCACCAAGCCGATGCTCGACCTGATCGGCACGCACAGCAAGGCGGCCTCCGACTATCTCGAATATCGCCGCGAAATCGAGGGCGTGGCGGCGGAATACGCCGCGCGCCGCGCCACCGCCGACGACCGCGCGCTGCTGGAGCGCATCATGGAGCGCATGGAAGCGGTGCATGAGCGCGTCGACTTCGAGGAAGAGGCGGAGATCGACGTCGAGTTTCATCACGCGGTGGGCGAATGCGCGCACAACATCATCCTGCTGCACACGCTGCGCTCCTGCTACCGGCTGCTGTCGGACGGCGTGTTCCAGAGCCGGCTTCTGGTCTATGCCCTGCCCGGCGCGCGCGACGAACTGCTTGCCCAGCACCGCGCCATCCACGCGGCGGTGGCGGGCGGCGAGCCAGCCGCAGCGCGCAAGGCGGCGATGGACCACATAACCTATGTCGAACGCGCGATGACGGAAGCCGAACGCACCGGCGACTGGCAGCGCGTATCGAAACTGAGACTGCGTCAACGCTCCGAAGCGGGCGATGCGGCGCGCAAGACCGGAACCGGGAAGTAGCCAGGAATAAAGACGAATGTCACAAATCCTCACCATCGACGACCTCAAGAACCTGGCTCGCCGCCGTGTGCCGAAGATGTTCTTCGACTATGCCGATTCCGGCTCATGGACGGAAAGCACCTACCGGGCGAACGAGGAAGATTTTTCCAAGATAAAATTCCGCCAGCGCGTGCTGGTCGACATGGACAATCGCTCGCTGGCCTCGACCATGATCGGCGAGAAGGTGGCGATGCCGGTCGCATTGGCGCCGACCGGATCGACGGGCATGCAGCATGCCGACGGCGAGATGCTGGCGGCGCAGGCGGCGGAAGAATTCGGCGTGCCGTTCACGCTGTCGACGATGAGCATCTGCTCTATCGAGGACGTCGCCAAGGTTACGAAGAAGCCGTTCTGGTTCCAGCTCTATGTGATGCGCGACAGGGATTTCGTCTACAACCTGATCGACCGCGCCAAGGCTGCGAAATGCTCGGCATTGGTGCTGACGGTCGATCTGCAAATGCTGGCGCAGCGCCACAAAGACCTGCGCAACGGCCTCTCGGCACCGCCCAAGATGACGCCGAAGACCCTGTTCGACATCGGCAGGCGTCCGGGCTGGTGGATGGGCATGCTGGGCACGCCGCGCCGCAGCTTCGGCAATATCGTCGGCCACGCCAAGGGCGTGACGGACCTGGCTTCGCTGTCCTCATGGACGGCGGAACAATTCGACCAGAGCCTGTCATGGGATGACGTTGCCTGGATCAAGGAACGCTGGGGCGGCAAGCTGATCCTGAAGGGCATTCTCGACAAGGAGGACGCCATCATGGCGGCGAAGACGGGCGCGGATGCCCTCATCGTCTCCAATCATGGCGGCCGCCAGCTCGACGGCGCGCGTTCTTCGATTTCGGTGCTGCCGGAAATCATTGAGGCCGTGGGTGACAAGATAGAAGTTCACTTCGACGGCGGCATCCGCTCGGGCCAGGACGTGCTGAAGGCGCTGTGCCTGGGCGCGAAAGGAACCTATATCGGCAGGCCCTTCCTCTACGGGCTGGGCGCTATGGGCAAGCAAGGTGTGACGACGACGCTGGAAATCATCCGCAAGGAGCTGGACATGACGATGGCGCTGTGCGGCAAGCGCGACATCAACGATGCCAGCAAGGAGATGCTCTGCAGATGACGCCGGCGCACATGAAGAACCTACGGCGGGCGCATTGAGCACAGGCATTCATTATCTCGACGCTGCCGGACCGGAAGGCATGCGCATCTATGCGATCGGCGATGTGCATGGACGGCTGGACCTGATCGAAAAGATGCATGCGCGGATCGAAGGTGAACTGGAGCGGGACCCTCCGGCCGACTGGCGCATCGTCCATCTCGGCGATTATGTCGATCGCGGGCCGGACTCGAAGGGCGTTGTGCAGTTTCTGCTCAAGGCCGAAAAGCGCGACAGCCGGATCATCTCGCTTGCCGGAAACCATGATCGCGGTTTCCTTGATTTTCTGGCAAATCCCGAGCCCGACGGTCTGTTTGCGCGCTATGGCGGCAAGGAGACAGCACTTTCCTACGGCATCGACCTCGATTTCACGAGTGCGGAGCGTTGCAGGAAAGGCCATGCCGCGCTTATGGATGCGGTGCCGGCGGATCATCTGACTTTTCTCGCCGATCTCGGTTACTCGGCCAGTTTCGGCGATTTCTTCTTCTGCCACGCAGGCATTCGGCCGGGCATTCCGCTCGAAATGCAGGACAGCCAGGACCTGATCTGGATACGCGGAGAATTCCTGAACTATCCGTACCCGCACCCGAAGGTGGTCGTGCACGGTCACACGCCGCAAGACGAACCCGAAGTGATGGCCAACCGGGTCAATGTCGACACGCTTGCCTACAAGTCGGGCATGCTGACCGCGCTCGTCATAGACGGCGCCCAAAAGCGCATTCTTTCAGTGAACGGCGACATAAGTTCGTGATCTGAGCGTGGCACTGCAGGATTGAAACCGGAGAAACCATGGAACTGAGCGCACTTTTGCCCTTCCTCGGGCATTCCGAACAAAACACCGGGCTGTCCGATCTGCTGGCAACCGCCGGGTTCGATGTCTCGCTGATGCCGGGCCGCGCGCAACGTGGCGGCGGCACCGGACATTGCGAGTTGAATTCGCTCGGTATCGAACTCGCATTCCAATTTCACACGGACTACAAACATAGCTTCGGCGTGCCCAAGGATGGCGGCAAGGCGATCCTTTCCGCCATCTTCGCCTACGACAGGCCCGGCAAGAAGCGGCAGGCATATGTCGGCCCGATACCCTTCAGCAGCGGCCCTATCCATGATCGCAACGATGCACTGCGCGAGTTCGGTGATCCGTTTCATACGGAACAGGAAGACGGCGAAATCGACTGGGATCACTGGATGAAAGGCGATGTGCAGGTCGGCGCGTTCTACCGCGAGGACGCGACGGCAAAATACGTTTCCTTTGCCGTTCCGCTCAAGACGACGGTCGAAAAACTAGGCCTGCAGGATTCCAGTCGCCCCTGACGGGAGTGACCCGCAGCGCCTTAGTAGCTTGCGGCGGTGACGCCGTAGCCATCGACCACGTTGTGGTCGGCAGAAGCATCGGCAGCATAGATGCCGAGACCGCAGATAACGATGGCAGAGAGCATTGCAAAGGACAGTAAAGCGGCTTTCACGGCGGTCATCTCGGTTGCGGCTTCCTGCATCTCTTCATGAAATTATTACGAATGTGTTTCGCTTCGGCGGGCAGCCCGTCGGTTGAATCGTCCGGTTTGTTGGCGGAAGCGGCGTCCTTCTAGGCTTGCGGCCTCCGGGACGTCCAGTGCTCGAAAAGCACACAGTCACGTAATCTTACGGACGTGTTATTTTTGCCACGTGCAAAAGAGGTAGATGGCCCTCAGATGGTGGCGACCCAGGCGCGGGCGATCGACAAGCCGGCGGCATCAGCCTCGGCGCCGTGGGCTGCTGCCTCTTCCTCGTGACGCTCGAGCCAGCCGGGCTGGCGCTCGCGCAGAAGGTCGGGGAACGACGCGTTCCAGTAGCGCACCAGCGGCTGGTCGGCCTCGAAATGGAACTGAAAACCGTAGGCGGCGCGGCCGACGCGGAATGCCTGGTTCTGCGTCGCCTCGTTCGCGGCAAGATGCACAGCGCCTTCAGGCAGCGTGAAGGTGTCGTCGTGCCACTGGAAGCTCGAAAAATCCTTCGGCAGCGCGCCGAGAACGGGATCGGCTTCTGCATTTTCCGTCAGCGCGATCCGCCGCCAGCCGAATTCGGGAGAGGTGCCGATCAGGTTCTCGCCGCCAAAGGCCCGCGCCATGAGTTGGCTGCCGAGGCAGATGCCGAGGATCGAACGATCCTTGGCCTCGAAATCACGAATCAGGTCGAGCAGGGCCGGAATATAGGGATACTTGTCGTCGGCCAGCGCATTCTGCCCGCCGCCGAGCACGACGATGGCGTCGTGGCCGCTGGCGTCTTTCGGCATGGCATCGCCGTGATGAGCATTGCGCAGGTCGATTTCGGCACCGGCTTCGCGCAATGCGGCGCCGACCTGGCCGAGACCGGTATTGTCGTAATTCTGGACGACCAGCACCCGCATGAAGGACCCTCGCGATGACAAACTCTCCCGCCCCGATATCATGCGCGGCAATCGCCAAAAAGAGAGGAACCGATATGCCACTGCAAAACCGGGTCGATCCCTTTGGCGATATCCATGCGGTGCCGGCGCGCGGCCTGTTCACGGGAAATCGCGGCGTCATCCACGATCCCGCAACGCGCACGCTGCTGAAGCGGCGCTGGGCCACCCGCGCATGGATCATCTGCGTGTGCCAATTCCGCGGCAAGCGGCGCGATGTGATGGGCCGCAACACGCCGAGCGGCAATGCCGGCTGGACCGAGCTATTCTTTCTCGACGAGGTGACGGCGCTGGCAGCAGGGCATCGGCCCTGCTTCTACTGCCAGCGCGAGCAGGCGAAGGAATTTGCGGGGCGTTATGGCGAGGCATTCGGGGTGGTGAAGCCGAAAGCGCCGGAGATGGATGCAAGGTTGCATGGCGAGCGGCTGGCGGCCGGTGGGCGGGCGGTGGCGCTGAAGGCGGGTGCGTTGGAGCGACTGCCGGATGGGGCGATGGTGGCGCGGGACGGCGATGCTTATGCGGTACATCAGGGCGGGCTTCGGCGCTGGAGTTTCGAAGGTTATGAGCTTCCGCGGGAGGGCTTTGATATTGCATCGCCGGGATTTTTGCTGCTGACGCCGGCGATAACGGTTGCGGTGCTGCGGGCTGGGTATGGGCCGGTCTGGCATGAGAGTGTTGGGAGGTAACCCGCTCTCCGTCGCGCTTCGCGCGCCACCTCTCCCCCGCTTCGCAGGGGCGAGGAACCCAAGTTCTGAGGGGTCGCTGCTTCACAGAACCTAGGTTCCTCGCCCCCATGAAATGGGGGAGAGGTGGCGCGCGAAGCGCGACGGAGAGGGGGAATCCCAAGCCGATTACCACCCAACACTTGACCTCCCCTCTCCTCTCCAGCATTCATCGGCCATGCGCGCAAACTACAAAATGCAGCGGCTGTTCGTGCCGCAGGACCTCGCCAGGGATACCGTTTTCGAAACGGGCACGGAGCAGAGCCATTATCTCATCCACGTGCTGCGCCTCTCCGAAGGCGCGGAACTGCTCGTCTTCAACGGCCGCGACGGCGAATGGCTGGCGCGGATCGAGGCCAAAACCAAAAAAACGGTGCGGCTACGTGCGGTCGAGGAAACGCGGCCGCAACCGCCACTCCCCGACCTCGTCTATTGCTTCGCGCCGCTGAAACAGGGGCGGCTCGATTATCTCGTGCAGAAGGCGGTCGAGATGGGCGCGGGCGTGCTGCAGCCCGTCGTCACCCAGCACACGCAGATCGCCAAGCCCGGCATCGACCGGCTGCGCGCCAATGTCGTGGAAGCTGCCGAGCAATGCGGCATCCTTGCGCTTCCGGAAGTGCGCGAGGCGCAGAAGTTCGACAGGCTGATCGCCGGTTGGGAGACGGACCGGCGGCTGATCTTCTGCGACGAGAGTGCCGAGACCAACAATCCACTGCCCGCGCTTCAGGCCATCACCGAGCGCAAGCTTGGCCTGCTGATCGGCCCGGAAGGCGGCTTTTCCGAAGATGAGCGCAAGCAGCTCTATGCCCTGCCCTTCGTGAGCGCCATTCCGCTCGGGCCCCGCATCCTGCGCGCCGACACAGCAGCGGTGGCTGCCATGGCGGTGCTGCAGGCGACGATCGGGGACTGGTGAACAGGCAACACGCGAACTCTGCTGCGCCGGCCGTCTGAGTTTCACCGCTGATGAAAGAGCAGTTTCGCCGACCCTTCGGCAAAACCGAGTTTCTCATAGAAGGGGACGAGCCGCTCCGGGCAATACAGCTCGAAACTGGAAACGCGCGCCAGGGACGGCAGGCCGATGATCCTCTCCACGATCGCCTTGCCGACGCCTGACCCACGAAAATCCGCGTGGACGATCACGTCGAAGATCATCGCCTTGAAGGTGAAATCCGTCAGCGCCCGCGCAAAGCCGATCAGCCGGTCGCCGTCGGTGCAGCAGCCAAGCACGATGTCGGAATGCTTGAGCATATGGGCGACGTCTTCAAAGCTGCGATCCCTGGTCCACCATTCCTGTCGGTAAAGCTCGAACAGTTCCTGCTCACGGTCGCCGCCAAAATGCTCGATCCACGTAAAATTCATGCAGTAATGCCCTCCGGGTTCGCGATGTGCGGCTCAAGACACGGCACGCTGTCGTTTGAGCATGATTTTCGACGCTTTTTCGATTCGCCAGCATGCTCAATTTGAGTTGAACCAATGATCAGGATTTTTTGCTTGATCGCGAGATATGATTGCGTCCATCAAGCGCGACGCTTTTTTCGAGCGGCGAGAGGGTAGACTATGGCGCGTGACACCACCGATTTCCGGCCGATCGAAGGCGTGGACGAACTCGTCGCCTATCTGGCCGAGGGCAACAAGCCGCGCGAAAAATGGCGCATCGGCACCGAGCACGAGAAATTCCCCTTCTATGTCGACGGCAACAGCCCGGTTCCCTATGGCGGCGACCGCGGAATCCGCGCGCTTCTGGAAGGCATGCAGCGCACGCTGGGCTGGGAGCCGATCGTCGATGCCGAGCGCATCATCGGGCTGGTCGAGCCGACCGGGCAGGGCGCGATCTCGCTGGAGCCCGGCGGGCAGTTCGAGCTTTCCGGCGCGCCGGTGGAGACGATCCACCAGACCTGCCGCGAGGGCAATGCGCATCTGGCGCAGCTGCGCGAGATTGCCGAGCCGCTCGGCATCCGCTTCCTCGGCCTCGGCGGCAGCCCGAAATGGACGCTGGCCGAGACGCCGCGCATGCCGAAATCGCGCTATGACATCATGACCAACTACATGCCCAAGGTCGGCACCAAGGGCCTGGACATGATGTATCGCACCTGCACGATCCAGGTGAACCTCGACTTCTCCTCGGAAGAGGATATGCGCCGCAAAATGCAGGTCTCGTTGAAACTGCAGCCGCTTTCGACGGCGCTCTTCGCCAACTCGCCCTTTACCGACGGCCACGCCAACGGGCTGCAGAGCTGGCGCGGCGAGATCTGGACCGACACCGACAACCAGCGCTCGGGCCTGCTGCCATTCTGCTTCTCGCCGGAATTCGGCTTTGCCGACTATGTCGAATGGGCGCTCGACGTGCCGATGTATTTCGTCATCCGCGACGGCCGCTATCACGACATGACCCACATAACCTTCCGCCAGTTCATGGCGGGTGCCGCGCGCAAGGAACTGACGGACGGCATGCCGACCATCGGCGACTGGGCCAATCATCTGTCGACGCTGTTTCCCGATGTGCGGCTGAAGCGTTTTCTGGAAATGCGCGGCGCGGATGGCGGACCATGGCGCCGCATCTGCGCGCTGCCCGCCTTCTGGGTCGGGCTGCTTTATGATGAGGAAGCGCTGGATGCGGCGGAAGCCCTGACGAAAAGCTGGACCTATGAGGAGGTGCTGGCGATGCGCAACGCGGTGCCGGCGCAAGGCATCGGCGCACCATTCCGCAACACCGATCTGCGCGAGGTTTCGCGCGAGGTGCTGGCGATTTCACGCAAGGGCCTGAAGAACCGCGCCCGCCTGAACCGCGACGGCTATGACGAGACGACATTCCTCTCCACGCTCGATGAAGTGGTGGCGCGCGGCACCACCAGCGCACAGGAAATGCTCAACGCCTATCACACCCGCTGGGGCGGCTCGATCGAGCCGGCTTTCCTTGAGTATGCGTATTAACGGTCTCTGCATTCGCCCGTAACAATCCCGTAGGCGGGTCCACGGGTTTGGGTTAGGCTGCTCCCCGGCGAGACACTCCGAGGAGATCGAAAATGGCTTCACTATTCGACATGCTGACGAATGCCCAGAACGGCAACGGCATGGATGCGCTGGCGCGGCAGTTCGGGCTGTCGCCGCAGCAGGCGCAATCGGCCGTCGCGGCCTTGCTGCCGGCCTTTTCGCAAGGGCTGAAGCAGAACACCGCCGATCCCTATGGCGCCGGCGCGTTCCTGAGCGCGATGGCGAGCGGGCAGCACGCCAAATATTTCGAGAACCCGGCAGCAGCCTTTTCTCCGGCCGGCATGGCCGAGGGCAACGGCATTCTGGGCCATCTGTTCGGTTCGAAAGACCTTTCGCGCGCAGTTGCCACACAGGCGGCGCAAGCCACCGGCATCGGCCAGGATGTGCTGAAGCAGATGCTGCCGGCCATCGCGACGATGGTGATGGGCGGGCTGTTCAAGCAATCGACCAATCAGGTCCAGGCAGCCGGTCTTGGCGGCGGCAGCAGCAATCCGCTCGGCGACATCATCGAGCAGATGATGCGCCAGGGCGGCATGGGCGGTGCTGCCCAACAGCAGCAGGCGCCGCAATCGGCAAGCCCTTCGGATAACCCGCTCGGGCAAATCCTCGAAGGCATGTTTGGCGGCGGTCAGGCAGGCCAGCCGCAAAGGCAGGCGCAGGCCCCGGCCGGCGACAATCCGCTTGGCCAGATTCTTGAGGGGATGTTCGGCGGTGGCGCGGCTCAGCCGACCGGCAGGGTGCAGCAGCCGGGCCAGAACCCGCTTGGCGACAACCCGCTTGGACAAATCCTCGAAGGCATGTTCGGTGGCGGACAGGCCGGGCAGCAGCCCACTGGCCGCGCGCAGCCCCAGGGCCAGAACCCGCTTGGCGACAATCCGCTCGGACAGATTCTCGAGGGCATGTTCGGTGGAGGTGCTGCTCAACCGAGCGGCGGGGCGCAGCCGCAGGCCGCTCCGAGCGGGCAACCGAAAAACCCGTACGACGATCTGTTCGGCAAGATGTTCGAGACCGGCTCACAGCAGCGCGACGACTACCAGAAGGGCGTGGAATCGATCTTCGAGCAGTTTACGAAGGGCATGGACCGGCGGCGCTGAGGCTGTTCGGCCAATAAAAATGCCCGGTCCGTGAGGACCGGGCAGCGTGCAGGCGGGCCGGAGGGAAACCGGCAGGGAGTGGGGAGCCTGCAGTAATTCAGGCGTCGGGCTTAATGCACCCGGCGGGCCATATCTTCGATCACGTCCGAACGAGCGCTGACCATCGAGCCGAGGCGCGCGGTCGGATCGACGCCGAACGGCAGGTCGACGACGACGTGGAGGTCAGCCCGCGTCAGGCCGATATCAGCCAGTTCATGGTCGGTCATTTCGCCCATTCGGTAGAATTCGCGGCGATTTTTCAGGGCGCGATATGTGTTGGAGAGCCAGTTCACGATGCGAACGGTAAGCACCGGACGCGCTGCAGTCTGCATCGTCTTGGCGGCGTAATCGATCGTGGTCATGGCACTCTCCTTTCAAGAGTTAGGGCACAGAAAGCCGTTCCGAGACGAACACGCGCAAATCGCGCTCCGCATCGGTGTTTTGCGTCGCTTCCTGTGGACGCTTATGACTTTGCCATCGCCGTATTGATTAATCCAACGAATGTTTTTAATCTTTATCATCAACATCGATGATGGATGAAAGTCATGGCCGCGCCGCTCGATCTCGATCAACTGCAAACCTTCATCATGATTTCCGACACCGGCAGCTTCACCAAGGCCGCCGACGAGGTTCACCGCACGCAATCGGCGGTGTCCATGCAGATGCGCCGGCTGGAAGAGCGCATCGGCAAGCCGCTGTTTGAAAAGGACGGGCGCACCAACAAGCTGACGGAAGAAGGCGAAAAGCTGCTCTCCTATGCGCGGCGGCTGATCCATCTCAACCGCGAGACGCTGGCCGCCTTCGACGACCGCAGCCTGGAAGGCACGATCCGTATCGGCACGCCGGACGACTATGCCGACCGCTTCCTGCCGGAGATCATGGCGCGCTTTGCCCGGTCGAACCCGCGCGTCGAGCTGACCGTCATATGCGAGCCTACCTTCAACCTCGTCGAGCACATCAAACGCGGGCATCTCGACCTGGCGCTGGTGACGCATGACGACGTGAAGGGGCAGTCGGAAGTGGTGCGGCGCGAGCCGCTTCTGTGGGTGAGTTCGGCCAACCACGCCACGCATGAGCAGGAAATCCTGCCGATGGCCTTCGGCCGCCCGACCTGCATCTGGCGGCGCGGGGCATGCGACGTGCTCGACCGCATGCAGCGCGACTATCGCATCCTGTTCACAAGTTGGTCGGCCACCGTCATCACCGCCGCCGTGCTTTCAGGGTTGGCCATTTCGGTGCTGCCGGAATGCGCGCTCAGGCCGGGCATGCGCGTGCTTGGCGAGGCCGACGGGTTCGGCGCCCTGCCCGACTGCAAGATTGGCATCATGCGCGGGCACACTGCCAGCGCCGATATCGTCGAGGCGCTGGCCCGGCACATCGCCGAAAGCCTCGACAATATTTCTGTGCCGGCGGGTCAGGAGACGGGAACATTCGATTTTGCGGCGCTGACTGGCATTCGCAGCAAGCGGCTGAAGCCGAGCCATGTCATGCCGGGGTGGTGAGATTTTCCTTCTAGGCTTGCGCTGCCCCTCACCCTTACCCTCTCCCCGTAAGGACGGGGAGAGGGGGTCGCCAGCGTTGCGGCCAGTGTCCCTCTGCTTGCAACGGGAGAAGGAGAGCCTCAACGTTCAAGCCTCCCTCTCCCCGTACTTCACGGGGGTCCGAAGGACGGGCGAGACCCGTGGCTCGCCCCGGAATGGGTAAGGGTGAGGGGCAATCTTGTTACCGCAACTTACTCAAAACCTGTCCACCACACTGATCCCCGTCCCATCAAACCGGTCCATCTGCATCAGTGCCACCGGCGCCTCGGCGAGGCTGATGTGTTTGCCGACCAGCTTCTGCGGCTGCAGCTTGCCGGTTTCGAGCATGTCCATCATCGCCTTGTAGCGGAACGCCTGCATGCCGTGGCTGCCGACGATCTGCAGCTCATGGGCGATGACCTTGTCCATTGGCACCTGCGGCGTGGCGTGATCGCCGAGCATCAGCCCGACCTGAACGTGACGGCCACGCCGGCGTAGATTGGCGATGGAATTGAAGCAGGTGGAAGGGTGGCCGAGTGCGTCGACCGAGACATGCGCGCCGCCCTTGGTGATTTCCTTCACCGCCGCGACGACATCCTGCTCCGCGCCGTTGATGGTGGCGACCGCGCCGAGCTCGCGGGCGAAGGCGAGCTTTTCCTCGGTGAGATCGATGGCGACGACATTGGCGCCCATGGCGGTGGCGATCATGATTGCCGACAGGCCGACGCCGCCGCAGCCATGCACCGCCACCCATTCGCCGGGCAGCACCTTGGCCTGGTCGACGATGGCCCGGAAGGACGTCACGAAGCGGCAGCCGAGGCTGGCGGCGGTGACGAAATCCAGCGCTTCCGGCAGGCGCACCAGATTGGTGTCGGCATAGTCGATGGCGACATATTCGGCGAACGAACCCCAGGCGGTGAAGCCCGGCTGGAACTGCTGCTCGCAGACCTGATGATTGCCCGAATTGCATTCGTGGCAATGGCCGCAGCCGCCGACGAACGGCACCGTGACCCGGTCGCCGACGCGCCACTGCGTGACCTGCCGGCCAACCGCCTGCACCGTTCCGGCAAGCTCGTGGCCCGGCACATGCGGCAGCACGATGTCGGCGTCGTGGCCCATCCAGCCGTGCCAGTCGCTGCGGCACAGGCCGGTCGCCTCGACCTTGATGACCACACCGTCGGTCGAGGGTTTCGGGTCAGGCACGTTGCGGATGCTTGGCGCTTCGCGGAAATGCTCGAACAGAACAGCTTTCATCGATAATCCTTGGGAGCTTCGGATTGGAAAGACCGCGAAACTATCGCCGGCCGCCGCGAATGACCAGCACGTTGCCAAGCCCGACAAAAACGAGGCCGGCAATGGCGTAAGCGGTCCAGACATAGCCTTCGAGTGCGGTCGAGACGAGCAGGGCGAAGACCGGGAAAATGACGGTAGCATAGCCAGCCCGCGCGGCACCAATGCGGCCGAGCAGCGTGAGATAGGAGGCGAAGGCCATGACCGTCGACACCACCGCCAGGAAGACCAGCGAACCGAGATAGGAAACCGTGGTGGCGATGATGAACGGCTTGCCGAGCATGAGGGCGAGGAACGCCGCCCAGATCGTGCCATAGAGCATGCCCCAGGCGCTGGTGGAAATCAGCGGCAGTTTTCTGCGCTGATTGGCCGCCGAAACCAGATTGCCCAGGCAGAAGGAAAACGTGCCGGCGATGCACAGAAGCAGGCCCGTGAGCGTGCCGCCGGACAGGCCGTGGGCGGCGATTTCGGGGAAGAACATCAAGGCGATGCCGGCAAAGCCAAGCAGACCGCCAATCAATATGCGCGGCGCCGGGCGCTCGCGCATGATGACGGCCCCCAGCAGCATGTTGATGACCGATGCCAGCGAAAACACCACCGACAAAAGGCCGCTGACCAGATAGAGCGCGCCGTAGTAGAAAAACAGGAAGTTGGACGAGAAGATCAGCACGCCGAGAAGCGCAAAGCGCAGATGATCGGAGAGCGGGAAGCGCAGTTGCTTGCCGCTGAAGATCACCCAGCCGAACATCAGCACAGTGGCGATGGCGAAGCGCCAGACGAGATTGACCTCCGGCGACACAGCCGTGCCGACCTGCAGGGAGATGGCAAACCACGAAACGCTCCATGACAGCACCGTCAGGACATAAAGCCCATAGTCGAGCGGCTGGAACGGCCTGTCGACGGCGGGCGATGCCTGAGGGGTGGCGATGGTTTCGGTCTGCGTGCTCATGCGCCTCAGGTAGGTCGTCGAGGTGGCAGGCGTCCATCCAATTCTTCTGATTGAAACATTGAGACAAACGATATGTGCGGGCGAACGGACTTGACCCGACGCACGGGAATGGCCCCAATCGCGCCATGAGTGATTTTCTGCCCGAATCGAAGACCAACGCCGCCGAATATACGGTGAGCGAGATTTCTGGCGCGCTGAAGCGCACGGTCGAGGATGCCTTCGGCAATGTGCGGGTGCGCGGCGAGATTTCCGGCTATCGCGGGCCGCATTCTTCCGGCCACGCCTATTTCAGCCTGAAGGACGACCGCGCCCGCATCGAGGCCGTGGTGTGGAAAGGCACGATGAGCCGGCTGAAATTCCGGCCCGAAGAGGGCATGGAAGTCATCGCCACCGGCAAGCTGACGACCTATCCGGGATCGTCCAAATACCAGATCGTCATCGACAATCTGGAGCCAGCCGGCGCCGGCGCACTGATGGCGTTGCTGGAAGAGCGCAAGCGCAGGCTGGCCGCGGAAGGTCTGTTCGACAGCGAACGCAAGCGGCGACTGCCGTTCATGCCGATGGTCATCGGCGTCATCACCTCGCCGACGGGTGCCGTCATCCGCGACATCATCCATCGTATCAAGGACCGGTTTCCGCTGCATGTGCTACTCTGGCCGGTGCGTGTGCAGGGCGATACGTCCGGGGCAGAAGTTGCCGCCGCCGTTGCCGGCTTCAACGCACTTGCTGCGGACGGCGCGATCGTGCGGCCCGATCTTCTGATCGTGGCGCGCGGCGGCGGCAGCCTGGAAGATCTTTGGGGTTTCAACGACGAAGCGCTGGCGCGCGCCGTCGCTGCGTCCCGCATTCCGGTGATCTCGGCGGTAGGCCACGAAACCGACTGGACGCTGGTCGATCTGGTCGCAGACGTGCGCGCGCCGACACCGACGGGTGCGGCCGAAATCGCGGTGCCGGTGAAAGCCGATCTCGAGGCGACGCTGGCCAATCTCGGCGCGCGGCTGAAAGGCTGCATGTCGCGCAATTTCGACCGCAAGCGGCAGGCGCTGCGGGCAGCTGCGCGCGCCCTGCCCTCGCCTGATCAGTTGCTAGCGCTGCCGCGCCGGCACTTCGACGAGGCGACCAGCCGGCTTTCGCGCGCGCTGATCGTCAGCACCGAGCGCAAGCGGGCGCGGCTTTCGGCCATCCGCCTGTCGCCGGCGACGCTCGACCGTCGGCTTGCCGAAACCCGCAGGACCACAGACCGCGACATCGCCCGCGCCTATGCCGCCCTTCGCGCCATGCTGCGCGAGCGGCGCACGCGTTTCGACCGCACGGCGCAGCGCATCACGCCGGAGCCGCTGGTGCGCCGGCAACGGTTGGCTGGCGATACGCTGACCGCCCTGCAGCGGCGGATGGATCAGGTGACGAAAATCCGGCTGGAACGGCTGCGCGGCCGGCTGACGCAGGCCGAGCGGCTGATGTCGACGCTTTCGCATCAATCGATTCTCGAGCGCGGCTTTGCGCTGGTGACGGATGCGGACGGCGTTTTGGTGAAGCGGGCGGCGGAGGTGGCGGCCGATGCAGCACTTTCGCTCACCTTCGCCGACGGCACGGTGGGCGTCGTTGCCGGCGAAGGTACCGCACGGCCCAAGCCGCAGCCGAAACCGGCGCCCAAGGCCAAAGTCCCCGGCACGCAGGGTTCGCTGTTTTAGGATGTGTTGAACACGGCAACGCGCCAGCGTGCCTTTCAGAGATGATGCTGGACGGTCGTGGCGGGATGCGTTACCGTGGTAGCGCGATTTCCCACAGCTATGAGCCGCAATAGCTTCTCATCCCGAATGCCGTTTTCATAAGCATCCATCAGCCGCTTGGCGACTATGCCGGCCACTTTTTCGCGGTCGGTCCGGCCAGCGGTGCAATTGTCGAAAATCTCCCGCAGCAGTTTCAGCTCGTTGGGAAAATAGACGCGTCCTGTCGGTTGCGTCGGCGATTTGGTGGCCATGCCTTACTCCCTTTTTCGAGGGCGGGAGCCAAGTCTTGTCTCTCGATCGCCAGTGTCCGTGGACAATGTGCGGCGACGAATGAAGTTAGCATTTTTCCAGGGGCCGCTCCAATCAAGCATAAAAACAAGCGCGAACATGATGATATCGCGATGTTGCCTTTTGGCGGTGCCGGGAAAGATGGCCGAGCCATGTTCGGCTAGACACGGATGCAATCAGCGGTTGTCTTGCGCGTTCGCCCGCCATATCCTTGTCGCCATGGACAAGCGCTATCTTTTCCTCGCTGCCAGTGCCGGATGCGTCTTCTTGAGCGGATTGCTGTTGCTTGCCCCGAACGCAATTGCGGTGAACGGCGCACCCTGTTCGCGCGTCCTTGAACGGTACGACGGTGGACGTCGGATGCCCCCGCCAGACGACCTGGAATATGCCCGCGCCGTAGAGTGCTATCGCCTCCTCTGCGGAAACTAACCGGACATCTGGCACCCGCAAGATGCTCGGCTATGCGGCACCTGCGTGGCATGAGCGCCATCGGCGGAGGAGCTATCGCCCGCCTGTAGAGCATGCCTGATTTTATTGAGAAAGGAATGGTACGGTTGGGTGGGCTCGAACCACCGACCTCCGGATCCACAATCCGGCGCTCTAACCAACTGAGCTACAACCGCGCAGGCCATCGTCTGGCGAAGCGCTCCAATACGGACAAACGACGGAGATTTCAAGACGCTTGGCGACGGTTATTCCGGTCAATTTGGCCGCAGGGCGAATAAGAGTCACAGGAAAGTGCGCAACGCCTTGCCCAAAAAGAAAAAGACCGGCGGGAGGAGGTGCCGGTCTTTTCCTTGTATCTGGCCGGAGGGAGGAGGATTCCGGCCGTCATGCCCGAAGTTTGGTGGGAGGAGGTACCGCCCTTCGGGTATTTATGAAGTCACCTGAAATCAGGCGACCTTGAGGTCCTTGAACGTCTTTTCGAAGACGTCCTTGATCGGCTTGGTCACGTCCGTGGCAGCCTTGGTCGAAACGGCCTGGAATTCCTTGGCCTGCTCGACGGCAGTCTCGGCGCCCTTGCGAAGGAAAGCGGTCTGAAGCTCGATCACCTCGGACAGCGACTTGGCGCCGAACAGGGCTTCGAGATGCGAGAAGCCGGTCTCGGCATTGGTGCGGAGCGTGGCGATGGTCTTGAGCGACAGTTCACTGCCGACAGCCTTGGCGGTCTCGAAGGTCGATTCGAAAGCCTTCTGGGTCTCTTCGGCGCCGGACTTAATCTTGGTGTAGGCTTCCTTCGACTGCTCGACGCCCTTTTCGGCGAAGGCACGGAACTGGTCGGTGGCCTTGGAGGCATCGAAGGTCGGGAATTCAACGTTGGCGAATTCAGCAGTTTTGGTTGCGGTCTTGGACATATTTCCATCCTTTTCGGTGGACCGATCTTGCGAAAGCCGGTCTCGTTCATGCGTAATCTCCATATAGCGTAGCCAATGGTGCATTGCAATATCTTTTGTGCACTGCAACAAAACCGTCATCCAAGCGGGTCAAGCCATCGCGGCGCGTTAACCAAACCATCGGGTTTCGGTGCTCAAACGCGCTGTTTTGTGGACGTTTGCCCCGCCGCCTTGTTATTAACAAAGAGTTAACCGCAGAGAATCTGTCTCCGCCTGGGAGTTCGTGCAGCGCATGCCGTCAGCTTCGTATTCGTTCATCGATGTAGCCATACTCGACGACGTGCGGCAGCGTTTTGCAGCCGGCGACGCGCTGGCCATCCTGACGACCGACCTCGACCAGGTGATCTGGGCGAACGGACCGGGTGCGGCCCTGCTCGGCTATCCGGACATCGAATCGATCATCGGCGAGCCGCCCCTGCTCGGGCCGACCGCCAGACGCCAGATCATGGCGACGAGCTGCTTTCCGCGAATCGGCCGCGACCGGAACCTCGCCGTGCGGCTGGCGACCGGGGTCAGCAGCCGCGCCGTCAATTTCACCGCAAGCGCCCTGACCCTGCCGGACGGCGAGGACGCAATATTGCTGGCGGTGCCGGCTATACCGGAAGGCGGACGCAGCGACGGCGACATTGCCGAGCGCGCCATAAGCGGCCTCAACGAGCGCGGCCAGTTCGCAGCCTTGATCGACGCACAGGGCGCGGTGGAAGCAGCCTCGCAAGGTTTCGCCGAACTCGGCATCTCGCAAAAAACGCTGGCCGAGATGGTCGTGGAACTAAGCGGCGAACGCGAGCGGCTGGTGAAGCGGATGGTTCCGGGAGCGGGGCGCTCCTTCCCCGCCGGACTGGCGCGGCTGGTCGATAAGCCGGCGCGGCATCTGCTGGTGGTGATCGACGAGCGCCAGTTTGCCGATGACGAGATTTCGACTGCAGAAGTTCCCGACGACAAGGTTTTTGCGCCTGCGGCCCCGGTGGCCGAGGTTCCGCTGGTGCCGGCCGCCTCGGTGGCTGATGTACTGGCGCATGTCTCGGCATCGACCGACGCAAAGCCTGCCACCGCTGCCGAAAGCCCGGTGACAGCCGCAACGGAAAGTCCCGCAGCGAAGGTTTCCGCTCCGGAAGACGATGAATCGCCGCAGCTGCCGATTTCGGAAACGCCTGCAGAGGCCGCCGCCAAAGGCGACCACGATAACTGGTATTTCAATGCCAGCGAAGCGGGCAGGACCGAAGCCGCCGCGGAACGCAGGCCGGTGGAGATTGACCGCTTGACACCGCCCACGCGTTTCGTCTGGCGCACCGATGCCGAGGGGAAATTCAGCGCGGTTTCCAGCGAATTCATCGAGGTGGTCGGGCCGCTTGCAGCAGACGTGATTGGCCGGCGCTTCCGCGATGTCGCCATGACCTTCGGGCTCGATCCCTCGGGCGAGATTGCCGATCTGCTCGAGCGCCGCGACACGTGGTCGGGCCGCTCTGTACTGTGGCCGGTGGCCGGAACGGATCTGAAGATCCCCGTCGATCTCGCCGCTTTGCCCGTCTATGGCCGCGACCGCAACTTTGAAGGTTTTCGCGGTTTCGGCGTCGCCCGCAAGGCCGATGCCGTGACCGATCCGGAGGGCCTTGGGCTGGTTCTGGTGCCCTCGACCGGCGAGCCGCGCAAAAGCACCACCGCCGAAGAAACCCGCGCGCAGCCAGTGCCTGAAAACACGCAGGCCCCCGACCCGTTTCAGGGCGAGGTGCCGGCGCTGACGATCGTGCCGAAGCCCGACAACCGCCGCTTCGCCGACAAGGTCATCCGCCTGGCCGAGCATCGCCCGGCTGCCGTGCCTGAAAAAGGCCTTTCCCCTATCGAGCGCAGCGCGTTTCGCGAGATCGGCGAAAGGCTGAAGCAGCGTGGCGAGACTGTCGGCGCGGCTGAGAGCGAAACAGGCGAGCAGCCAGCGGACGACGAGGCCGGCAGGCAGGAGACGGTCGAACCGCAGGCAGAGCCCTTGCTCGGTCCGGCAGACGAGATTTCGCCTGTCGAATTGCAGGAAGCCGAAGACGCCACATCGGAGCCAATCGTCCCAACGGCAACCGACATGGCCGGGCCGGAAACGCGCCCTGCCGAGGTTCAGGGCGAAATGTTTGCTCCTGCGGCTGATGCCCCGGAAGCGGATCTGGCAGCTGAGGCAACGGCCGACAAGCCAAGCGAAGACGCAGGCGCGCCGGAAGAGAAGACGTATGTCGACGTCTCGCGGGACGAGCCCGTCATCGGGAACGCCGCGAACGACACCATCCCTCCGGTTATCGGCATCGACGATGCGAGCCGGCTGGCGCATGACGACGAGCGTCCGGTTGCGGCAAACGGCAACGATGCCGATGGGGCAACCACCGAACATGCGGCTATGGCCGAGGAGACGGCAGAGCTGCAGCCTGAGATCGCCGAGACTGGCGAATCCGCGCCTTCTGACACGCCGATCCTCGAAAAGCTGCCGGTGCCGGTGCTGATCCATTCGGGCGATGTACTGCACTACGCCAATGAAGAGTTTTTGACGCTGACCGCCTATCAGTCGGTCGAGCAACTCGCCGAGGCGGGCGGGCTCGATGCGCTGTTTGCCGAAAGCTATGACGACAACGAACCGGCCGAACAGCATCATCTCAAGCTGCGCACTGCCGACGGGCTGGAATTTCCGATCGAGGCGCTGTTGCGCTCCGTGCCCTGGCAGGGCGGCAAGGCGCTGATGCTGGTCATACGCCGCACCGGCGAGGCCGACATCGCGCCGCTTCAGGTGCTGTCGCCGAGCGAGAACGAGCTTCACAGCCGTGTTGCCGAAATGCGCACCATCATCGACACGGCAACCGACGGCGTCGTGCTGATTTCCAATGACGGCACGATCCGCTCGATCAGCAGGCCAGCCGAGGCGCTGTTCGGCTTCGATAGCGACGAGGTGACCGGCAAGCCCTTCGCCTCGCTTTTCGCCATGGAAAGCCAGCGCGCCGCGCATGACTATCTCAACGGCATGTCGGACCATGGCGTCGCCAGCGTGCTCAATGACGGGCGCGAGGTGATCGGCCGCGAGGCGCAGGGCCGCTTCATTCCGCTGTTCATGACCATCGGCCGCCTGCCCAATGAGAGCGGCTATTGCGCTGTCGTGCGCGACATCACCCAATGGAAGCGCGCCGAGGAGGAACTGACCCAGGCGCGCAGCGTGGCCGAGCGTGCCTCCTCGCAGAAGACCGATTTCCTGGCTCGCGTCAGCCACGAGATCCGCACGCCGCTCAACGCCATAATCGGCTTTTCCGAACTGATGGTGGACGAAAAGTTCGGGCCGATCGCCAACGACCGCTATCGCGACTATCTGCGCGACATCAACCGCTCGGGCAACCATGTGCTCGATATCGTCAACGATTTGCTCGACATTTCGAAGATCGAGGCCGGCCAGCAGGAAATGGCCCATGAGGCGGTGTCGCTCAACGACACGCTGGGCGAGACGGTGGCGATGATGCAGCCGCAGGCCAACCGCGAGCGGGTCATCATCCGTTCCAGTTTTGCCTCGAAACTGCCCGACGTGGTCGCCGATCTGCGCTCGATCCGCCAGATCGCGCTCAATGTGCTGTCCAACGCCATCCGCTACACGCAGGCCGGCGGGCAGGTCATTGTATCGACCGCCTATGAGGCCTCAGGCGACATCGTCATGCGGGTGCGCGACACCGGCATCGGCATGACCCATGCCGAGATCGAACAGGCGCTGAAACCCTTCAAGCAGATCAACGCGCTGAAGCGCGCGCGCGGCGACGGCACAGGCCTCGGCCTGCCGCTGACCAAGGCGATGGTGGAAGCCAACCGCGCCCGCTTCTCGATTACCTCGACGCCCGGCGAAGGCACGATGGTGGAGGTGACGTTTCCGTCGACGCGGGTGCTGGCGGAGTAGAAGGCCGGTAACGAATGCATCGAATGCTTCGAATGCTTTCAGCGAGAGAATGCTTCCGCTTCCGGCCTTTCAGAATGATGGGCTATTCTTTGATTTCCGGTTCGACGAGCTTTGCCAGGTTTCGAAGCGACTCCTGCCAACCGAGATAACAGGCTTCGGCCGGGATGACGTCCGGAATGCCGGCCTGCGTGATATCCAGCTCGGTTCCGACCGATACTTTCTTCAACGTCACGGTAACCTCCATCTCGCCGGGCAAGTTAGGATCGTCGAATTTATCCGTATAGCGCAGGCGTTCGCCCGGAACGAGTTCGAGATATTCGCCGCCGAACGCGTGGCTGTTGCCCGTCGTGAAATTGCGGAACGACATTCTGTGCGTGCCGCCGACTTTTGCTTCCAGATGATGAACCGTGCAGGCGAAGCCGTTGGGCGGAAGCCATTTTGCTACTGCATCTCCCTCGAGAAACGCGCGATAGACTTTTTCCGGGCTGGTTGCCAAAACGCGATGCAAGCGTACGGTGCTGGGCATATCGATTATCCTTGTGGTTGAACTGCTGTCTATGCTCCTAGGACGAATGAAGCTTCGTCAATCCGACACAGGTCTTCAATTTTTTCTTGGAATGGTAGCCGTCGGCATCTCAAATGTCGCCGACTGCCCGCCTCGGCTTCACCCACTGCACACCCTCAAGAATTGCGACCATGACTGAGATCGAACATCATCCGCAACGGCGCATCTGGGCCTTCCTGGGCTATGCGGCTCTCGTTATCGCCCTGCCCGTCGCCTTGATGGGACTGTTGCCGGCGAACGAATACAAGGCCTGGGGCGGAGACGGGATCGATTGCGACGGGCCGGGGCTGGTGTTCTTTTTCGCCGGGCTGGGACTGGTCTTGTACGGTGCCGGAGCGTTCGTGAATGGGCGGCACCTCAGGAAGCCGTTCAAACTCGTTGTTGCCTGCGCTTGTCTGTTGGTCTGCCTGGCGCTTGGCGTCAACCTCGTTGCCGCCGTGAAGGAGCAGCGCCTGAATGACGCTGTTCCCGAGATGTGCGGCTAGGGTGTCGCTGTAACACCCTCATCGTACGTTCCAGCCATAATGCGTTACCGGGTCGCCGGTTCGCGGATGCACAGCGTCGCGGAGAAAGATCAGGCCGGCTTTCTCGTAAAAGCGGCGAGCCCTGATGTTGGAGGATCGCGTGTACAAGGTGAAGCCCTCCGGCATTGCCATCTTGCAGTGGGCAAGAAGCGCCCGGCCGATGCCGCCGCCAATCGAACCGGGGCGAACGAAGAGTTCGGCGAGAACCGCTTCGCGCGGTTTGATCGCGGCAAAGCCAACCACCTCGTCGCCGCGAACGGCGAGCGTCACCACCCAGCCAGCGGCAAACTCCGGATCGACGCGCGCTCTCAGCTCATTCAAGGTCGGCATGGTCGGAGGGCCGACACCTTCCAGGCTCGCGCTGCTGTGCCAGATATCGGCAATCGCATCATGGTCGGCCTTGGCAGCTGGCCGGAGTTCATAGGTCGGATTGTTATCGTTCATGCCTTTTCTCTAACGGTCAGGACGCGCGCAAAGCAACGTCCGCAAACCAGCATCGAGGGCAAATTGGATGTGTTTGTGGAGACCTTGCGGCCGGAATGCGAAAAGTCGGGAATGACGCTCATTCGTTGCCCACAGGCGAGACCACCGCTTGCGCATTGTGAGGCCCCCAAACCCTTGAAAAGCTGTCAAAAAGCATCCAGTTTAGAATAATTCTAAACTATTGAATTCATTGGCCTTTGTATTGACCCCTCTCTATAAATAGACGAGTAGACGATCGGCCCGGCAATGGCGCCGTCGCCAGCAAACCCCTGGGGCCTTGAACCCCTCTGGTCAGGAGAGAGACAATGACAATTGGAAACGCCCGGTCGAAGATGGCCGGATACGCTGCTTTTGCCCTCGCCACCCTCTTTGCAGGCACCGCGCTGGCGGACGGCACGGTCAACATCTACACCTATCGCCAGCCCGAGCTGATCCAGCCGGTGCTCGACGCCTTCACCGCCGAGACCGGGATCAAGACCGAGGTTCTGTTCCTCGACAAGGGTCTTGAGGAACGCATCCTCGCCGAAGGCCAGAATTCGCCGGCCGACGTCATCATGACGGTCGATGTCGCCCGCCTCACCACCGCCAAGGAAAAGGGCGTAACGCAGGCGCTGGACGACGCCACAATCAACGCCAACCTGCCCGCCGAATATCGCGACCCGGAAGGCCACTGGTTCGGCCTGACCAAGCGCGCCCGCGTCGTCTATGCCTCGAAGGACCGCGTCAAGGACACGGCGATCACCTATGCCGATCTGGCCGACCCGAAGTGGAAAGGAAAAATCTGCATCCGTTCGGGCCAGCATGACTACAATCTGGCGCTGTTCGGCGCGGCGATTGCCCATTGGGGTCCGGAAAAGGCCGAAGAGTGGATGAAGGGCGTGAAGGCCAATCTGGCGCGCAAGCCGGAAGGCGGCGACCGTCCGCAGGCCAAGGCGATTGCTGCCGGCGAATGCGACATCGCCATCGGCAATACCTATTATGTCGGCCTGATGCGGACCAACGAAAAGGACCCGCAGGAGAAGGAATGGGGCAATGCCATCAACGTCATCTTCCCGACCTTCGAAAACGGCCTGACCCATGTGAACATTTCGGGCGCCGCTCTCGCCAAATACGCGCCGAACCACGACAACGGCGTCAAGCTCATCCAGTTCCTGTCGAGCCACAAGGCGCAGCAGGTCTATGCCGAGAAGAACTTCGAATATCCGGTCGAGCCGGGCCTTGAGCCGTCGCCGGTCGTCAAGGAATTCGGCGAGCTGAAGGCCGACACGCTGCCGCTGGCCGAGATCGCCAAGAACCGCAAGGCCGCTTCCGAAATGGTCGACCGCGTCGGCCTCGACGACGGCCCGGCAAGCTGAGGCCATGAATTGATCAAGGGAAAGCCGGGCAATCATGGCCCGGCTTTCCCGTTTTTGAACCGAGCGTGAATTGACCGCACTGCAACGCATCGAGGACGCGCCGGCCGTCGGGGCCAAACCCCCGCAGCCGCTGCGCGTCAAGCGCAACCGCCATGTGCCGGCGCATCTGCTGGCGCTTGCGGTATCGGCCTGCGTTCTCCTGCCGATACTGTCGCTCGCCTATGTCGCACTGAGCGGAACCGGCGAGGATTGGCCGCACCTGATTGCCAATGTGCTGCCGGGCTCCAGCGTCACCACGCTCTACCTGATGGCGCTGGTGGCGATACTGACCTCGATCGCCGGCGTCGCTGGCGCGTGGCTGGTCGTGGCCTACGAGTTTCCGTTGCGCAAGACGCTGTCATGGGCCCTTGTGCTGCCGCTGGCGGTGCCGCCCTATCTCGCCGCCTACGCCTTTGGCGAATTTTTTCACTATACCGGGCCGGTGCAGGGCCTGGTGCGGGACATTTTCGGCTTCCAGACCATCCGCGACTACTGGTTTCCCGACATCCGCTCGACGCCCGGGGCAGCCTTCGTGTTGTCTTCGGTGCTCTACCCCTATGTCTACCTTACCACGCGCATCATCTTCCTGATGCAGGGTCGCAACATCGCCGATGTCGCGCGCACGCTGGGTGCGAAACCATCAAAGGTCTTCTGGCGCGTGCTGCTGCCGGTGGCGCGGCCGGCGATCGTCGCAGGCGTGGCGCTGGTGTTGATGGAGACGATCAACGACATCGGTGCCGCCGAATATCTCGGCGTGCGCACGCTGACCTTCTCGGTCTATGCGACATGGCTGAATCGCGGCAGCCTTGAGGGCGGCGCGCAGATCGCGCTTTTGATGTTGCTGCTGGTCTTCCTGCTGCTCGCCGCCGAGCAATGGGCGCGGCGGCGCCAGCGCTTTCACACCGGCCGCGCCACGCATATGCGCGCGCGCCCTCCCCGCGTGCGGCTCACCGGCTGGCATGCCGTGCTGGCGCTGCTGGCGACCTGCCTGCCGGTGCTGTGCGGCTTCGGCATTCCTATGTTCGTCTTCGGTCAGTATGCGGCGCGGCGGCTGGAACAGTTCTCCTCGCCGGCCCTTGGGCAAGCCTTTCTGCACAGCGTCGCCACCGCTGCGGTCACGGCGTTCATCACCGTCGTGCTGGCGCTGTTTCTCATCAACGCGGTGCGGTTGGCACGCTCGCATATGATCACCGGCGCAGTGCGGCTGGCCTCGATCGGCTATGCCCTGCCCGGCGGCATTCTCGGGCTCGGGCTGCTGTTCGCACTGGCCCGTTTCGACAACTCGATCGACGCTTTTGCCCGCGAGCATTTCGGCTTCAGCACAGGGCTTCTGCTGACCGGTTCGGCGGCTGCCGTGGTGATCGCCTGCGCCATCCGCTTCCTGGCACTTGCCGAAAGCGCGATCCGCTCGGGCATGGAGAAGCTGCCGCCCAATCTCGACGAAGCGGCCCGCAGCCTCGGCCAGACGCCGGCGCGCAGTGCCGCGCGTGTGCTGCTGCCGCTGCTCAAGCCCGCGATCTTCACCGCCGCCGTTCTCGTCTTCGTCGACACGATCAAGGAACTGTCAGCGACGATCCTGCTGCGGCCCTTCGGCTTCAACACGCTGGCGACCTATGTTTACGAGAACGCCTCGCGCGGCGTGCCGGAAGATGGCGCGGTGGCAGCGATCCTCATCATCCTGACAGCGCTGGTGCCGGTGCTGCTTCTGTCCGGCGCGCTCGCCCGCGACCGTGAAGCGCAGATGTAGCGGTAGCGCCGGCCGCCAACTCCCTCTGCAGAAAAGAAAAAGGCGTTCCAAAGGGAACGCCTGAGTGTTGATTGCTGTCACAACGGGGACTTGAGCGAACTGGCTTTCCTCGGGAGGTGAGGAACGGGATTTCTCCCTCAAGTTACGAACGAATATCGCGGCCAATCCTTAACAAGTCCTTACCGGAATGCGATTCAGTTTACGAAAGTGTACCACTCATGAAATCTCGGTAAATTTCACGGTTATCTTTGGTTAACCATACCGCCGCCCGTCGCGTTCTGCCCGACAGGCGGCGGGGCTATTCAATCCCCGATCGGGTTGATGTCGTTCACGAACCGCAGGAGATCCGCGAAGGTGAATTTGCCCGGCACCGCCGACGGCAAGGTCGGCTTCCAGTTGGCCTCGCGCCAGAGATAGGACGTCTGGTCGCCATGCACGAGCCCGACGAAAACCTCCGAGACGATCGTTGCGCCGACCGGCCCGAGCCCCAGTCCGCCCTTCTTCACCTGGGCTTCCTTCAGGATGTAGTACCAAAGCGGCGTCGTCTTATCGAGACCCTGCTGCTTTGCCACCGCGCCATCCGTTCCCGACGCGATCTCGGCCGGTGTCAGCGGGTTCCTGATCCTCATATGCCGCGCGACATCCTGGCCGGAGGGAAGACCCAGCATCACGCCGCGCTTCAAATTGCGGAAGGCGAGATTGCCGCCGCCGCCCGGTAGAGTGTGGAGCGAGGACACGAGGAAAGGATCGATCCTGCGCGAGGCCGTCATGTTGACCGGCGCGCCGCCCATGTCGCCGAGTTCATGGAACCGACGCCAGTCGATGATCCAGTTGCTGGGCAGACGCGGGAACGCCGTATTGGGCGGCGGGGTCGGCGGCGTCGGGGCGAGATCGCCGACGATGCCGCCCGACAGGCCGGTGAAGGCGAAGAACAGGTTGAAGTCGGCCGCCGTGAACACCTTGTTGTGGGCGTAGCGCTGGCGCACCATGCTGTGACCAAGGCGATAGGCCGCCACCGAGAATTCCACCGGCATGAAGGGTACCCGCTTGAAGCGGTAGAACTTGCGGCCGTCGTGCAGGATCTTGGCGACGATGCCGGGTTCGGTGATGCGCTCGACGAAATCATGCAGCACGATCCACTGATAGTGCCATGTCACCAGCCTGCGGGCTTCCTGAAACACATCCGGCGGCGGGTTGGGGGCTGCCGAAAGCGTATCGCAAACCTTGTTGTGGAACTTCAGCAGAGCGAGATGGGTCTGGGCAACCAGCAGGTTCTCGTCATTGCGGTGATCGCCGATCAGCGCAAAGCCTTCCGGGCTGCGCGGCAGGTCGTTGCGGAACTCGCCCTCGCCCGAATTGAAGTTCTTGCCGATAAGGAACTTCGGGCCATGCTTTTCGCCAGCGACGGGATTGCGGGCGTAGAGTTGCGGGCTGCCGTCCGGGCCGAGGCCATAGAGGGAGTCGAGGTCGAGGCTCGGCGTGCGGAAATTCTCGATGCCGAGCGGGTCCTTCTCCTTCTCGCCGAGCGAGGTGAGGTCGAGCGTGATGTCATGATCGATAAACTGGCCGAAATAGGTGAAGCCGGCCGGCACATTCGGGTTGTTTCCATTGGGATCGCCGGGATTTGCGTCCAGCATCGCCTCAGCCAGCGCCTTCAACTTGGCATCGGAAACCTGCAATGGCGGCAGCCTGGGAAACATCCGGCCGAACATGCCCGGATCCTTGTTGCCGGTCAGCGTGTCGAGCATTTCCCTGTTCGGATGCCGGCCGGCCACGCCATGGCCGGGGGTGGTCTTGACCGCAGTGGCGGCCAGCTTGAGCGTGTTCAACAATTCCGTTGGAAGTCCGCCTGCCTTGGAGCTCTTGGGCAAGCTCTTTGTTTTCAGGGACATTGCCATCCTCCTGAATACATCGGCCAATATCGGGCCGACGCATGAGATAACCCCCACTACCCTCGCGAAATCCAACGATGAGACAAAGGACGGGCGTGCGTTGCCGTAACCGCAAGCGCCTATTATTAAAATACAATTTTATGGTATGCCGTCGCACCCTTCACGATGACATAATAATACTTAAGCAACTTCGTATTTTCAACCGAAGATGCTTTAATGAATATATCCGTATTCAAATCGATTCAGGTAAGATGCTATAAACAAAAGCGGAATCGAAACAGATGTACTTCTAATTTGGTATCGCCTTCCGACCGAGGAACCGCGCCGGCGTCTCAGTTCTGCAGCACCGGAATATCGCGATAGAGCTCCAGCGCTTCGGGATTGGCCAGCGCTTCCTTGTTCTTGACCTGCCGGCCATGAACGATGTCGCGCACGGCAAGCTCGGTGATCTTGCCGGATTTGGTGCGTGGGATGTCAGCGACAGCGACTATCCTTGCCGGCACATGGCGCGGGCTGGCGCCGGTGCGGATCTTGGTCTTGATGCGCTTGTCCAGCGCCTCGTCGAGTGTGACGCCCTCAGCCAGCCGCACGAACAGCACGACGCGCACATCGTCGTCCCAGGTCTGGCCGATGCACAGCGCCTCGAGGATTTCCGGCATCTGCTCGACCTGATTGTAGATCTCGGCTGTGCCGATGCGCACGCCGCCCGGATTGAGCGTCGCGTCGGAGCGGCCATGGATGACGATGCCGCCATGCGTCGTCCATTCGGCGAAATCGCCATGACACCAGATGTTGTCGAAGCGCTCGAAATAGGCGGCGCTGTATTTTGCGCCGTCCGGATCGTTCCAGAAGCCGATCGGCATGGCCGGGAAGGCGCGGGTGCAGACCAGTTCGCCTTTCTCGCCGCGGATCGGCTTGCCGTCGTCATCCCAGACATCAACGGCCATGCCGAGGCCTGCGCCCTGTATTTCGCCGGTCCAGACCGGCTCGGTCGGAACGCCGAGCACGAAGCAGGAGACGATGTCGGTGCCGCCGGAAATGGAGGCCAGATGCACGTCCTTCTTGATGCCGTCATAGACGAATGAAAAGCCTTCCGGCGACAGCGGCGAGCCGGTGGAGGACAGCGTGCGGACGGTCGACAGGTCATGCGTCCTGATCGGATGCAGATCGGCCTTGCGCACGGAATCGATGAATTTTGCGGAGGTGCCGAAATAGGTCATCTTCTCGGCGTCGGCGAAATCGAAGATCACATTGCCATCGGGATAGAAGGGCGAGCCGTCATAGAGCAGCAGCGTCGCGCCGGAAGCGAGGCCGGACACCAGCCAGTTCCACATCATCCAGCCGCAGGTGGTGAAATAGAAGAAGCGGTCGCCATCCTCGATGCCGGCATGAAGCCGCTGTTCCTTGACATGCTGGATCAGCGTGCCGCCGGCGGAATGGACGATGCATTTCGGAATGCCGGTCGTGCCCGACGAAAACAGGATGTAGAGCGGGTGGGCGAAGGGCAGCCGCTCAAAGCTCACCTTGCCTGCGGTGAAAGGCGCAAGTGCCGTATCCAGCGCCTCGGCCTTCTCGACGCCGGCGGCGACCTCTTTCGCCTTGCCGACATAGTCGACGACCAGCACCGTGCGGACGGTCGGAAGCTTTTCCGCCACCGTCGCGATCTTGGCGGCGACGTCGATTTCCTTGCCGTTGTAGAAATAGCCGTCGGGCGCGATGAAGACGACGGGCTCGATCTGGCCGAAGCGATCGAGCACGCCCTGTTCGCCGAAATCGGGCGAGCAGGAGGACCAGACAGCGCCCAGCGAGGCAGTCGCCAGCATGGCAGCAATGGTTTCGGGCATGTTGGGCATCATCGCGGCAACGCGGTCGCCCTGCTTGACGCCGAGCCTCACGAACAGCTGCTGCAGCTTTGACACCAGACCGTGAAGCTCGTCCCAGGAGAGCCGCCGCGAAACCTTGTCCTCGCCCTTGAAGACCATCGCCTCACTGGGCCCGGTCTTCTTCAGCAGGTTTTCCGCGAAATTGAGTTTTGCATCGGGAAAGAAGCTCGCGCCCGGCATGCGGTCGCCATCGGCCAGGATGCGGGCGCCCTTGTCGCCGACGATGCCGCAAAAGTCCCACACCAAATCCCAGAAGGCTTCGCGGTCATCGATCGACCAGGCATGCAGTTCGGCATAATCGGAGAATGCCCTGCCGGCGCGGCTCGAGGCTTGCGACATGAAAGTCGTGAGCGGGGCTGCGGCTATCCGGTCCTTCGAGGGTGTCCAGAGTGGCGTTTTCTCGGTCATACATGGTCCTCCCAGCGGCGGTTTCTTATGCATATTGCAGCGCAACAAGGCAAGGCGTCTGGCCCTGTCGCGGCGTCATCGTTCACAAAATGCCATAGCTCTGACACAAAGGGTTGAAATGCCGCGCATGTCCGCTAAACCGGACAACAAGGTAATCGGCACGGCGGCCGATCAACCACAAGCATGAATGAGGCACAATGCCGTCACCTCTGGTCAGGCGCAGCATCTGGGTGATTGGCGCGGCTGCGCTGATCGTCGGCCTGATCATCGCCATGCTCCCGCTTATCGCTTCGACGCGGCTGGTGCGCGATCGCATCGCCTACGAGATGAGTTCATGGAGCGGCTACCGAGTCACCATCGATTCGACGCCGGAGATAGAAGTCTGGCCGAGCTTTCGCGCCGTCCTGACCAATGTGGCGATGACCCAATGGGGAGAGCCCGACCACCCGCCGGTGATCGAAGCCGAGCGCATGGAAATCAAGCTTTCGGCGCTGGCAGCACTCGGCGGCAATGTTGTCTTTTCCTCCGCCAGCATGATCCGGCCGACGCTGCGCGTCGAGCGCACGGCCGACGGTCATTATCTGCCGGCCCTGCCGGCCGGCGGACGCATCGCCAGTTCGGTCAAGGCGACGCGGGAAGCCGTGGCGGCAAATGCCGGCCAGGCCGAACCGGGACGCGTCTCCTCCGATCCGTTCGGCATGGTCGAGGTCAGCGACGGCCGCGTGACCGTCTTTGCCGATGGCAAGGACCGCGAAATCCTGACCGGCGTTGCCGGCCGGGTGAGCTGGCCGACGCTCAACAGCACCGCAACGCTCAACGTTACCGGCATCTGGCGCGGCGAGTCGGTTGCGATCGAGGCGTCGTCAGCCAAGCCGCTGATGCTTTTTGCCGGCGGCGAAGCGCCCGTCACCGCCTCTCTCACCGCAAAGCCGGCCACCGCCTCCTTCGACGGCATAGTGAAGACGACCGAGAACCCCTTCGTCGACGGCGCGGTGAAATTTTCAGCACCTTCGCTGCGGCGCATGCTGGAATGGTCGCGTGCCGATGTCTCGCCGGGCAGCGCCATCGGCTCGCTCTCGGTGGCGGGGCGCATGAGCGGGGATGCACAGCGGCTCAAGCTGGACAACGCGGAGATCGGGCTGGACGGCAATCCGGGCATGGGCGTGCTGAATGCGTCCTTTGCCGATGGGATTCCTTCAATCGCCGGCACGCTGGCGTTCGAGACGCTGGACCTGCGTTCGTTCCTTGCCGCTTTCACGCCGCTGGCACCAGTAGCGGGTACGGCCGATGCGGTTCAAGCGGGGCCCTCCGAGATCGACACGACCTTCGCCAACCGCATGAACCTGGACCTGCGCCTGTCGGCCGGGCACGCGGTTGCCGGCTCGGTCACGCTGTCGGAGGTAGCCGCCAATGTGCAGGTGAAGAACGGGCTGGCTGCCTTCGATATTTCGGACGCCGCCGCCTTCGACGGCAATCTTCAGGCCGGCATCCGCTTCGACCGCAAGCCGGAGGGAACGCAGGTGGAAATGCGGCTTCTGGCCTCCGACATCGAGGGCGGCGCTTTCGGTGCGGCAACCGGCATGCCGCGGCTTTTTCCAATCGGGCGCGGCAACATTTCGCTGATCATGAAGGGTCCGGGGCGGACCTGGGGATCCATTCTCGACAACGCCGAAGGCACGATATCGGCGACCTTCGGCCCCGGTGCGCTTTCCGATTTCGATCTGGCAGGATTCCAGAAGCGCAGTGCCGAGGGTGGGTTCTTCGCACTCGGCGACGTCTCGAAAGGTACGCTGCCGATAGACGGCGCGGAGTTCAAGGCAAGCATCTCGCGCGGCGTCGTCAAGATCGACAAGGCGGAAGCAAAGAGCCCGCAGGGCAGGCTCTGGCTGACCGGCATCGTTCCCTATGTCGGACGGGGGCTGGCGCTTTCGGGCGGCATCGTGCCACCGGACCAGCCCGCGGCGCAGAACGGCGCAACACCACCGCAGGCGATGTTCTTCGTCGGCGGCTCGTGGAACGCGCCCTTCATTTCGCCGATACGCTCGACGCCGCCTGCCTTGGCAGGGCCGGCAGCACCGGTGCAGTGAGGCTTATTACCCGCGTTGAGCCGCCTGTTCGTCGCGCAGGCGCTGCACTTCGCGGCGCTTGTTGACCACCGAGGCCGCAATCACGCCGACCGCGACCACCGCGATCAGGATGGTACAGGCCGCATTGATTTCCGGCGTCACGCCCAAACGCACCTGGCTATAGATCTTCATCGGCAAGGTGGTCGCGCCCGGTCCGGAGGTGAAGCTTGCGATCACCAGATCGTCGAGCGACAGGGTGAAAGCCAGCATCCAGCCGGAGACGATCGCGGGCAGGATGACCGGCAGCGTGATCTGGAAGAAGGTTTTTACCGGTGGGGCGCCGAGATCCATCGCTGCTTCCTCCAGCGACCGGTCGAAGGTGAGCAGGCGCGACTGCACGACGACGGCGACGAAGCACATGGAGAAGGTGATGTGTGCCAGCGTTACCGTCAGGAAGCCGCGGTCGAGGCCGACCGCCACGAACAGCAGCAGCAGCGACAGGCCGGTGATGACTTCGGGCATGACCAGCGGCGCAAACACCATGCCCGAAAACAGCACCCGTCCGCGAAAGCGCGTGTAGCGCGTCAGGGTGAGTGCGGCGAGCGTGCCGAGCACGGTGGCGACGGTGGCAGAGATGACGCCGACGCGTGCGGTGACCCAGGCGGCGTCCATCAGGCCCTTGTTCTGGAACAGGGTGCCGTACCACTTGGTCGAGAACCCACCCCAGACGGTGACGAGCTTCGACTCGTTGAAGGAGAAGACCACGAGAAGCACGATCGGCAGATAGAGGAAGGCAAAGCCCAGCACGATCGAGGTGATGTTGAAACGGCTCCAGCTGCTGTTCATGTCACCTGCCCTGTTCCTGAGCGCGTGCCTGCGCATGCTGGAAGATCATGATCGGTATCACCAGAAGCAGAAGCAGAATGACGGCCACGGCCGACGACACCGGCCAGTCGCGATTGGCGAAGAACTCGTTCCACAGCGTCTTGCCGATCATCAGCGTCTGCGAGCCGCCGAGCAGATCGGGGATGACGAATTCGCCGACCGCCGGAATGAACACCAGCAGGCAGCCGGCGACGACACCGGGGATCGACAGCGGAAAAGTGATCTTCCAGAAGGCGCTGATCGGCGGGCAGCCGAGATCCTGCGCCGCCTCGATGAGCGAGAAGTCCATCTTCTCCAGCGCTGAATAGAGCGGCAGGATCATGAACGGCAAATAGGAATAGACGATGCCGATGAAGATCGCCGTGTGCGTGTTGAGGATGATCAACGGCTGGTCGATGATGCCGGTGGCGAGCAGGAACTGGTTGAGCAGGCCCTCGGGCTTCAGGATACCGATCCAGGCATAGACGCGGATCAGGAACGAAGTCCAGAACGGCAGGATGACCAGCATCAAGAGCGTCGGCCGCAGCGTTGCCGGCGCGCGCGCCATGCCATAGGCGATGGGGTAGCCGACCAGCAGCGTCAGGATGGTGGAGATGCCGGCGATGACGACGCTCGACACATAGGCGTTGAAGTAAAGCGCGTCCTCGGTCAGCCAGAGGTAATTGTCGATGCTGAGCTGCTTCAGCTGCGCCCAGAAACCACTCAAGCCCTCGCCAAAGCCCAGCACCGGAATGTAGGGCGGCATGGCGATGGCCGTCTGCGACAGCGAAATCTTGAAAACGATGATGAAGGGGACGAGGAAGAAGAACAGCAGCCAGAGATAGGGAACGATAATGACGAGGCGGCTGACGAAGGCGTTCAAGGCGCGGGCAAGCGGCGACCTGCCTGCGTATTCGGTGGCGCTCGATGCGGCTATGGCTGTGTCCGTCATGGCCGCACCTACCGTGTCAGAACCACGCCCGCATCGGGACGGAAGGAAATCCAGGCCCTGTCGTTCCAGCTCAACGGGTCTTCCGAGATGCGCACCGCGTTGAGCGAGCTTGCCTTGACGACCTGCCCGTCGGCGAGCCTGACGTGATAGACGGTCATGTCGCCGAGATAGGCGATATCGTAGATTTCACCTTCAGCGACATTGGCGTCCGCATCGGCCGGCTTCTTCGACGAAACCTTGATCTTCTCGGGCCGGATGGCGAAGACGACATCGCTTCCGGCCGAGGCATCGCCCGCATTCTCGGTCTTGATGGTCAGGCCGTTGCCACCCGAAATACGCGCGCTGCCGGCATCGCGGCTGGCGACCTTGCCCTCGAACATATTGACGTTGCCGACGAAGCCGGCGACGAAGCGCGATGCCGGCGCCTCGTAGACTTCCGTCGGCGTCGCCACCTGCATCACCTCGCCCTTGTCGAGAATGGCGATGCGGTCGGCCATGGTCATGGCCTCTTCCTGGTCGTGGGTCACCACGACGAAGGTCAGGCCGAGTTCCTGCTGCAGGTCCATCAGCTCGAACTGCGTTTCCTCGCGCAGCTTCTTGTCGAGCGCGCCGAGCGGCTCATCGAGCAGCAGCACCTTGGGGCGCTTGGCGACGGAGCGGGCGAGCGCCACGCGCTGGCGCTGGCCGCCGGAAAGCTGGTGCGGCTTGCGCTTGGCGAACTGCTCCAGCTTGACCAGCTTGAGCATGTCGGCAACGCGCTTTTCGATATCGGCTTTCGCCATGCCTTCCTGCTTCAGGCCGAAGGCGATGTTGTTCTCGACCGTCATATGCGGGAACAGCGCATAGGACTGGAACATCATGTTGACCGGCCGCCTGTAGGGCGGGATGCCGCGCAGATCCTGACCGTCGAGCAGGATGCGGCCCGACGTCGGCTCGTCGAAACCGGCCAGCATGCGCAGCAGCGTCGATTTTCCACAGCCGGACGCGCCGAGAAGCGCGAAGAACTCGCGCTCGAAAATGCTCAGCGACAGGTCGTTGACGGCAGTGAAATCGCCGAAGCGCTTGGTGACGTTTTCAAAGACGATGTAGGGCTTGGCGGCGGGATCGCTCCACGGCGCAAAGCTCCTGCGAATGCTTCCAAGCGATTTCATGTCCCTCTCCGTCCTGTACGGATTCCCACTCTAGATCGTTCCGGCCCCTTTGCGGGCGCTTGCGGATACGTTCCGAAAAGAGCCCCGCGAAGCTTTCCGCGGGGCTCTCTTTTCCAAGTTTTACTGGCCGGTGACGACCTTGGTCCAAAGACGCGTGATGTTGCGCTGTGACTTCGGATCGTAGGGCGAGACGGTGAACAGCTTGGCCAGCATCGCCTCGTCCGGGTAGATCGCCGGATCGCTGGTGATGTCCTTCTCGATGAACTCCTGCGAGGCCTTGTTGCCATTGGCGAAGTAGACGAAGTTCGTCGCCTTCGCGATCACTTCCGGCTTCATGATGTAATTGAGGAATTCATGCGCTTCCTCGACATGCTTGGCATCGGCCGGGATCGCCATCTGATCGAACCACATCTCCGCGCCTTCCTGCGGCACGACATAGGCGACTTCCACGCCCTGTTTGGCTTCGGCAGCGCGGTCGCGTGCCTGGAACACGTCGCCGGACCAGCCGACAGCGAGGCAGATGTCGCCATTGGCGAGTGCGTTGATGTATTCGGACGAATGGAACTTGCGGACGAAAGGCCGTACCTTCAGCAAGGTCTCCTCGACCTTGGCGAGATCGTCGGGATTGGTCGATTCCGTATCGAGGCCGAGATATTTGAGAACGGTCGGGACCATATCGGTCGGCGAATCGAGCATGTAGACGCCGCAATCCTTCAGCTTGGCGAGCTTCTCGGGATTGAAGACCGTTTCCCAGGTATCGACCTTGTCGGTGCCGAGCGCTTCCTCGACCTTCTTCTTGTTGTAGCCGATGCCGACCGTGCCCCACATGTAATTGATGGAGTATTCGTTGCCGGGATCGTATTTGGCGGTGCGCTCCGAAACCACGTCCCACATGTTGGAGAGGTTCGGCAGCTTGGACTTGTCGAGCTTCTGGAAGACGCCCGCCGTGATCTGGCGCGCAAGGAAGTTCGCGGTCGGCACCACGACATCGTAGCCGCTGCCGCCGGCGAGCAGCTTGGTTTCGAGGATTTCGTTGGAATCGAAGACGTCGTAGACGACCTTGATGCCGGTTTCCTTGGTGAAGTCGGCAATGATCGAATCATCGATGTAATCCGACCAGTTGTAGACATTGACGACGCGCTCCTGCGCGTTGGCCGAGAATGTCAAAACCGCTGCGAAAGTCGTCGTGGCGGTGAGCCAAAGCGCTTTGCGTATCATCTCAATCTCCTGTTTTTAGTGTTCCATTCCGGCTCCGGGGCCAAGCCTGGCCCGGGCGGTTTTTGGTTTAGCCTATTGGCGTTTTTGCAGTGCGACAAGCGCGAAATCGCGCCGGTAGTTCACAGATAGGTTGTGCGTTCCAGCTGCGTGATCTCGGCCCAGAAGGCCAGGATTTCGGCACGCTTGAGGTCCTGGTAGACCTTGGCCATCAACGGCCCGAGCGCCCTGTCGACGAAAGCGCTCTTGGCCATCAGCTGCAGCGCATCGTCCATGTCGTCGGGCAGGAAAAGCCCGCCATCGTCATAGGCGTTGCCCTGAACGGGCGGCGGCGGCACTTCCTTGTTCTCGATGCCTTCGACCATGCCCTGCAACAGCGTCGCCATGACGAGATAGGGGTTGGCATCGGCGCCGGCGATGCGATGCTCGAGCCGCGTGTTCTCTTCCGAGGAAACCGGAATGCGCAGGGCGACCGAGCGGTTGTTTTCGCCCCAGACAGCGCGGGTCGGCGCGTAGGAACCCGGCGTGATGCGCCTGAAACCGTTCCAGGTGTTGATGAACAGGAGCAGCGATTCCGGCATGGTCCTCAAGAGACCTGCTACGGCCGATTCGAGCGTCTTGCGACCCGCAACACCGCCGAAGATGTTGCGGCCATCGGCGTCGAGCATCGAAGCGTGGACGTGCATGCCGTTGCCGGCATATTCGAGGAAAGGCTTGGCCATGAAGGTGGCCGTCAGCCCATGGGCGCGGGCGGAGCCGATGACGATGCGCTGGAGCATGATGACATCGTCGGCGGCACGAAGCGGATCGCCCCGGTGCTTGAGATTGACCTCGAACTGGCCGGGGGCGGCTTCCTTGATGATGGTGTCGATCGGCAGGTTCTGATCGTCGGCGGCGTCGCGGATCATGTCGAACAGGTCGGCATGTTCGGCGAGATCGTCGAGGCCATACATGCGCAACCGGTCCGGGCCGGCGGTGGCGCCGACGGGGGCCGGCATGCCGTCGTCCCATTCGACCTCAGGATCGAGGAGATAGAATTCCAGCTCGAAGGCGACGACCGGGAAGAAGCCCTTGGCGTTGACCTCGGCCACCTTGCGCTTCAGCACCTGGCGGGAATCGGCCATGAAAGGTTCGCCTTCTGGCGAGAACGTCTGGAGCAGCACCTGTGCGGTCTTGCGCTTGGCCCACGGCACGATCGACAGCGAGCCGCGCGTGGCGCGGCAGTAGCCGTCCTTGTCGCCGGTTTCGATATGCAGGCCGGTCTCGCTGACCTCGCGGCCCCAGACGTCGAGGCCGTGCAGCGACATCGGGAAATTGACGCCGTCCTGGAAGGCTTTCTTGAGCGCGTCGCCGGGCGCCCACTTGCCGCGCATCATCCCGTTGGGATCGACCAGCAGAAATTCGACTGCTTCGATGTCGGGATGCTTTTCGACGAAGGCGCGATATTCAGCTTCGTGCTCAGGTGAAATGAATGAGGACTTCTGGCCGGAAGAGGCTGGAACCGGGGGAATTTCAGGGGAAGGAATTTCGGGCGGGCGTTTTTTCCCGGCGGTGCCGCTTGAGGGAAAAGAAGAGCCGCCTGTGGAAGAAGGTTTGGTTCCGGTTTCTATGCTTCCGGTTATTTCACGCAAGATATACCTGTTTACTGGTTGAAGATCACATAACCTGCCTGCTCTGTAACAGTTATGTCAATGGGGAGACGGCATGCCTGTGACGCCCGGTCTCACCGGACGCGACTGGCGCCGGAATTCCAGCCCGATGTGAACCAGCAATGCCGTGAACACGACCGCACCGCCGACGATGGTGCGGGCTGACGGTACTTCGCCGTGGATGAGCCATACCCAGATCGGTCCGAGGATCGGCTCAAAACAGCCGAGAAGGGCTGCGATGGCAGCCGGAACCAGCCGCGCGCCGGTGGCGAAGAAGGCGAGGCCGAGGCCGAGATTGAGCGCGCCGAAAGCAAACAGGAAACCCATGTCGCGGGGCGACACGACAAAGGCGTCGACCTGTGTGGCGGCGAATATGCCGGCGAGAATCGTACCCAGGCACGTTGCCGGCGTCATGCGCACATGGGCGAAGCGGCGGGTGATGACGGTGGCTATCGAAAACACCATGGCAATCAGCAGCGCGAGACCGTCGCCGATGGGCGACACCTGCCCGTTGAAGGATTCCGAGACCATGATGGCGACACCGCAGATCACGGCGGCAATGGCTATCCAGGTCGGCCCGCTGACACGTTCGCGGAACACCAGCCAGCCGATCAGCGCCGCAAACAACGGAACACCGGCCTGCATCAGAAGGATGTTGGCAACCGTGGTGTAGGCGAGCGCGACGACGAAAGAGGTCGAGGCCACCGCAAAACAGAGCGCCACCGCAAGGCCGGGCAGGCCCATGCTGCGGAACAGCTTCAGCGTGCCGCGCAGGCCATCGCGCCAGGCCATGAAGCCGAGCAGGAAAACGGCGGCCCAGAACGAGCGCCAGAACACGACCGTCCAGCTATCGTCAACCTCGATGAAGCGGGCGATCGCGCCACCAAAGCTCCACATCAGCGCCGACAGGAACACCAGCAGCATCCCGATGCGCTCCTCGCGCCGAGAGATGTGGGAGCCTGCGTGTGAAACGGCGGTTTCTGTCATGGCTCGACTATCGATGTTTCGAAAAGGCCGCGCATGTCGCCAAGCGACAAACACGTTCGGAATCCGATAGTCGAAAGATGTTTTTTGCGGGTGGTCCAGTCCGGGCTTGTGGTTGTGGCACCCGGTCGCTCAGCAGGCGTTGTCGCGCCTTTCGCGGCGGCTGCGAAACAGGCCGGACCACAGCCTGCGCAGGATGCTTCTGGAGGGAACGTCCTGCGCTTCGCCATTATACGAGCGCTGGCGGTCGCGGGATTTTCGGCTCAGTTCGTATTGTATCATTGTCCAGACGTGAAGCGGCTCCATCGCCATATCCTTTCCCTTGAAGTTCATAATCGAAAGATATCGGGCGATTTCGGATGTATCTCCGGCGTATTTCGCGCTATCTTTTTCAATTATGAAAAATCTCGACTGGAACGACCTGAAGGCCTTCATCCATGTCGCGCGCAGCGGCGGGCTTTCGGCGGCAGCCGAGGAACTGCGCTCCAGCCCGGCCACGATCGGCCGCAAGATGCTGTCGCTGGAACAGGCGCTCGCGCGGCGGCTCTTCATCCGCCGCCAGACCGGCTATGAACTCACCGAAGACGGCCGTGCGCTGCTTGCCAAGGCGCAGGCGATGGAGGCGAGCGCCCGGCCCATCGAGGACTGGCTTTCGGCCGACATGCGACGCCCGGTGGTGCGGATATCGGCCGGCACCTGGATCGCCAATCTGCTGTCGGCCAATTTCTCGCGGCTATGGACGCCCGACGACCCTTTCCACATCGGCTTCAAGACGGCGGAAGCGCGGCTCGACATCGCCCATCGCGAGGTCGAGATCGGCGTTCGCAATCGTCCGGCCGAGGGCATGAACCTGGCTTCGCGGCCGGCGGGCGAAGTCGCCTATGCGCCTTTCCGGGCACGCAACCAGCCTATGCAGGGACCAGAAAACTGGGTGGCGATCGCGCCCGACGACGCCGCCACGCCGTCGGCCCGCTGGACGAATGCGCAACCGAACCTGTCGATTGCCGCGTGGGCAAACACGCCACGCACGCTCTACGATCTCATCAGTGCCGGCGTCGGCACCGGCGTGTTGCCGTGCTTTGCCGGCGACCGCGACCCGCTGCTAGAGCGCGCCGGCGAGCCGATTGCCGAACTGCATCACAGGCAATGGATCGTCATGCATGACGACGACCGCCACCGCCCGGAGGTGCGAAAGGTCATAGAGCGCATGGCCGCGCTTATCGCTGCGCATGCGCCGCTGTTTGCCGGGGAAAGGCCCTTGGGAGGCGACTGAACGCCGGCGCAAACCCGCTGCGTTTCCAAAAAACACGGCGGTGCTTTTTAATGCTTGACCTCAACTATACCTGAGGTTTTATAGGGGTGCTCCTGAACTTTCATTGAACGGAGTGCCTACCCAAAATGCCCCAGAAAACAAAGCTCGGCCTGATCTATGGCAGCGCCCGAGAAGGCCGCTTTTGCGACACCATGGTCAATTGGGCGGCAACCGAGATTCTCAGTGACGGGCGGTTTGCCGCAAGCCATATCGACCCGCGAGATATGGAGACGAATAGCGCCGAGATCGGCCGCAACCTCGACGAGGCGGACGCCTTCGTCATCGTCACGCCCGAATACAATCACGGCTACACCGGCGCGCTGAAATCGCTGATCGACGCTTACAACCAGCAATGGCAGATCAAGCCGGTCGCCTTCGTCTCCTATGGCGGCGTTTCAGGCGGGCTGCGGGCCGTCGAGCAGCTTCGGCTGATATTCGCCGAACTTCATGCCGTCGGCATCCGCGATACGGTAAGCTTCGCCAACCCCTGGAATAGATTCGACAGCGCCGGGTCGCTGATCGAGCCGAAGGACGCAGAGCAGGCGATGAAAACGCTGCTCGCCCGCCTTCACTGGTGGGCCGTGGCCCTGCGCGACGCCCGTGCCAGCTCGTCTTATTTCGAGGTGGCAGCATGAATGCGCAACTTCGCCCGATCGACACGGCACCAGGCCGTCACCTGCATCGCGGACGCAACATCACGCTGCTGCTGGCGGCGATGCTGACCATCATGTCGGGCGCCACGATCGCGCCTTCCCTGCCGGCCATCGAAGCGCATTTCGCCGGCAGCGACAATGTCGAGATCCTGACCCGGCTGGTGCTGACGCTGCCGGCGCTCTTCATCGTCATCTGCGCGCCCTTCGCCGGCGGCCTTGCCGACCGCTTCGGCCGCCGGCCTTTGTTGATGGCTGGCGCCCTGCTCTACGGCATCGGCGGCATGTCGGGCCTGCTGGCGGATTCGCTTGTCGGCCTGCTGATCGGCCGCGCCGCACTCGGCATTGCCGTGGCGGGGGTGATGACGACGGTGACCGCGTTGGTCGGCGACTATTTCACCGGACCGGCGCGCGACCGCTTCATGGGGTTGCAGGCGGCTTTCGTCGGCATCGGCGGGCTGGTTTTCCTGACCGGCGGCGGCCTGCTGGCCGAACTGCACTGGCGCGCGCCCTTTGCCGTCTATGGCCTTTCGCTCCTGCTGATCCCGGCCATGTTGGCCTTCATCAAAGAGCCCAATCTTGCCCGCGGCACGACCGTGCTCGCCGGAGCCGTGGGCACGACGGCATGGCTTGCCATTGCCGCGGTGTACTTCGCTTCCGTTCTCAACAGCGTCGCCTACTACCTGATACCGACGCAACTTCCCTTCTATCTCAATGCCATGGGGATCGGTTCGCCGACGCTGGCGGGGTTCGCCATCGGGCTGGGCAACGTTGTCAGCGCTGGCGTCTCGCTGTTCTACGCCCCCTTGCGCGCAAGACTGGGCGTGACGGGCGTCTTCGGCCTCGCCTTCGGCCTGATGGCGACCGGCTATGCGCTGCTCGGATTGGCGGGCTCGCTGCCGGCGGTGCTGACAGCGGCCAGCGTGGTCGGGCTCGGCCTGGGCATGATGATGCCGAACATCGCTGCCGCTGCCATGACCGCAGCCGCACCGGAGATGAGAGGACGTGTCGCCGGCGGCATGACGGCCAGCGTCTTTGCCGGTCATTTCATCTCGCCCTTCGTCAGCCAGCCGATGATCGCGGCATTCGGCTTCGGGCAGACCTATCTCTATGCTGGCGCTGCAGTCGGTGCCGTCGCGATCATCGCTGCCGGCACGGCTGTATTTCGGGCTGCACGCGTACCGGCGGCGGTTTCCCGCTGACAAAGGAAGACCACGTCGCCACGCGCTTATCGGACGCGTGGCGACGATGATGAACGCTTATGCGCCGTTGCGCGAGAACTTGCTGCGAACGAACCGCCAAAGCCCGATCAATGGCAGGAGCAAGACAAAGCCGAACTTCTTGAGTGCAACCAGCGCCACAGCCAGGAGCCCAGTCTTGATCGCAGCTTTGCCCGCGATCAACCCGCCGATGCCAATCGTGGCGGCGCTGTCGACGCCCGGCAGATAATCAGCATATCGCTTGCCTTCGGCGAAGCTCGCAAGGTTCAGCACCTCACCGAGGCTCTGCTTGATTTCGGGCAGTTGATCCATTGTCGCGATGTAGCTCATGACAAAGACGCCCTCGCGGCCGAGGAAACGCACATCGTAATTGAGCGTCCGCGAGGTCGCCTCGCCGAACTGAAGCTCCTTGGCCCAATGAAGCCGCTTGTTGACGGTGTCATAGGTGGGCGGCGAAGCCCATCCCACAAGCGTTACCGGCGAGAACCCTTCCTTGACGCGCTCCTCGTTGCGCGCGTTCGTGTCCGACTGCATCGTGCTAAGCAAATCGCTGTAGTCGATGGTGGCCGCATCCAGATCATCGACATAGCCGATCTTTTCGTGACGCAGTTCGATACCCCAGGTGCCGTCGGCCAGAGGGTCGTAATCTTTGGGGAAGATCATCCCCAGCGTTTCGACGGTGGTGTCGGCCGGATTGCCCCAGCCTTCGGTCAAAACCTGCACGGCGTCGTCGTGGTCGAGGAAATAGAACTTGTCCTTGAGTTCCAGGTGAACGCCATCGGCGAGATCGATGGCACCGGTTTTCGGCTCGATCTTGTCGAGAAATTCTTTTCCCGTATCTCCGTAGTCCTGATAGGACTTGAAGAATTCCGCCGATGTTTCCGCCAAAGCCGACCCGGCTGACAACATGAGTGTCAAGCCCAGCAACAAAGCCGTTTTCCTCAAAGCATGCCCCCGAAAGTCATCGCAACCGGCATCTCAATGCGGTTGCCGCCCCATCAAATGCTGCGCGGAATGATAGCCTGACAACCCAGCATTGCAAGCTGTTGCACGCTCGCGCATCGGCTATCCACTACTGAAAATCGAAGGCGCTCAACCCCGTCACCATCTCGTCCAGTCCGAGCGGGCGGGTGACGGGGGGCTCGGCGCGGGACAGGCAGCCGGTGCGCTCGCAGAGCCGGCAGGCGGGGCCGACCGGGGTTGCGGGAACCTGGCCGGGCTTCGCGCCGGTGGCTCCGGGCAATGCTGCTCCGTAGACGATCTCGTCCTTGAAGGCGATGTCGCAGCCGATTAGCAGGGCGGTGCGGCGCGGGCGCTCGTTGAAGGCGCCTTGCGGTCCTTCCAGCGTGCGGGCAACGCAGAGGAACTCGGCACCGTCCGGCATTTCCACCGCCTCGACAAAAATCTGCCCCGGCTGGGTGAAGGCTGCATGCACCGGCAGCTTCGGGCAGCCGCCGCCGAAGCGGCTTTGCGGAAAGCCTTGCGCGCCAGCCTTGCGGAAGCGGTTGCCGGCATTGTCGACCTCGAGCATGAAGAACGGCACCGCCGAGGCGCCCTGCCTTTGCAGCATGGTCAGCCGGTTTGCCGCCTGCTCGAAGGAGACGCCGAAGCGCGAGCGCAAGACATCGACATCGTAGCGTGAGCGCTGCGCTGCCGACTGGAACGCCTGATAGGGCATCATCAGCGCATGCGCCGCATAGCGGCCAAGCTCGAATCGTGCGAGCCGCCGGGCCTCGTCGGATGAAAGCTTCAGGGCTTGTATTTCGGCGGCGACCGCCACCGACATGCGGATGAGGCAGGCTTCCATCGCCACCTCGCGCAGCTGATCGAAGGGCGAAAGGCGCTCGGAAATGAACAGGCGCTGCGAATGACGGTCATAGCGGCGACGCCAGTTGGGCATGGTGGCGACCGGCAGCACTTTCACAACGATGCCATACTCGCGCCTGAGCCATGCCTTCAGCGCGCCGAATAGATCATCACCCGGGTCGAGCACGGAGGTGAACGCTTCCGCTTCTTCTTCGATCGACGCAAAATGGTTGGGCCGACGCTCGAAAACCTCGTGCACCTCATCGATGGGCAGCCGCGCGCCGGACAGAGCGGTCGCCCTGCCCTCACGCGCCAGAAGCTCGGAAAGATCGGACAGGCGCTCGGCCTGCTCCCGATAGGCGCGGAACAGTTTTATTACTGCCGCCGCCGCGTTCGGTGCGCCTTCGGCGATCTCGACGAGTTCCTGGTCGCCCGGCAGTTCGCCGGCCAGCAGCGGGTCGGAAAACACCTCCTTGAGTGACGCGATCGAGCCCCTGGCCTCGCCCTGAAGCTCCTCCGGCTCGACCTTGTAAACGGAAGATAGCTTCAGGATGAGCTGCACCGTCAGCGGGCGCTGGTTGCGCTCGATCAGGTTGAGATAGGACGGCGAGATGCCGAGCCCTTCGGCCATCGCCGTCTGGGTCAGGCCCTTGGCGTTGCGGATGCGGCGGATGCGCGGCCCGGCGAAGATTTTTTGCTCGGCCATCAGTCTCGACCTTCAATACACCGGAAGACGCCGTCATCCCGGACGAGCGACGCAAAGCGGCGGGATACCCGGGACCCATTCCGGTCTGCTGGTTGTCGTCGCGGAATGGATCCCGGATAGCCCGGCTTCCGGGATGACGACTGCAGGCTTGCTGTATGACAGATCGCGTTTATTTACAGGAATTGACAAATTCCTCACCGCCAAAATCCTTTACAACATTTACAAATTTACAACGCGATCCTGTCAAACACAATACAGGTTTTCCCTATTTCCCAGACGATTTTCCCGAATTACCTCGCTTATATCGCATCGCAATGTAAATTCCGTAACACAGAAGCAGCGGGAAGCTGCTCCGCCAATGTAACACCGTTGACTGTTCGGAGAGAAATATGACCGATTTTTACAATCTCGTCCCATCCGCGCCTGAAGGCCGTTTCGAAGGCATCGAGCGGCCCTATACCGCCGAGACGGTCAAGAAGCTGCGCGGCTCCGTGCAGATCAAGCACAGCCTGGCCGAAATGGGCGCAAACCGCCTCTGGCAGTTGATCCACGAGGAAGGCTTCGTCAACGCGCTGGGCGCTCTCTCCGGCAACCAGGCGATGCAGATGGTGCGCGCCGGACTGAAGGCGATCTATCTTTCGGGCTGGCAGGTCGCAGCCGACGCCAACACGGCATCCGCCATGTATCCTGACCAGTCGCTCTACCCGGCCAATGCCGCGCCCGAGCTTGCCAAGCGCATCAACAAGACGCTGCAGCGCGCCGACCAGATCGAGACCTCGGAAGGCAAGGGCCTGTCGGTCGACACATGGTTCGCGCCGATCGTGGCTGACGCAGAAGCCGGCTTCGGCGGTCCGCTCAACGCCTTCGAGATCATGAAGGCCTTCATCGAGGCGGGCGCCGCCGGCGTCCACTATGAAGACCAGCTCGCTTCGGAAAAGAAGTGCGGCCATCTCGGCGGTAAGGTGCTGATCCCGACCGCTGCCCACATCCGCAACCTCAATGCGGCCCGCCTTGCCGCCGACGTTATGGGCACGCCAACGCTGGTGATCGCCCGTACCGACGCGGAAGCGGCCAAGCTCTTGACGTCAGACATCGATGAGCGCGACCAGCCTTTCGTCGACTATGATGCCGGCCGCACGGTCGAAGGTTTCTACAACGTCAAGAACGGCATCGAGCCGTGCATTGCGCGCGCCGTTGCCTATGCCCCGCATTGCGACCTGATCTGGTGCGAGACCTCCAAGCCGGATCTGGCGCAGGCGAAGAAGTTTGCCGAGGGCGTGCGCAAGCATCACCCCAACAAGCTTCTCGCCTATAATTGCTCGCCCTCCTTCAACTGGAAGAAGCATCTGGACGATGCCACGATCGCCAAGTTCCAGCGCGAGTTGGGCGCCATGGGCTACAAGTTCCAGTTCATCACGCTGGCCGGGTTCCATCAGCTCAACCACGGCATGTTCGAGCTGGCGCGCGGCTACAAGGATCGCCAGATGGCAGCCTATTCGGAGTTGCAGGAAGCCGAGTTCGCTTCGGAGGCCAACGGCTACACCGCGACCAAGCACCAGCGCGAAGTCGGCACCGGCTATTTCGACGCCGTGTCGATGGCGATCACTGGCGGCCAGTCGTCCACCACGGCGATGAAGGAATCGACCGAGCACGACCAGTTCCGTCCGGCAGCGGAATAATCGGGCCGCAGGCAATATCCCGGGGCGACTAGCCCCGGGCAACAAACAGAGGAAACGCCCGAAGGGCAATAAACAGCGCACGGGAGAAGACCATGGCAACCAGAACACGCGTCAAGGAGCGGGCCGAGGAACAGTCTTCGGCCATGAATATGGATCAGCAGGCGGTCATACGCATCGTCGCCAACGACCTGCACCGCCTCAACCAGTCGGTGATGAAGGCGGTGGAAGCCGGCGTCTCGGTCGAGCTCGTGCGCTCGGCGCGCCATCATGGCGGTGACGGCAACTGGGGCGACCTGCTCATCCCGGTGATCGTCACCCAGGGCACCCGCTAACAACCGGCATCCGTCAACCGACAAACAGTTCCAAGGCCCACTCAATCACCTGCGCGGTTTCGCGTGGGTGATCTTTTTTTAACGCCATGGCCCTTGCTGCGCCTTTGGTCGCAAGCGCGGCGCGGCTAATCCCTTCACTTTTTGCTCACGCTCGCCACGCAATGGTTTTACGCTTGACATGAAGGTGGGGCCTGCGGTTACTTGCACCGTTTCCTCAACCATAAATTGAGCTACGGGCGGACAGGCTAGTGCATGATCAAGTCACGTAGCGACAGCAGCCGTCGCCCGGGCACCGGCCCGACTGACCAGAGTCCCGCTGTTTTCACGGTCGATCTGAACAAGGTTCTGGTGGTCGGCAAATCGCAGATCAACCGCATCGTGGTTTCCAAGATCGTCGAGAAATCCGGGCTGAGGCCGATTTCAGAAGATCCGGAAACAGCACTCCGGACGCTGCAGACGATGGTGCCGGGTACGGTGGTGCTCGACGGCGGCGTCGACAACACCGACTGCGAGGCGCTGATGGGCCAGTTGGTGACCCTGCGGCGGCTGTCGGGAACGGAAGCGCCCTGCGTGATCCTGCTCTCGACCCGGATCATGGATGCCGACGATCTCTCTGCGCTGACGGCGATCGATGCCGCCGTCGCCAAGCCGATCACTCCCGAACTGCTCCAGCCGGTGGTCGATCGGCTGCTGGATCGCTTGCGCGGCTGAGACCGCGCGCCCCACAAAAGGCCGCGAAAGCCCCCCTTTCCTTCCCTCGTGGGGCATGGCTATACTCGCAAATCCGAAATCAAATCCTGGTGATTGATGCCTGCCCCTAAAAAGGAAGCCCGCCCCTCGAAAGCCGGAGGGCGTGCGCGAACCCCCGCATATGTAAAAAACCTTCGTGGCGTAAAGAACTGGAAGGAAGTCAGCGACTGGCTCGAATGGCGCGGCATCGAAGACATAGAATGCATCACCCCCGATCAGGCGGGCGTGGCACGCGGCAAGATGATGCCGTCGAGCAAATTCACCTCCAACACCTCGCTGGCGCTGCCTTCGGCACCGTTCATGATGACGATCTCGGGCGACTACCCGGAAGACGGCAACGGATTCGCCTACCCGGAAGACGATGGCGACCTGAAGTTGATGCCGGATCTTTCGACGCTGACGGTCGTGCCCTGGGAGGAGGATCCAACGGCGCAGGTGATCTGCGATCTCGTCCATCAGGACGGGCGCGCCGTGGAATTCACGCCGCGCAATGTGCTGAAGAAGGTGGTCGCAGCCTATGAGAAGAAGGGCCTGCGCCCGGTCGTTGCGCCGGAAATCGAATTCTATCTCGTGCGCAAGAACCCGGACCCGGATTATCCGCTGACCCCACCTGTCGGGCGCTCCGGCCGGCCGATCGGCGGCGGCGCCGGCTATTCGATCGCCGGCGTCAACGAGTTCGACGAACTGATCGACGACATCTATCATTTCTCCGAAAACCAGGGCCTGGAGATCGATACGCTCATACACGAAGAGGGTGCGGGCCAGCTCGAGATCAACCTGCGCCACGGCGATCCGATCGAGCTTGCCGACCAGGTGTTCCTGTTCAAGCGCACCATCCGTGAGGCGGCGCTCAAGCACGACACCTATGCCACCTTCATGGCCAAGCCGATCCAGGGCCAGCCGGGCTCGGCCATGCACATCCATCAGTCGATCGTCGATCGCAAGACCGGCAAGAACATTTTCTCGGCACCAGACGGATCGGAGACCGAGGCTTTCTTCAACTTCATCGGCGGCATGCAGCGCCATGTGCCGAACGCGCTGGTGATGTTTGCGCCCTACGTCAATTCCTATCGCCGGCTGACGCAGGCGGCCTCCGCTCCAGTCAACGCCAAATGGGGCTACGACAACCGCACCGTGGCCTTCCGCGTGCCGCGCTCGGACCCCGCGGGACGGCGCGTCGAGAACCGCATCCCCTCCTCCGACGCCAATCCCTATCTGGCGTTGGCTGCCTCGCTCGCCTGCGGGCTTATTGGCATGAACAACGGCCTGAAGCCGGATGCGCCGGTCCTGACCACAGCCAATGCGGACGAGATCGACCTGCCCCGAGGACTGCTCGAAGCAGTCGACCTGTTCGAAGGCGATCAGGAGTTGCGAACAATGCTGGGCGAATCCTTCGCGGCCACCTATGCCGCCATCAAGCGCGCCGAGTTCGAGACCTTCATGGAAGTGATCAGCCCGTGGGAGCGGGAGTATCTGTTGTTGAATGTGTGAGTTAGGGGAGTAGGGCAGTAGGGCAGTAGGGCAGTAGGGGAAGTTGCCGGATAAGAGCGGTTCTTATCAAGACCTTGTTGTCTGGCAGCAGGCTATGGATTTGGCCGTTGCTGGTATATGCGACCACCAGATCCTGGCCCAAGGAAGAGATTTACGGATTGACCAGCCAAGCTCGCCGCGCCGCCACATCCATCCCCGCCAACATTGCCGAAAGCTATGGCCGCGAGCATCGCGGCTCCTACCTCCAGTTCCTCCGCATCGCCCAAGGTTCGCTGAAAGAACTTGAAACTCATTTGCTCCTGGCGGAACGTGCCGGCGTCGCGATTACCGGCTCGGTATCGCCACTGATGACCAGAAGCGAGAGTGTCGGGAAATTGCTGCGTCTCCTGCTCCGTAAACTAGCTTCGACGTAGCCCCATCCGATTCCTCTTTCCCCTACTCCCTTATTCCCTTACTTCCCTATCATGCATCATTCCCCCATCTCCCCCGGCCATTCCTGGTACGAAGCCACTGCCGGCGAGCGGCCGGTCTATCCGGCGCTGGACGGCGACCGCAGCGCCGATGTCGTCATCATCGGCGGCGGTTTTACCGGCCTGTCGGCGGCGGCGCATCTGGCCAAGGCGGGCACGAATGTCGTGCTGATCGAGGCGCATCGTTTCGGCGACGGCGCATCCGGGCGCAATGGCGGCCAGCTCGGAACGGGCCAGCGCGCCTGGGCGGAGGACCTCGAGGCCGAGCTTGGTCTTTCGCGCGCCAAGGCGTTGTTCGAACTCGCCGAGGAGGCCAAGGCGCATCTCCTGGAATTTTCGGCAGCGAACAATATCGAAATCGACTTCATGCCCGGCCAATTGTCTGTGGCGCACAAGAAGCGTTATGTCGACGACTACAAGGCCCATGCAGAGATCATGGCGACGCGCTTCGGCTATGAGCACATCTCCTTCATGGACGAGAAGGAGACGGCCGAGCGGCTCGGCTCAACCGCCTATTTCGGTGGAACGCGCGACACCGGCACCGGCCATATTCATCCGCTGAAACTGGTCATCGGCACGGCGCGGGTCGCGGCGGAGGCAGGCGCACAGCTTTTCGAAAATACGCCGTCGACCGGCATCATCTCCGCCGCCGGCAAGGTGCGCGTGACGACGCCGACTGGCACCATAACCGCCGACAAATGCCTGATCGCGGTCAATGCCTATGGCGGCAATCTGGAACCGGTGAGTGCGGCCCATGTCATGCCGATCGGCTCCTTCATCGGCGCGACCGTGCCGCTGGGCGCTGATAGCCCGGTCATTCCAGGTGGTGAATCCGTCGACGATTCACGCTTCGTCGTGCGCTATTTCCGCAAATCCAGGGATGGCCGGCTGCTGTTCGGCGGGCGCGAGGTCTATGGGGTCGATGATCCCAAGGACATTCATATCCACATCCGCAAGCAGATCGCCGAGCTTTATCCGGCCTTGAAAGATGTCGAGATCACCCATGGCTGGGGCGGCTATGTCGGCATCACCGTGCCGCGAAAACCTTATGTGCGCGAGGTCATGCCCAATGTCATTTTCGCCGGCGGTTATTCCGGCCATGGCGTCATGCTGTCCAACTTCGTCGGCAAGCTTTATGCCGAGACTATCGCCGGTAACCGCGACCGGCTGAAGCTCTTCGAAGACCTCAAAATCCCGCCTTTTCCCGGTGGCCGGCGCTTCCGCGCGCCGCTGATGTTCCTCGCGCTCAACTGGTTCGCGCTGAGGGACAGGTTTTAACACCTCTCGTTTTAGTGATCGGGCCCGGGTGCACTGTTGCGCAGGTGTGACAGCCAAAGCGCCGGATTTGGGCTAAGGTCGCTCCCATCACGTCGGGTGGCGTGGGGCATTCGCATGTGCAGGAGGCAGCCTTGACCAAAGGGTTTGCACGCGCTGCGGTTCTCGCAGCACTTCTTTCCACCGGAACGGCGGCCTATGCCGCTGACGTCGTGGAGCCCGAAGCACCAGCTCCCATTGCCGAAACACCGATCTTCAGCTGGACCGGCGCTTACATAGGCATCGTCGGCGGCTACCATTGGGGCAAGACCGACTGGACCTTCACCGACACCGGCGACAACAATGATTTCGACACCAATGGCGGCTCGGTCGGTGGCACGGTCGGCTACAACTATCAGTTCCCCAACAATGTCGTGCTCGGCCTTGAAGGCGATCTCTCCTGGTCAGGCGCCGATGGCAGCGTGACCTGCCCGAACCCGACCTTCTCCTGCGACTCGGAAGTGAAATGGTATGGCACGGTGCGCCCGCGCCTCGGCTATGCCTATGACCGCTTCCTGCCCTACATCACCGGCGGCGCAGCCTTCGGCAATGTCGAGTTGACGACCCGCGACTCGGTGACCGGCAACAGCGTCAGCGACGACCAGACGCGGTTCGGCTGGGCAGCGGGCGTCGGCCTCGAATATGCCTTCACCGACCAGTTCACCGCCAAGCTCGAATACCTGCATATCGATCTCGGCAAGGATGACTACACTCTGTCGGATGGCGCGCCTGTCGAAGCCAAATGGAAGTCCGACGGCATTCGCCTCGGCTTCAACTACAAGTTCTAACGAACCGTCTCATTGGCTGAACTGCCCCGGCGCTCGCGCCGGGGTTTTTGTTTGCGCGGGGCTCGTGCGGCATGCGGGAAGTGGTCTTCGCGTCTTGGCGCAGGGGCGACTAGCCGTGACAACCGTGAAGTCGTCATTCCGAAAGCTGCCATCCAATGTCGACGACTAGCGAAGGCAGCTCGTCATCCCGGAAACCGAAGCGAAGCGCAGGTTATCCGGGATCGATTGGCCGCAGCATCGTCAGGCACGGCCCGGTCCTGCTGTTGACGCGTTCTGCACCGCTGAAGCTCTTCTCCATTCAGGCATGGATCCCGGGTCTCCGCATTCGCTTCGCTCATGCTCCGCCCGGGATGACGAAGGGAGGGGTGTCGCCGCTAATCGCAAACGTTGCTTAAGACCAGAGACGCAATTGCTGCGCCCCAGCGTTGACGATCAGCGAAGGCCAAACATGCAATTCGTCATCCCGGAAGCTGGAGCGAAGCGAAGGCTATCCGGGATCCATTGGCCGGTATCGTCAGGCACGGACCGATCCTGACGCCATTGCGGTCTGCACCACCGAAGCGCTTTTGCGTTCCGGCATGGATTCCCGACACTCTCCGCTCGTTCCTCGCTCACGAGGTCAAGAATGACGAATTGCATTTAGGCTTGCCGCCAATCCCAAGCGTTGGTGATTTGGCGTTGGCGGTTTGCGAAGGCGGCAAATAACAAGCTCGTCATCCTCGGGTCGCAGCACGAGCGAAGCGAAGGGCGTAGAACCCAGGGATCCATGCCGGACCATCCGCGAAGGCCGCAGCGGTGCAGAACTGCCGAAGCGGAAGCTTGCGAAGTGGGGGAAAGATTTTCAGGCGGGTTTCACTCAAGCTATTGTTTTTACTTATGCCTCTAACTTTCTAACGCCTGATTTTTCCCCACCCCTCGAGCACCTTTCATAATTCGCTCCAGTTCCTCCCACGGGAACACCGGTCGCGACGGTGATCTGTGGGGAGGAACCGGCGCTTCCGGTTTGTCGCAAACGTAGCGACGAGCCCGGGGAGGTTCCGTCCGAGGGTTCCCCTGCGGGTAATACGGCCCGCGCGTGCTGGACGAGCACATAGGCTCTGCCTTTATTCGCAAATGAATGAAGGCAGGGAGCAGCGGAACGGACGGGAACAGAAATCGCCGGCGGGGCGTGGAAGTCGCGCCACTTACTAAACACTAGGAAGGCACGGCCATGCGCCCCGCTTCCCGATCTTTGACAATGGCCAGATGCGAAAGCAGGCGTGGCGATGATGAAGCGCGCCGCCGAGCTACCTTTCACTCCACCGTCGGCATCGGCCGCGTCTGGGAGGCGATCATGGCGCCGATGGCGTCGACTGCCTTCGGGTCGGCCTCATAGGACATCGCCGTCTGCGCCAGATCGGATGGCTGCGGCGCTTCGGTCGGCAGAGAAGGCGTGGCTTCTGCGACCTGCGGCGTTGGAGCCTCAGGCTTCGCATCCTGCGTGAGAATCCGGGGGCCTTTGCCGGTGGTGCTCGCCCGCGTCTCGACTGGCGCGGCGTCGTCGGACCTGCTGCTGCGGGCAACAACGCGAGCGCCCTTTGCCGAGGCGGAGGCGGTTGTTGCAACCGGCGCGGAATCTGCAGAACGTGCGCTCGCCGAAACGACACGCGGTCCGTTCTCGGTCATGGCGATCTGCGTCTCGACCGGAGCAGCCGCCTTTGCCGTCGTCTCCTGCACGCCGGGAAGCGGGCTGGCTTCTGCAACCTGAGTTTCCTCGACCGCCGGCTTTGCGCGGCGCCGGCTGCGCTTCTCGTAAAACTCGTTGCCGCCGGCTTCCAGCACGTAATGCATGTTCTTGTAGGGAAAGCGCAGGCCGGCGGTGTGGAAAAACATGGCGCTCTGCACCTTCGGATGGCGTTCGCCCTTCAGCACGGAATCGGCTGCGTCGACCACGTCGGGAAGCGCCTTGGAGTCCATGCGGCGCGACAGCACGCCGGGCGCGAACTGGCCTTTCTGTCCGACGACCTGGCAGACGGTGTCGCCATACTGGCCGGAGTCCAGGCGGTTCATCACCACCGTGCCGACGGCGACAAGTCCCGAACGGCTCGAGCGGTTGGATTCGAAGAACATTGCGCGGGCGAGACATTCCTTGTCCTTGGCCGTGTAGGCGTAGGACGTTTTGGACGATGTCTTGCCGAGGGACGAGGTCTTGAGGCCTTCCGTCAGACCGCCAGCGCCCTGCGTGGTACAACCAGCAAGCACACAACCGGATACGACGGTGCTGAACGCAAGAAACGTCCTCCACCTTGGGAGATTTAGCAAAAGGGCCCCTTACTCCTTGGTCGTCCCCAGCCCAGAATCGAGATTGTGCATTTTTCAGGCTAAAAGATGGCGAAAGCCTTAACCATGTCAGCTTTCGCTTTTCTCATACGCCGGAGCGCACGGCAAGGAGGCGGGACTGCCGGCTAGATGCAGCGGCCGCCGTCGACTTCGAGCGCCACGCCGGTGATGAATTTCGCCTCGTCGGACGCCAGCCAGAGAGCGGCATTGGCAATATCGAGCGGCGTCGACAGACGGCCTAGCGGTATCGAGGCACGGAATTTCGCACGAAGCTCGGGCGTGTCCTCGCCCATAAACTGCGCCAGCATTCCCGTTTCGCCGGCGACCGGGCAAAGACAGTTCACGCGGATGTTCTTCGGCGCGAGTTCCACCGCCATCGACTTGGTCGCGGTGATCGCCCAGCCCTTGGAGGCGTTGTACCAGGTCAGGCCCGGACGCGGGCGTAGGCCGGCGGTGGAGGCGGTGGTGATGATGGAGCCGCCGCCCTGCGCATCCATGATCGGCACGACGGCGCGGGCGGCGTGGTAGATCGCCTTCATGTTGACGGCGGTGATCAGGTCGAAGGTGTCTTCCTCGACCTCCAGCATGTCGCCGTTGCGATGGGTGTAGCCGGCATTGTTGACCATGATGTCGATGCGGCCGAAAGCCTTCATCGTGGCGGCGACCAGTTCATCGAACTCGGCCTTCTGTGACACGTCGGTCTGAACGAAGATCGCCTGGTGGCCGATTTCAGCGGCAACGCGCTCGGCATCCTTCACATTGAGGTCGGCCACGACGATTTTCGCGCCTTCCTCGGCAAAGCGCTTGGCCATGCCCTCGCCGAAACCCGCTGCTGCACCGGTGATGATTGCGACCTTGTTTTTTAGGCGTGGCATGTTTTCCTGCTTCTCCTACCCATGATTAAACACCACCGTCTTGGTGGCCGACATATCGTAAAGCGCCTCAAAACCCTTTTCGCGCCCATGGCCGGACTTCTTGAAGCCGCCGAAGGGCAGTTCTATGCCGCCCCCGGCACCGTAGCCATTGACGAAAACCTGGCCGGCGCGCACACGCTTGGCGACGCGGTGCTGGCGCGCGCCGTCCTTGGTCCAGACACCGGCGACGAGGCCGAAATCTGTGCCGTTGGCGAGGCGTATCGCTTCTTCCTCGCCTTCGAACGGAAACAGCGTCAGCACCGGCCCGAACACCTCGTTCTGGGCGATTGCCGCCGCCGGATCGACCGATCCGAACAGGACCGGTGCCTGATAATAGCCCTCGGTGGGTGCGTCAGGATGGACCGAGCCGCGCGCAAGGACCGGAATGCCGGCCTCCTCCGCCGCCGCGATCATGCCGGCCACCTGGTTCTTCTGCTTGGGACTGATGAGCGCGCCGAGATCGAGATCGGCGTCATGCGGACCGGCGACGAGTTTTGAGAACCGCTCAGTGAGGCCGGCGGCAATCCGGTCATAGACCGGCTTTTCGATCAGCACGCGGCTGCCGGCCGAGCAGGTCTGGCCGCCATTCTGGATGATCGCGTTGACGAGAACGGGCAACGCCGCCTCGATATCGGCGTCGGCAAAGACGATCTGCGGCGACTTGCCGCCAAGCTCCATGGTGACGCCGCGGTTGTTGATGGCGGCGGCCTGTTGGATGGCGGTGCCGGTCATCGGCGAGCCGGTGAAGGTGACGTAATCGACCAGCGGATGCGCCGAAAGCGCCGCGCCCGCCTCGCGCCCATAGCCGGTGACGACGTTGAACACTCCGGCTGGAATGCCGGCTTCCAGCGCCAGCTCGGCAATGCGGATCGTGGTCAGCGAGGCGTCTTCGGCCGGCTTGACCACCAGCGTGTTGCCCATGGCGAGTGCTGCACCCGCTACACGGGCAAGGATCTGCAGTGGATAGTTCCAGGGAATGATGCCGGCGACCACGCCATGCGGCTCGCGCAAGGTCAGCGCCGTGTAGCCTTCCAGAAACGGGATGGTGTCGCCGTGGATCTTGTCGGCTGCACCGCCGTAGAATTCGTAATAGCGCATGGCGCCGTTCACATCCGCCCTGCCCTGCCGGACCGGCTTGCCGGTGTCGCGCGATTCGAGTGCGGCGAGTTCGGTGCCGTTTTTCTCGATGAGCTGGAAAAGCCGGGTGAGGCAGCGGCCGCGCTCGACAGCAGGCGTGCGGCTCCATGGCCCGTTATCGAAAGCTGTGCGGGCCGATTGCACGGCACGGTCGACATCGGCAGCGCCGGCGGCGGGAATTGAGGCGAAAACCTTGCCGTCGGAAGGGCAGCGCACGTCGATCCGCTCGCCCGAAAGCGCGTCGACCTGCTTTCCATCGACGATCTGCATGAAGGCGCGGCCTTCCGCCACCGTTCTGGAAAGATGCGTTCCCATCGCAATCTCCTTTGGAAATCGTCACGTTCAAGTCTTATGTTGCGTTTGCGAACAGACCGGAGTGACTATCGCCTGATGAGAAACGCCCCGGTTGGACCAGTGTCAAGGTTGAAGCTGTGACAGTCTGACACTGGTAATTTTAAATCGATTAGATTAATAGACGGCGGACTCACCGCCGTCGTGAACACGGAACTGCAATGACTAGCCAGATCATCCCCGTCGAAGCCTTCGACCTTGTCGTTTTTGGAGGCACGGGCGACCTTGCCGAGCGCAAGCTGTTGCCGGCGCTCTACCAGCGCCAGCGCGCCGGGCAATTCTCCGAACCTACCCGCATTATCGGTGCCTCGCGCACCACGATGACCGACGACGAGTATCGCGCATTCGCGAGCAAGGCGATTTCCGAGCATGTAAAAGCGGAGGAAATCGACCCCGCCCAGCTCGAAAGCTTCATTGCACGCCTCTCGTATGTCGCGGTGGACGCGAAAACCGGCGATGGTTTCCCGAAGCTGAAAAAGGCCATCGGCAACAGCAAGAACGTGCTGGTCTTCTATCTTGCTGTGGCGCCAGCGCTGTTCGGCGATATCTCGACCCATTTGAAGGCCAACGACCTCGTCACGCCAACGGCGCGAATCGTCCTGGAAAAGCCGATCGGCCGCGATCTTGCTTCCGCGCGCGAACTGAACGACCAGATCGGCAAGGTCTTTTCCGAGCAGCAGATTTTCCGCATCGATCACTATCTCGGCAAGGAGACGGTGCAGAACCTGATGGCGCTGCGCTTCGCCAACGCGCTTTACGAGCCGCTGTGGAATTCTGCCCATATCGACCACGTCCAGATCACCGTGGCCGAGACCGTCGGCCTGGAAGACCGCATCACCTATTACGACAAGGCCGGCGCGCTGCGCGACATGGTGCAGAACCACATGCTGCAGCTTCTGTGCCTAGTCGCCATGGAAGCGCCCGCCTCGATGGAAGCGGACGCGGTGCGCGACGAAAAGCTGAAGGTGCTGCGCTCGCTGAAGCGCATCAACGGGCAGGAAGCGCCGAAATCGACCGTGCGCGGGCAATATCGCGCCGGCGCATCGGCCACCGGCCCGGTGAAGGGCTATGTCGAGGAACTCGGCAACGGCCAAAGCGAGACCGAAACCTTCGTCGCCATCAAGGCCGAGATCGAGAACTGGCGCTGGGCCGGCGTGCCTTTCTACCTGCGCACCGGCAAGCGGCTGGCCTCGCGCGTCTCCGAAATCGTCATCGAGTTCAAGCCGATCCCGCATTCGATCTTCGAGGAAAGTGCCGGCAACGTCATCGCCAACCAGTTGGTGATACGCCTGCAGCCCGACGACGGCGTCAAGCAATGGATCATGATCAAGGATCCGGGTCCGGGCGGTATGCGCCTGCGCAACGTCGCGCTGGACATGAGCTTTGCGGAAAGCTTCCAAGAGCGCAACCCGGATGCCTATGAACGCCTGCTGATGGACGTGATCCGCGGCAACCAGACGCTGTTCATGCGCCGCGACGAGGTCGAGGCGGCATGGAAATGGATCGACCCGATCCAGGGCGCTTGGGCCGACAGCCATCAGGAAACGCAGGGCTACACCTCGGGCACCTGGGGTCCGTCCGCCTCGATCGCGCTGATCGAACGCGACGGCCGCACCTGGCACGAGAGCTGAGCGCATGGACGTGGCCACCCGCAACTGGCACGAATTCGCGTCGTCCGAGACACTGGCGCTGGGGCTTTCCGGTACTGTCGCCAAGGTTCTCGGCGACGCTATCGCCATACGCGGAAAAGCAACGATTGCCGTTTCCGGCGGCACCACGCCCGGCCTGTTTTTCCGCACGCTTTCGCGCGAAAAGCTCGACTGGGCCAAGGTGACGGTGACGCTGATCGACGAGCGTTTCGTGCCGGCGGATTCACCGCGCTCAAACGCCGGACTGGTGGCCGCGAACCTGCTCCAGCACGAAGCGGCGGCGGCAAATTTCGTCGGCCTCTATTCCGAGGCAGGCAACGTGCAGAGTGCGGCGCAGCGGGCAAACGATTTCATCGCCCGCAGCGCGTTGCCGCTGGATGCCGCGATCCTCGGCATGGGCGGCGACGGCCACACGGCCTCTTTCTTCCCCGATGCCGGCAATCTGACCGCGCTGCTCGACCCGGCTTCGAAATCGAACGTGCTGCCGGTTCATGCGGCCAGCGGCATCGAGCCGCGCCTGACATTGGCGCTGCCGCGCATTGCCGAGGCCGGATTTATCGCGCTGCATATCGAAGGCGCGGAAAAGCGCCGCGTTCTGGAAGCAGCGCTCGGCAATGAAAGTCATCTGCCCATCCGCGCCGTATTCGACCACGCAAAGACACCTGTGCAGGTGTTCTGGGCGCCGTAAAATTTCTGCATGTCGAGCCGGAGAACGCTCCTCCACGTTTTCCGCGGCATGTTCCAGACCATGATCCCGAAGACGGGAACCGGTTTCGAAAAGGTCATGGTCAAACAACAAGACAGGACCGAGAGCCATGACCGCGAGAAGCGACATCGAAGCCATCACCAACCGCATCCGCGAGCGGTCCAGAGGCTCGCGCGAAATCTATCTCGGGCGCATCGCTGAGGCCTCCAGCCGCTCGGCCAACCGCGCGGTGCTTTCCTGCGGCAATCTCGCTCATGGCTTTGCGGTGTGCAGCCCGTCTGAGAAAATCGCGCTCGGCGGCGACAAGGTGCCGAACCTAGGCATCATCACCTCCTACAACGACATGCTGTCGGCGCATCAGCCCTTCGAGACCTTTCCGCAGATGATCAAGCAGGCGGCACGCGAAGTGGGCGGCATCGCGCAGGTGGCGGGCGGCGTGCCGGCCATGTGCGACGGCGTCACCCAGGGCCAGCCGGGCATGGAGCTTTCGCTTTTCTCGCGCGACGTGATCGCCATGGCGGCGGCTGTCGGCCTCAGCCACAACATGTTCGACGCCGCCGTCTTCCTCGGCGTCTGCGACAAGATCGTGCCGGGGCTGCTCATCGGGGCTCTCACCTTCGGCCATCTGCCGGCAGTGTTCATTCCAGCGGGGCCGATGACTTCGGGCCTGCCGAACGACGAGAAGGCCCGGATTCGCCAGCTCTATGCCGAGGGCAAGGTCGGCCGTCCCGAGCTGCTTGAGGCGGAATCGAAGTCCTATCACGGCCCCGGCACCTGCACCTTCTACGGCACGGCCAATTCCAACCAGATGCTGATGGAGATCATGGGCCTGCACACGCCGGGCGCATCCTTCGTCAATCCGGGCACGCCGCTGCGCGATGCGCTGACCAGGGAAGCCGCCAAGCGGGCGCTGGCGATCACCGCGCTCGGCAATGCCTACACGCCGGTCGGGCGGATGATCGACGAGCGTTCGATCGTCAATGGCGTCGTCGGCCTGCACGCCACCGGCGGCTCGACCAACCACACGATCCATCTGCTCGCGATGGCGGCGGCGGCGGGCATCAAGCTGACCTGGCAGGATATTTCCGATCTCTCCGACGCAACCCCGCTTCTGGCCCGCGTCTATCCGAACGGCCTTTCCGACGTGAACCATTTCCACGCCGCCGGCGGGCTCGGTTTCCTGATCCGCGAACTGCTCAACGCCGGCCTGCTGCATGAGGACGTGCAGACCGTGTGGGGCGAAGGCCTGCGCCCCTATGCTGTCGAAGCGAAGCTCGGCGCGGACGGCAACGTCACCCGCGAAGCCGCACCCAAGCTCAGCGGTGACGAAAAGGTATTGGCGCCCTTCGCCAAGGCATTTCAATCAAATGGCGGCCTGAAGATGCTGTCGGGCAATATCGGCCACGCCGTCATCAAGACGTCTGCCGTCAAGCCGGAACGCCGCCTGATCGAGGCACCCGCCGTGGTACTGGACAGCCAGCAGGCGCTGAACGACGCCTTCAAGGCGGGCGAACTCGACCGCGATTTCGTCGCCGTCATCCGCTTCCAGGGGCCGCGCGCCAACGGCATGCCGGAACTGCACAAGCTGACCACCATTTTGGGCATCCTGCAGGACCGCGGCCACAAGGTGGCGCTTGTCACCGACGGGCGCATGTCTGGCGCATCCGGCAAGGTGCCGGCGGCGATCCATGTGACGCCGGAAGCGCTTGAGGGTGGGCCGATCGGCAAGATTTGCGACGGCGATATCGTGCGGCTTGATGCCGACAATGGGACACTGGAAGTGTTCGTTCCCGAGGCTGAGTTGAAGGCGCGCAAGGTGCCACTGATTGATCTTACGGCAAACGAGTACGGCTTTGGGCGCGAGCTGTTTGCCGGCTTCCGCCAGATGGCCGGCCGTGCCGACCAGGGGGCAAGTGCATTCGGGATGGCTTGAGGGCGGGTGGCAGGCACTTGCGGAGGGACCCCCACCCCTAGCCCCTCCCCACAAGGGGGAGGGGGACGATTTCATCACCTCTTCGACCAAAAACGTTGAAGATTGGCCTAGGCAGCAGCCAACAAAATCCCCCTCCCCCTTGTGGGGAGGGGCTAGGGGTGGGGGTCCCTCCGCAAGTGCCTGCCTCCTTAGAGGAGCGTCGAGCTCTGCATTATTTACCCGCGCGAACGCTATGCAACGCCTCGGCATAGGCCGTCAGGCCTGCCACGACGAGGTGGCGCTGGTCCTGCGAAAGATGCCGGAAGGCCGCAGCGACCTGATTTTGCCCAAAGCTGTCGATTGCCGCGAGCGTCGCCTTTCCGCGCGTCGTCAGCGTCAGGAGTTTTGAGCGGGCATCGCCGGGGCTTGTCCGCTCTTCGATTTCGCCGGTATCGATCAGCTTGCGCAGCATCCGGCTGACGCTGGATTTTTCGAGGTTGAGGATTTCGCTGAGCATGCCGGCAGTCATCGCCTCGTTGCCGCCAATCTCGATCAGCGCGTGAACGGCGGAAATCGGCAGGCCGCTTGAGGCAAGTGTGGGCCTCATGAAACCGAGTTCGCGCACGAGCTTGCGCGAGGAATCGCGGACCTTTTCGATCTCTTCGTTTTCCAGCATTCATGATCCTCTTGTTTATAATTAGTTGTATGATACAACTTTCATGAATTCAATCCGAATTGCGTGGAACGGGTAGCATGTCGGTAGAAACCTTGAACCTAAACGAGCAAGCAGCACATGCCCGAATGGCTGGCCGCGTCTGCCTGATCACCGGCGGCGGCAGCGGCATCGGACAAGCGACTGCACTCAAGATGGCTGCGGAAGGAGCGGCGGCAGTGGTCATCGCCGGACGCCGCGCCGAGGAAGGCGAAGCCGTGGCCGAAGCCTGCCGCGCCGCCGGAGCGAAAAGCCTGTTCGTGCGCACGGATGTGACCCAGGACGAGGAAGTCGAGCATCTGGTGCGCACGACAGTCGAGCGGTTCGGGCGGCTGGATGTCGCCTTCAACAATGCCGGCTATCAGGAACGGCCAGGGCCGCTGGAGACGCAGAGCACCGAGACATTCGACGCGGTGTTCGACACCAATGTGCGGTCGGTGTTCGTGTGCCTGAAACAGCAGCTGGCGGTGATGCTGCCGCAGGGCAGCGGGCGCATCGTCATCAACACCTCGGTCAGCGGTGTCCGCAATCCCAATCCCGGCTTCGCGCTCTACTCGGCCTCCAAGGCAGCGGTGATCTCGCTGATGCGCTCCGCCGCGATGACCTATGCCTCGCGCGGCGTGCGCATCAATGCGGTCGCGCCCGGCCGAGTGGTGACGGACATGATGAAGCTGGCGGCTTCAGGCGTCGGAGGGTTGGATGCGGTGGCGGCTGGGCTGCCGCTGCGGCGCATGGGCGAACCCGAGGAAGTTGCGGAAGCGGTCGTGTGGCTTGCATCCGACCAGTCGGCCTTTGTCGTCGGACATGTTCTGGCTACCGACGGCGGCTTCCTCGCCGCTTGAGCCTCAGTAGGTCGTGCGGCGCTCTTCGCTGGGCGGGCGGCCGAATTGCAGGCGGTAGCTCTGGGCGAAATAGGAATGCGAGGTGAAGCCGGTCGCGATCGCCACGTCGAGGATCGGCATGTTGGTCTGGCGCAAAAGTTCGCGCGCGCGCTCCAGCCGCAGGCGCATGTAGTAGCGGCCCGGCGTGACCGTGAGATGGCGCAGGAACAGGCGCTCGACCTGACGCACCGACAGCCCCGCCGATTTCGCAAGTTGCACGGCAGAAAACGGCTCGTCGAGATTGTCTGCCATCAGTTCGACTATCTTGCGCAGCTTTTCCGACTTGCCGGTAAGGTCGCGCTCCGGACCGACGCGCTGGCGGTCCCCCGCCGAGCGAATGCGCTCATGCTGGAACTGATTGGCGACGCCATTAGCGATGTTTGAGCCGAAATCGGTGCGCACGATCTCCAGCATCAGGTCGATCGAGGTGGTGCCACCGGCGCAGGTATAGCGCTTGCGGTCGATCTCGAAGACGTTGCCGGTGCAGTTGATGTCGGGAAAACGTTCCATGAAGCCGGCGCGGTTTTCCCAATGGATGGTGCAGCGGTGGCCTTCGAGCTGGCCGGCCTCGGCCAGCAGGTAGGAGCCGACCGAGAGCGCGCCCAGCGTGCCGCCCCGGCGGCCCCAGTTACGCAACGCGCCGAGCACCTTGCTCTTGCCGGGGAATTCCGTGGTCAGGCCGACGCAGACGAACAATATGTCGACGGGCGGTACATCGGCGACGCTGTAGTCGACCTTCAAAGGCAGGCCGTTCGAGGCAATGACGGAATCGCCGTCGGCGGAGACAGTCGTCCAGCCGTAATAATCCTGGCCGAGCAGACGGTTCGCCGAACGAACCGTGTCGATCGCGGCTGCCAGGGAAAACATCGAGAACTTGTCGACCAGCAGGAAAGCGAACTGCCGGCCGCCTTGAACCAAATCGGCCATGGGCGGCATATCTACCGGAACGGGAAGCTTCGGCAAAGATGCCACCTGCGTTTGGGCTGAAAGATAGTCAGAAAGACGGGCGTTCGATGCCTGCGGTGAGACTAGCAGAGACGAGCGTGTTTGCCATCAGCATGGCGATGGTCATCGGGCCGACTCCGCCGGGCACCGGCGTAATCGCGCCCGCGACCTTCGCCGCCTCGGCATAGGCGACATCGCCGACCAGCCGCGACTTGCCCTCGCCCTTTTCGGGTGCCGGAATGCGGTTGATGCCGACGTCGATGACGGTCGCGCCCGGCTTGACCCAGTCGCCCTTGATCATCTCCGGACGGCCGACGGCGGCGACGAGAATATCGGCGGTGCGGGCGATTGCCGGCAGGTCCTTGGTGCGGCTGTGGGCGACGGTGACGGTGCAGTTGGCGGCCAGCAGCAAATTGGCCATCGGCTTGCCGACGATGTTGGAACGGCCGACGACGACCGCGTTGAGCCCGGACAAATCCTTGCCGCGCACGCGCTCGATCAGCAGCATCGAGCCGGCGGGCGTGCAGGGCACGAAAGCCGTCGCCAGTTCGCCCGTACCGAGCTTGCCGACATTGAGGAAGTGGAAGCCGTCGACATCCTTTTCCGGCGCTATGGTCTGGATGACCTTGCCGGCGTCGACATGATCGGGCAGCGGCAGTTGCACCAGAATGCCGTGAATGGCCGGGTCGGCGTTGAGGTCGCCGATAAGTTTCAGAAGCTCGGCTTCGCCGGTGTCGGCGGGCAGCGTGTGCTGGATAGAATGGAAGCCGCACTCCTTGGCCTTCTTGCCCTTGGAGGAGACATAGACCTGGCTGGCAGGATCCTCGCCGACGATGACCACGGCAAGGCCGGGCGTCACGCCGTGCTTGGCCAACAGATCGGCAGTCAGGCGCTTGACCGTTGCGACAACATCTTCGGCCACCAGCTTGCCATCGATCACTTCAGCCATTTATTTCCTCCTATGCATTTTTCTTGCATGGTAAGCATATCCGTATAACAGGCATAGTCACGAAAAATTCGCGGCGCAATCCCGTCAATACGGCACCGCGTGCCGCTAACGTGAAACCCGGCGAATTATTTAGAAATAGCGGCGGCGCGCGCGTGATGTAGCGAGCTCTTCCACGGCCTGGCGGAAGTCGCGCAGGCTGGCGCGGATTTCCTCGATGGGCGGCTGGTGTGCCGCGGGGTCCGGCATCTGCTGGCCGGCGGGTGCGTGCGGCTGCGGTGCGGGCGCGGGCTGGAATGCCCCCGGCATCGGCTGATATGCGGGCTGTGCTGCCGGCTGAGGCTGAACAGGCATTTGCTGTTCGAAGGCAGGCGCTTGCGGTGGATAGGGATTATAGCCCTGCGGCTGAACCTGGGGATGCAGCGGCTGATACACCTGCGCGGGAGCCTGCGGATAAGGCGTTGGCTGTGGCGCATAAGTCATCGGCTGCGGCGCGGGCTGCACCGGCGGCTGCGCATACTGCCCGGTATAAGGATGCGGCGCCGGCTGCTGCGGATAGGCTTGCGGCTGAGGCGTCGGCTGGACGAAAGGCGGCACCGCAGCCTGCTGATAGGTCACAGGCGCCTGAACCGGCTGCGGAGCATGATAAGTCGGATAGCCGGCGGCGGGATTTTGCCTCGGGCCTGCCTCCGGATAGGAAGGCTGTTGCGGCATTGGAGCCGGCTGCGGAACTGCCCGTTCCGGGACGGAATATGAGCCGGCGTGCACAGCAGTATCGCGTGCGAAGGCTGGTTCGCCAAACGCGGAGGATGCGGCTTGTGGGGCCGGCTGATATGGACGCTGCGCTGGCTCGCGGTTGGCCGGGGGGACATCCAGCGGTGCAGCACTGCGCTTGCGTGGATTGCGCCGGCGACGGCGATCGTCGGCGGTATCGCGCAGGCTTTCATAAGCACCGCGCATGCCGCCCAGCCCGATGCCCGCTAGGAAGCCAAGGATCGTGCTGGCGATCGTTATCGTCGAGCGTGACGGCCCATTGGCCTGCAACGGCGCATATGCGACCGAAATCACGCTCATATTGGCCGTATTGATGTCCCTCTGCTCGCCGGTCTCGCGGGCGCGCAGCAGGAAGGATTCGTAGACGGCGCGCTTGGCGGTCGCCTCGCGCTCCAGTTCGCGCAGGGTCACGAGTTCGCTGCTGACGCTGCCCGAACGCACCTTGAGCTGGGCCAGCCGCGAGGAGAGCTCCTGTTCAAGCTGCACGGCGCGCTTCAGCTCGGTCTGGACCGAGGAGACGATGCGGCGCAGTTCGGCGGCGATCTGGTCGCGCGCGCCGGCAAGCTGGCCTTCAACCGCCTGACGCTGTGGATGGCGCGGCCCGAGCTTGACGGCGAGACGGTCGGCCTCGCCCTTCAGCGTCGAATATTGCGAGCGCAGTTCGGTCATGCTCGCCGATGCTATTTCTTCCGGCAGCACGCCGCCGAGAACGGAATCGACATTGACGCCTCTTGTGGAGGCGGCCTTGGCGTTGAGTTCCAGCGTGCGGGCGCGCGCGATCGAAAGCTGCTCGTTGAGCTTCAATATCTCGTCGTCGCTGATCAGGCGGCCCTGTGCGTTGATGAGGTCGTTCTCGGCCTTGAAGGCTTCGACCTTGCGTTCGGCCGCTTCCACGCCGCTGCGAAGCTCGTCGAGGCGGGCCGTCAGTTCGTCGGTGGCGCGGCCGGCCGTATCGGACTGCAATTCGCCATAGGTTTTCAGGAACACATCCGCCATGGTGTTGGCGATAAGCGCCGACTTCTCGCCGTCCTGCGTCTTTACGTCGATGACGACCACGAAGGTCTTGCCGCCGCGCTCCACCGAAAGGGCCTTGGCGAGATTGCCGACGGCCAGCGAGCGGCGGCGGCCGGGATCGTCGGCGCCGTTGCTGCCGCGTGACAGCAGCGAGCGGACGAATGACAGAGGCCCGCCCCCGCCCTGCCCGTTGAACTCGGGATCGCTTTCGAGATTGAGGCGGTCGACGACTTTGTTGAGCACGGTTCCCGACGTGATGACGCGAACCTGGTTCTCGACGATGGCGAGCGTCGCCTCGTTGGAGAAGCCGGCCTGGGTGAGGTCCCGGTCGACCAGCTTGAGGTCGCGCGGATCGATCAGCAACTCGGTTGCCGCCTCGTATGTCTTGGGCGTCGACAATGCGATGGCGATGCCGAGCAGCGCGCCGAGTATCGTCGTCGCTGCAATCAGCAATTTGGAGCGGGCGACACCGCCGATGACCTTCATCGGGTCGACCAGCGGCTTCCACTGCTGGTCGTCACCATCATCGCCCCTTTGAGCGAACTGATCTTCGTTGCCACGCACGCTGTCATCATCCTGCCGCCGCGTTGCAAGCCGCCGGTCCTGATCGACGGAGGCGGCTTCGGCGGAGACCGATGATAGCTGATGCTGGCGATGCTGCGCCATACGCGACATCCAGCCAGGAACCAGATCGGCGATGTGCCACGAAGATCGAGCCTCAGTTGAGGTTTCTGCCGGCTGCGCGCTCGGCGCTTCTGCCGTAATAGGTGCTTCCCGGCGGCTTTCGCGCTGTGCCCTTGCTGCCCGATGGCGCTCTACCGGATCGGCTTCCGGCTCCGAATTCGCCATAGAAAGCAGGGAACCGGGGCGTGGTGCCTTTCGGGCATCACGATCATCGCCGGCATAGGCAAGCAGCGAACGCTTTCGATCATCACGATTTTCGGTGTCGAACATTCTGCGACAGCTTCCAAACGGGGCACGGTGATCGAGAACCGATCGTTAAGTCACGCTAAACAAGTATGGGAAACAAAACGTTAATTTAGGTGCAACTTGCGGTAAGCGCCAGCGTGCATCCTGCTTTGCGGGACATTAAGCTTTCAACGGTAGTTTCTCGACTCAAATATGACCCAGAGCAACAACACAAGGCCTGCGCGGCCAACCGCGCGACTGACCGCGTTCCTGTCGGAACGACGCAACCTCGTACGCGACTATTTTTCGGCGATCAGTGGCGCCGGCGGGCGGCTGGTCTTCTCACTCATCTATTTCATAGCACTCGCCAACACATTGTCTTTGGCTGACTTCGGCCTCTTCGCAACCGCCTCGGCAGCGGGCGTCATGCTGTCGCGCATCCTCGCTTTCGGCTTCATCTCAGCACTTTACCGGACGGCCACGATCCGGCCGAACCTTATCGGCACCTTCACGGCGGGTTTCATCCTGCTTGCGGTCCTGTCGCTGCCGCTGCTCGCGGCGGCTTCCTATGGGATCTATCTGCTGTTCTTTTCAAGCGAACTGCCGCTCAAGATCTTTGCGACGGTGGTCTTTGCCGAAGCACTGTTGTGGCGGCCCGTCGAGGTGGCGCTGATCGTCAACAACGGTCTCGGCCGCTTCGGGCGCGCGGCGATCATGGCGATACTCGGAACCGTGGCGCGCGCTGCTTTTGCAGCGGCATTCTTCTTCTGGCCGACGCATGCGCTGGAAGACTGGGCACTGTTCTACGTCGCCGCCAATGCCATCTCGGCGGTCATCGCCTTTGGCTTCTTCTACCCGCGTCAACGCCTGCGGCTGCGCATTCCGCTCTATATGCGGCGGCTGGCGGATTCGGTCTATGTCGCCGGCGCGGAAGTGCTGTTTTACCTGCAGATGGAGTTCGACAAGCTGCTGGTGCTGTCGATCGGCGGGCCGCAGCTTGCCGGCCTTTATGCCATCATCATGCGGCTGGTCGATCTCACCGCCATACCGATCCGCACCTTTTCGATGATGCTGGTGCAGCGGATGATGCGCGCGCCCGAAATGCTGAGGCGCCTGAAAGTACGCGGCGGCATCGAACTCGGCGTCTTCCTCGTCTCGACGCTGGCCCTGTTCTGCCTAGCGATAGTCCTGCATTTCTTCCCCAACGCACTCGGCAGGAACGTTTCGGAAGCCGCACCGCTGGTGGCGCTGGCAATCTTCGTTCCGGGCCTGCGCAACCTGGTCGAGTATCAGGCCGAACTGCTGTTCGCGCGGGGGCAGACGCTGATCCGGGCGATAAACCTCGCGCTGCTGGCCGGGCTCAAGGCTGTGCTTCTGATCTGGATATTGACGCGCGGGCTCGAAACGCCGGACCTGATCTGGTGGCTGAACGGCGTCTTCGCGGCGCTCTACCTGGCCTCGGCGGCCCTCACCTATTCGGCATTGAAGCTGCCGGCGAAGGCCGTGTAAGCGGCCACGCGCTGGTTATTACGCTTCGACCAGCCGCCTGATGCGATCGAGATCTGTGCCGATGAAGGACTGCATGCCGATCGCCACCTGCTCGGGCGACATGGTGGCGACGAATTCGCGGAATTCCGCCTCCGACATGGCCGAGCCCGTCCAGTGCACGCGGCAGAATTCCTCCGCGCCGTGGAAATGGCCCTGCCCTTGCAGAACCTCGTCGACGAAGCGGCCATAGAGCAGGCATTCGGAGAATTTTCGCGCCGAGCCGAGAACCGCGATCCAGTGGCGGCCATGCACCGCCTCGATCTTCCGGCACATTTCCAGCACGCTGTCGCGCCGCCATGCGATCAGCGTCGAGATGTAGTCATGCGGGGATGTTTCGGGGTTTTTAATACCGAGCGCGGCACCCGCATTGCGCGACCATATGCGGTGTTCGCCCTGATCGCCGCCTGCCATCGCGTTGTCGCGCCGGAAAAGCCGCACCTTGCCCTCGCGCTGGAAGGCGGAGAAGTTGAACGGCTTCAGGAAGGCGACGTCGGAATCGACATAGACAAGAACGTCCTCCTTCGCATGCACTGCTACCGCGATGCGGCGCAACTGCTGCACATGCCATCCGCGCAGCGGCATGGTGCGCAGGCTGAGCCAGACGCGGCGGCGAAACAGGCTGAGCGGGTCGTCCAGAACATGAAGCCAGTTCGGCAGCAGGTCGCGCTCGTCGACCACCGTGCGGTTCGGCGTTTCAAGCTGGCGAAACAGCGGCACGTCGCGATGCTCGACCAGGATGTAGTGATGCGCCATGCCGGTGACGTGGCGGTCGACGGTCTCGCAAAGCAGCCGGCAGCGTTCGAAATCGGGCGCGTAGCTGGCGGTCACCATTGCCGACTGCAAGGTCACCGGCATGTTCGAGCGCCTGTCATCGGAGGGAACGAACCGGCTGTTCACCGTTCTTCCCTCACGCCGAAAAACTTCTGATGCAAGGCACGGGCGAGGAAGAGCGGATTGCCGACGATATAGCGGCGCCACAGGCGGCGCGGCTCGATGATGAGGCGGAACAGCCACTCGAGCCGCAGGGTGCGCATCCAGCCGGGCGCGCGCGGCACGGAGCCGCTGAGGAAATCGAGCAGCGCGCCGACCGCGATCGGCAGAATGCAATGCTGCTTGGTGAGGTTGCGGGCGATCCACAATTCCTGGCGCGGCACGCCCATGGCGACCAGCAGGATGTCGGGGCGCAGGATTCTGATGCGTTCGAGGATTTCCGGCTCATCCTTGGGCGCAAAATAGCCGTCATGGATGACGGCAAAGCTGTGCTGTTCGGCCAATGCTGCGAGTTTGCGCGCGGCTTCGTCGGCGTTGCGGCGCGTGGCACCGATCAGCCCGACCGTCAGCGGGCGGGCAGACGCTTTCAGGAACGCGGGAATGAAATCGGTGCCGTTCAGGTTCGACGGAAACGGCGCGCCGTAAAGCAGTTTCGACGCGATATCGACGCCGATGCCATCCGGCAGGATGACGAAATCGTTCAGCGCATCGGCGAAGGCCTCGTCGACGCAGGCGATGTTGGCGTTGTGCGCGTTGAGAAAACTGATCTTGGTGAAGCGGTTGTCATCCAGCTTGCGCTTCAGGATGGTGATCGCCTCGCCCCATTCGATATTGGCAACGTGGATGCCAAGTATCATTCTCCAGGACTTCACATCTGAGGACCGGCGGCCGGCATGGACGTTCATGCGGCGGCTCCGTTTCTCTGGTAGCCGATCTTGTCCAGGCCGCGCATGACCTGCGCGTCGAGTGCCGCGCGCTGCTGGCGATAGAAGATACGGCCATCGGCGTCGGCCACCTTGCCGGACGCCGCCCGTTCGAGCGCCTTGGCAAATACCGCCGGATTGTCGGTCACGACGCAGTTTTCCGGCATATGGTCTATGCCGCGGAGCGCACTTCGGGTCGCCACCGCGGGAAGGCCGAGTTCGAAGGTCTCGATGGTCTTGAGCTGCACGCCGGTGCCGGCACGGCTGATCAGCGGGATGACCGCTGCACTTCGCACGAATGCTTCGGCATCGGGCACACGGCCGACGAACTCCACGCCGGGATGGCTCGATGCTGCGCCCGCGAGCGTGCGCCCGGCGATGCGGATGCGAAAATCGCTCGGCAATTGCGGCACGACCTCGCCCAGGAACCAATCCAGCCCGATGCGATTTGGCTGCCAGGTCCAGGTGCCGATAAGTGCTGCGTCACACTCGATCCGCCGCTTCGACGGCTGCGGCGGGGGTGTTTGGCGCGTGACAAGCGGCAGGGCCGCCGACCTGTCGTCCGAGGCGACGCCAAGGGCGGCACGATCCTCCTCGGCCAGCGTGAACACGAAACGCGCCTTTTCGCACAGCCGCAATTCGAGCGTCTTCAGCAGCTTCGCCTCGCGCGTATACATGAAACGCTGGAGCATGCTGTTGACCGAATGGGCAATCTCGATAGCCGAGCGATGCTCGACATTATGCGCAACGAAGATCGAGGGTCGGTCGTCGAAGACGCCCTCGAATGCGCCGGCAAACTGGACGGAATTCAGCACATAGCCGTCGAAAGGCCCGGCCGCAGCGATCTCCTGGCGCAACTCCCCGGCAGTGACGGCGCGCAGCTTCACCGATGAGAAGGTCAGGCCGGTGCGCATTGCCTTGGCCAGCCAGGCGATCTTCTGCTTGAACGGGGCGTCTTCCGTGCGAACGTCGATTTCGCCGAGCACGACGGTGTTGTCGGGATCGGCCGGCGGCTTGCCCGGCCAGGCAAAGCCGATGACCGTGACGCGCACGCCAGCACGATGCAAAGCATCGATGACCGCGGCGTTGGCGATCTCGTAGCCCGATTCCAGCGCGCCGTCCGGCACGATCGATGTTGCAAACAGAAGATGCATCACACCCCTACGTCAGCATTTTCGCTAGCAGAGCGCAGTGAACCGTTGATTAAATGACACATATGATTGTCGCGATTGCTCCATCGGCGAAGCCCGTTCCACGAAAGGTGTTTAACGAACCGTTATCGGCGATAGTGATATCACAGCCCAAACTCAATCGGCAGCCCGCGCATGACCCTTTCGCCATCAAACGGCGCCGTTTCGATCGCCGGCAAGTCTCCTGCCCTGGACTTCGCGGCAATGGAAGCGGTTGTTACCGTGCCGACCTTCCGCCGGCCGGAGCAATTGCTGGCCACGCTCGACTCACTGCGCGCGCAAAAGACGCAACGCCCCTTCGCCATCATCGTCATGGAAAACGAGGCCGAAAAGCGCGAGGGCGCCAGGGCGGCGACGCCGCTGTTCGTGGCCGGACATCTTCCCGGCATGGTCATCATTGCGCATGAGCGCGGCAATTGCAGCGCCTATAATGCCGGCTGGCAGACGGCGATCCGCTATTTTCCGGCCTTTCGCCACCTGCTTGTCATCGACGACGACGAGATCGCCGACGAGAACTGGCTGGAGCGGATGTGCCTGGCATCGGAGACGATGCGTGCCGACATTGTCGGCGGCCCGCAAATTCCCGTCTTTGCCGAACCTGCTCACGAGAAATGGGCAACGCACCCGGTGTTTGCGCCACCCTATGGCGAAAGCGGTCGCGTGCCGGCGCTTTACTCGTCCGGCAATCTCCTGATCGGGCGCAATGTGCTGGCGGCGATGGGCCCGCCCTTCCTCGACTTGCGGTTCAATTTCATGGGCGGCGGCGATTCCGATTTCCTGAGCCGCTCGGCCGAGCGCGGCTTCAGGCTCGGCTGGTGCGCGGAAGCACCCGTCTACGAGGCCGTGCCGGCGCGCCGGGTCGAGGCCGACTGGATCCGCGCCCGCGCCTTGCGCAATGGCGTGATTTCAACGCTGGTGGAAAAGAAGAAGCGCGCCGGCACGCCTTTCGCCAACACGAAAGTGCTGTTGAAAAGCCTGGCGCTGCTGGCGGCCTCTCCCATCCGAGGCGCGCGGCGGCTCTATGAAACACGCTCGCTTTCGGTCGGTCTTTATCCCGTCTATGTTGCGCTCGGCCGGGTGATGGCCGAATTCGGATATGCCAATGAGCAGTATCGTCAGCCCGAAAAAAACTGAGAAACCGTACCCGGTTTCTATGCAGGCGTTGCTGGCCGGCGCGTTCACGCGCACTGGCATCGCCACCGCGATCGCCTCGATGCTGCTGACCGTCGTGATGATCTCGTTCCGGCCGTTCCAGCCGGGCGGCGCCGAGATGCCGTCAGCGGGCGGCGACATCGTCAACCAGCTCGGCTTCGGCGCATTGGGCGCGATCTCGATCTTCTCGCTGTTCACTTTTGCCGATCGCCGCGTGCTGATGGCGCTGTTTGCGCCGTCTTTCCTGCTGCTGCTCGGGTTCCTGATGCTTTCGGTCGCCAATGCGACGGACCCGATGGCAGCACTGCGCGCCGCTTCCTTCACCGTCATCGGCATATTGGTGATGGCGACGGTGCTTGCCATTCCACGCGATGCCGACGCATTTTCGACCGTCATCGCCTTTTCCGGCATTTTCATCGTGGTTCTGTGCTTTGTCGGGCTGGTGCTGTTTCCCAACGAAGCCAAGCACACAACCGCCGGCGCCGAGCCGCAACATGCCGGGCTTTGGCGCGGCGTGTTCACGCACAAGAACATCGCCGGGCCGGTGATGGCCTGTTTCAGCTTCGGCGGGCTCTACCTGTTCCGGCGCGGCTGGAAGGTCACCGGTCCGTTCCTGCTGGTCGCCGCGATGATCTTCATGATGAACACCGGCTCCAAGACCACTGCCGGGCTGGTGCCGCTTGCGATCCTGATGGTGGCGGTGCCGGGGATTTTCGGGGTGCGCTCTCTGACGCCGGCCCTGTTCCTGCTGGCGATCATCGGCACGACGATCGGCACGCTCGGCATCGTCTTCATCGAGCCGTTGCGTTTGTTCGTCCACCACAACTTCTCCGACCTGACCTATACCGGCCGCACCACGCTGTGGGAGTTCGCCGGCGAGATGATCGCCAAGAAACCATGGACCGGCTACGGCTATGAGAGCTTCTGGGGCACGATGTTCCTCTGGACCATGGACCAGCCCTTCGACCGGCCATGGGACATCCGCAGCATCGTGCACGGCCATAACGGCTATCTCGACATCGCCGTCATCATGGGCGTTCCGGCGCTCTGCGTTGCCGCCTGGGCGTTCTTCATCGCGCCGTTGCGCGACTACATGCGCATTCCCATGCGCAAGGAGAATGTCTATCTCGGCGACTTCTTCATGATGATCCTTCTGTTCACCGCGCTGAACTCCTTCCTGGAGAGTTTTTTCTTTCGCCGCGCCGATCCGGTCTGGCTGTTCTTCGTCTTCAGCATCATCGGGCTCAGGCTGGTTGCGCGTTTTCCGGTGGCGACACGGACGAAACGCTAGTTGCAAAGCGCATGCGGACGTCACATCTTCACCGCATGAGCGCGCGTGACATTGCTCCTCCGGTCCGGCTGTCCCGGCGAGAACTGATCCTTGGCGGGCTCGGGCTGGCTGTGCTGCCTGCCTTGCCGCGCGAGGCTTTCGCCGTGGCGCCAGCTTCCGGCCGGATGATCGACGCCACCTTCATCTTCACCAACGACGTTCACGCCTGCCGCATGGCGAGCGGCCTCAGCCCGAACTGCTTGCAGGAAGGCAAAACGGACCAAAACCTGCTGCGCCATATCGCGGCACTTAACCGCGTGCCGAACAATCGCTGGCCGAAGGATATCGATGGCGCGGCGAGCGGGCTTGCAGGCGCAGGCAGGAAGATTTCCCGGCCGCTCGGCGTGGTTGTCGGCGGCGACCTGACCGACGACGGCGGCGGGCAGATGACGCAACCGCGGGAAGGTACCCAGTTGCTGCAATTCAGCCATCGCTACCAGCAAGGCAGCGGGCCGGACCGCGTGCATTTTCCCGTCTATGCCGGCCTCGGCAATCACGATCTCGACCAGGACGGCCCGCCGCCGCAAACCGACTGGTACCGGCAGGAACTGCGCGACTACATCGAAATCAACCACCGCCCGAGCGTGTTCTTCAAGCCGCCGGTGCCGGCCGAGAACTACGACAGCGCTTCGGACGACTATTCCTGGAACTGGGGCGGCCTGCATCTGGTCCAGACGCACCGCTTTGCCGGCGACACCGCCAAGGGTGCGGTGAGCGGCTTGCCATGGCTGAAACGGGATCTGGCGACTTATGCCGGCAACGGCGAGCCGGTGATCCTATTCCAGCATTATGGCTGGGATCCGTTCTCGACGGAGAAGTGGGACCCGGCGAAGAAGCAATTCGACGACGACGGCTCCGGCGCGCCGCATTGGTGGAGCGAGGACGACCGCAAGGCGCTGCTGGCTGTCCTGTCTGGCCACAACGTCATTGGCATCTTTCACGGCCACCAGCACGAAACGGCGATGATCTACCAGCGCGACGGGCTCGACATCTTCAAGCCCAAGGCCGCCTATATGGGCGGCTTCGCCATTGTCCACGTCACCAACGACTATATGGATGTCGTGCTGGCCGAAGCGGTCGGCGACAGGGGCGAGATGGTCTTCACCAATGCCTTCAGCAAGAAGCTGGACACGCCCTGACGAGGATTTGGGCCAGTGCCACAGGCCCCTTTTCCATCTGGACCTGACCGTCTATTGAGGTCTTGTCTGGAGAACTGAAATGACAATCAAAGTCGTGCTCGCCGGTTGCGGCAATATGGGATACGCCATGCTCGCGGGCTGGCTGAAATCGGGCCAGTTGAAGCCAGCCGAAACCTTCGTCGTCGAGCCGAATGCGGATTTGCGCACGCGTGCCGAAACGCTGGGTGCTGCGGCAAGTCCGGATGCCGGCGGCCTGACGGCTGGCGAGGCACCGAAGCTTGTGGTGCTGGCGGTCAAGCCGCAGGTGATCCGCGAAGTGACAGCCGCCTACAAGCATCTCGGCAACGGTGAGACAACTTTTGTCAGCGTCGCTGCCGGAACGCCGATTGCAACCTTCGAAGCCATCCTCGGCAGCAAGACGCCGATCATCCGGGTGATGCCGAACACGCCCGCCGCAATCGGCAAGGGCATGATGGTGGTCTACGCGAACGGCAACGTCACTCCGCAAACCAAAAGCTTCGTTGAAGAGCTGCTTTCAGCCAGCGGCGCGGTGGCCACCATCGATGACGAAGGCCTGATGGACGCCGTGACCGCGGTTTCCGGCTCGGGCCCGGCCTATATCTTTCACTTCATCGAAGCGCTGACGGCAGCAGCCGAGCACGCCGGCCTGCCGAAGGAGACGGCAAAGCTGCTCGCCATGCAAACCGTGTTCGGCGCGGCGAGCCTCGCCGCCGAAAGTGCCGAAGAACCCGGCGTTCTGCGCCAGCAGGTGACAAGCCCCAACGGCACCACAGCGGCAGCGCTTGCGGTACTGATGGGTAAGGACCGGCTGAAGAACCTCTTGACCGAAGCGGTGGAGGCGGCACGGGCGAGGTCGGTGGAACTGGGGAAGTAAATTTCTCCCGCGTCAAATACCCAGTAACGGATTGCGGATAACCAGTCGTCCGTCGACTATCAGACCGTCCTGCATGTCTTCCGACAGCACGACATCGCACCCGGCATCAAGAGCGGCGGCGACAATCATGCCGTCATAGACACTTAGTCGATAACGCTCTGCCAGCGCCAAGCCGGCTACGTGGATTTCCTCGGTCATCGGAACCACCGTGAGCACTTCTCTGAACGTCGAAAGAAAAACGTGCGTCTCGGACCACGTCATGCCCAGTTTGCGGCGGGCGACACTGGCGAATTCGTTCAGAACCTGAACGCTGATCGTGCCGCCTTCTTTCAGAATCTCTTCTGCGCGATCGGCCTTGGTCCTGTCGCCGGAAGCCAGATAGACAAGCACATTCGTATCGATGAATGGACGAACGATGCTACCGGGCATTCACCTCATCCCGGTCGAACTTGAAATCGGCAGGCAGACGGCCGCGATAGGCCCTCAGCCTTTCAACCAATTCGTCTCGACTGGGTTTGCGCGCAACCTCAAGCTCGCCGCGATCCGCGACGCGGAGTTCGATTTCGTCGCCTTCATGCAGCTCTAGCGCGTCCACCACCGCAGCGGGCAGTCGAACCGCAAGGCTGTTGCCCCATTTGGAAATCTTCATGGCATCACCTGTGGATATACACCTTTATAATGTATATCCATCCGGTCACTCAAACAAGGGCCGCCGAACTCGCAGCCGCTCCATAAAGCATCGCATCCTGCCGCCGCCGCAACTCATACAGCCGCGTCGTTACATCCGGCGCGGCGTTGTCGGTGGTGAGCAGTTCGCCCTTTCTCACCGGCTTCAGCACCTTGCCGCCTTCCAGCAGGCCGACAGGCACGGCGTGGCTGGCGCGCGCTTCTTCAGCCGTCATCGTCCAGGAGCGGTAGCAGGTTTCGCCGATGGCATCGAATGTTTCGCCGGCTTTCAGGTCGCGCTTGGCCACGGCGCAGACTTCGGCCACCGGCCTCGGCAGCGGCACCATGTCGGGCTTGCCGTAGAGCATGATGCGGGCCGCAGTCAGCGGCACTTCCAGCGAAGTCAGATGGTATGGCCGGAAGAAGCTGTAGTAGGGGCCGGTGCCGACATGCAGGTCGTCCATGCGCTCGATGATGCGCGGATGGGTGGCTTCGACGATGACGAAGACGCCCGGTGCGACGCCCTTGCCGATTGTATAGTCGACCACGCCCTTTTTGCTCAGCACGCCGCCGTCTTTCTCGGGGATCAGCACCTTGGCGAGTTGGTCGCGGTCGGCCTTGGGGCCGTGCATGCCGGGCTTGTCGGGCACGAGGCCGGTGGCGTTGGCGATCGCCGCCATCTCGACCATGGTTTTCGAGCCGTCGATGAACTCGACCAGCATGCGCGGGTTCATGTTGCGGCGGATGGCTTCTTCGCGATAGTCGTCGGGCACGGCGTCGTGGTTGAGCGGGTTGTTCTTGCCCTTGCCGGCCGAAACGATGGTGTAGCCGAGTGCCGAGGCGAACTCGATCAGCTCCATGCAGCTCGACGGTTCGTCGCCGGCGCCGACCGAATAGACGACGCCGAGCCGATCGGCTTCCTTCTTGAGATAGGCGCCGATGGTGACGTCGGCCTCGACATTCATCATGACGAGATGCTTGCCGTGTTCCATCGCCTTGAGGTCGAAATCAGCTGCGACGCCGGGCTTGCCCGTGGCATCAATGACGACATCGACCAGCGGGTTGGTGACCAGCATTTCGTTGGAGGTGATGGCGATCTTGCCGCCCTCGATCGCTTCGGTGACCTTCGAGGCGGTGTCGGCTTCGCGCGCCATGGCTTCGTCGCCGTATGCAATTTTTATCGCCTCGCGCGCGGTATGTGGGCGGCGGGTAGAGATGGCGCAGACCTCTACGCCCTTCATCAGCATCGCCTGCGTGACCAGATCGGTGCCCATTTCGCCCGAGCCGATAACGCCGATACGAACCGGCCGCCCCTCCTCCGCACGTCTGGCAAGATCACGGGCGAGCCCGGTGAGGGCGACATTGGTCATGGCAATTCCGATGCTTGGTAAAACTGAACGATGTTACGGGAATTGCGACCGTCTTGCCAATGAAACGGTCGCTCGTCCAGTCAAGTCTATCATCGTCCGACGCAAATCGGCAGGGCTAAAGCCGATGCCTGCTCAGTTGAGCTTGACCAGCACGACGCGGCGGTTCTTGGCGCGGCCGGCCTCGTCGTCATTGCTGGCGACGGGCGCCATCATGCCGGCGCCGGCGGCGGTCAAGCGAGCAGCTTCGATGCCGTATTTGGCGGCAAGCTCATCCTTCACGGCATTGGCGCGCCGCGACGACAGGTCGAGATTGTAATCGAAGGCGCCCTGATTGTCGGTGTGGCCGACGACGATAACGGAGATATTCGGCTCGTTCTTCAGCAGGGCCGCGATTTCCTTCAGGGTCGGCTCGGATTCCGGCTTGATGTCGGTCTTGTCGGTGTCGAACAGGATGCCATAGAGCGAAATGCTGCCCTTTTCGCTCAACGAATCGGCCATCTCCTTGGCCTCGACGAGAACCATCTTCTTTTCGCGCGGCTTCGGCTCCAGAATCTGGACAACGGCAATGGTGCGGCCGTTGAACTCCTTGCAGTAGAGATCATCGACCAGTTGATAGGCCTGCACCGTGACATAGGCGTCGCCTGCCGTCTGCGGCACCTTGGCGGTGAAATAGCGCTGGTCATTGATGCCGGCAGTCAGGGCGCAATTGCCGTTGGAAAAGGCTGCATCCTTCACATCGGCCTCGTGGAAGAAATACTGCATCAGGCTCATATGGCCGCCGCCACCGCTGCTCGATCGCGTGGCGTCGCCGCCGCAGTCTTCCTTTTTGCATTCGAACTGGACTTCGCCGCCGGCCTCTTCGATCACATCCTGATAGTTACGCAGCACTTCCAGCGGCGAGCGTTCGCCGGGCAGCACATAGGCGATGCGGGTCAACGCGCCTTCGACCTCGACCTTCTTCTCTGGCGTGAAAACACGGTTGTTGCTGGAATCGCGCGCCTCTTCGTCCTCGCTGGGCTTCAATGGTGAAAGCGGAATGGTGAAATCGGTGTAGGAGAATTTTTCGTAACTGACGATGAACGAGCCGTCATAGCGCTTGGCCAGCGCATTGTCGGCGGCACCTTCGATGTCGGCAGTGGGAATAGTGGCATCGGCGGCAGCAAGATTTACGCCGGCAAACAGAAGAATGGCCGCACAAAACAGCGTTGCGACCCCGGAACCCGAAAATTGCATAATCTTCCCCCACTGCGCTCATCGCAGGCAGGCAAAAATACCTTCGAGCAGCAAGAAACGCAATTACGCTTTACTGCTGAATAGGCCAATTTTATTTTTCGGCTCGAGAAAAATTCGGCCTCGACTTCGCGGAACGAAGTTATGTCTTCGTCACTGCTTCGATTCCGCGCTCGGAAGGCTGTGTCATGGTCGACGCCCTGATTGCGCCGCGCCGGCGCGATGCCTTAAAAGCGGCAGCAATCGGTTTTTCCAGCAGTTCGTAGGCGACAACACCGACCGCGGTGCCCGCAAGCACGGCAACGACCAGCGCAAGGGGAGCCGGCAAGGATATCGCCGGCGCGAATTTCGCCACCACCGAAACCGCCAGCGTGTGCCAGAGGTAGATGGAATAGGAGGCGTCGCCGAGCCATGTCAGCGGGCGAAAATCGGAAATCATGCCGGCGCGCTCCAGCGAAAGCACACCAGTTACAAGGGCGACGGCAAGTGGACCGAAGACGAAGGGATGAAAGCCGACATAGGTGACGCCAACGAAAACGAAGCCGAAAACGGCAAGCAGGATCAGCGCGAGACCACTCGCCGGCGACGGAATCCTGCCCTCCAGCCAGAACTTGCCGATGACCGCGCCCAGCAGGAATTCGAGGATCGCCGGGTTGGTGTAGGTGCGGAAAAGCGGATTATCGCTGTCGAGCGAAAGGCCTATGACGGCCAATAGGATGAACAAGCCCGCAAGCGCCGGCAGGCGTCTGGCCGCTGGCAGCAGCAAGGTGCAGGCAAAGACGGCATAGAAGAACATCTCGTAATTCAGCGTCCAGCCCTGGACCAGCACCGGCCAGATCTCGCCATTGCTCGGCGAAATGTGCGGAACGAAGAACAGCGAACCCAACACATGGCCGAGCGTCAGCTTCATGTTCGGGAAGAGCCCGGCAAATGCGCCCCCGAGCATGACGGCCGTGGCGATCCAGTAGACCGGCGCGATGCGCTCCAGCCGTTCTCGCAGGAACTGCAGGGGCGTGACGGGTCGCGACTGGGCAAGCGTCCACATGATGAAGCCGCTGACGACGAAGAACACGTCGACGCCGGCAGCCCCGATGGCGAAGTGCCCGCCCGTGCGCTCGGCGGCGTGAAAGACGACGACTGCAAGCGCTGCAAAGGCGCGCAGATACTGGATACCGTAGAGCTTTTTCATCAGGCGGGACGCATCTGCATTTCGTGCTGGTTCGCAGGCGCCTCGTAGCGTCGCGTCGATTGCGAGGTCGCGAGCAGGCCGGCCGAATAATAGAGAAGGAACGAGCCGATCGCGTAAGGGTGCATCATGTCGACCTCGAAGAAGGAGCGCACGACCAGCATGACCGACATGCCGAAGACGACGTAGGAGGCGACATCGTCGCGGTCATCCAGAAGCCGAATGAGATGGCCGACCGGAACCCGGACAATCACCACCGAAAGCAGGAAAAGCCCGACCACGCCAAGTTCGACCAGCAGTTCGATATAGGTGTTGTGGAAATGGAAGCCGCTGCGCGAGGCGATGTAGAATTCCTCCCAGAGCCGCTCGGCTTCCGAAAAACCCTGGACCCAATAAGCCTGGTAACCGACGCCGAAATAGGGTGACAGGCGCCAGGCGGCTATGCCTTCGCCCCACAGATAGGTTCGGCCGGTCAGCGTCGTGTCCTTGCCGAAGGCACCGAGCAGAAGGTCGAGACCGCCGAGATTGATGGCGGCGAAAGCGATGCCGATGGCAGCTATAAGGCCGACGAGAAAGAACATCTTTCGCGTGCGCGGTGCAAACAGCAGAAGAAGGCTCAACCCGATTACAACGGCGAGCGTTCCTGCCGTGGCGATGATGGAGGTTGCCGACTGCGAGGCGAGCAGCGCGTAACCGGCGAGAACCAGCGTGCCAAGGGCCAGCAGACGCCAGATGCCGCGTTCGCGCAGAATGAAAATGGCGGCGAAGGCAAAGTAGATGCCCACCGAGCAGTAGAAGCCGAGCTGGTTCTTGGACGAAAAAGCGCCGACGAAACTGAAATTGCCGTCCATCGAATCGTAATTGTAGCCGCCGAATGCCAGCGAAAAGAGAACCACCATGCAGACGCCGGCGAGCATGCCCATCGTCAACGTGCGGATGTTCATCGTGCGCGCGACGATCAGCGCGCAGACGATATGCGTCATATATTGAAGGCTGGCGCGCATGGTGACGCTAGGGGCTGCCGACCAGAAAACCGACAGGCAGGCAAAAATGCCGAAGGCCAAGATCCAGTAGAACTTCGCGTAGTTGCCGAGCGAGTGGCGATAGTCGATCAGGATCAGCGGAAACCAGAGCGCGTAATAGGCCAGGATCGAAACCTGGCCGAAACGGCTCGAATAGGCGAAAACGAAGACCGACAAGGTGATCGCAAAGAAGCCATACCAGAAATTATGGTCGGGACTGACAAAGCGTGCCTTGGCGATCTTCATATCCGGTCCACCGCCGCTCAGTTGGCGGGGATCGGCAATATCCCGACCTTGATGACGTCACCCGGCTGCACCGGCGTGTTCTCGTCTACCGGTATCTCGCTGGCCTTTCCGTCGTTTTCCCGCACGATGGAGTAGCTGACAGGCGGCGCCTCGCTAGCGCTCGAGCTGCGCGCGGCTCCCGGATCATGCGACAGCGCTTCGGCTATCAGATCCTTGTACATGCCGATCTTCAGGCTCAGGCCCTCGATATCGGCCTCCGTCGACTGACGGTCCTGGGCGATCTCGGTATCGCGATCGCTCTGAAGGTCGGCGGCGTCCTGCGTTGCCTTGCTGATGTCCTGCTTGGCACGCAGCGATGCCGTTTCCATGTCGAGCACCTTGCCTTGCAGGTCGGATACGGATTGCTCGAGCGAAAGCACACGCGAATTCACCACAAGTCCGCGATCGGCCAGGTTGCCGATGCTGTCGAGTTCCTTGCGATACAGCTCCATCTGGCGGTTCTGCGTGACGATCTTCTTTTCAAGCGAGGCGATCTCGCTCTGCAGGAGGTTCCTGAGGTCTTCGTTCGACTGGAGCTGGTCGCGGAGCTTCTTTGCGCGGGCCAATTTGAAATTGGTCTCGTCGGTGATCAGCTTCTTTCCATCTGCGCTGTCCTGCAACTCCTTGGGAAACTCGATATCCTTGTCTTCCGCCTCGGAAATCAGGCGGGCGCGGCGGGCAATCAGCCCGTTGCGCTGCGAAACCAAAACGTCGTAATTGCCGCGCGCGTTGATGAAGTCACGTTCTATGCGCTGACCAGAATCGGCACGATGCAGACCACCGGCAAGGCTGAGCGCCTTCAGCACCGTCAGATTGGGTGCAAAGGGGTATTGCCCAGGTGTTTCCACATCGCCTGAAAGGAAGACCGGGCGAAACTCGGCGAGTTCCACCGAGGCGTCGGGCTTGTCGAGCAGGCCGAACTTCTGCTGAAGCTCCTCGCCGATCGCCGTCGAGATGTCGGTGGTCGTCTTGCCCGAAGCCGGCATCTCGCCGATGAAGGGCAGCGATATGTTGCCGGAAGGTCCGACCGTGTAGTCACCGCTGATGGACGACCAGTCGCGCACCGCGCCCTCCGCCGTGCGCCACTCGACGACGCGGATGCGCAGCTTGTCCATGGTGCCGAGCTGATAATCGGCGGATTGCGCTGCCACGGGCAGCAGCATGACGATAGCGGCCGCGCTAAAGCAGAAAAAACGCCTGCCGGCGCGCCACGCGGGGTGAGATACAATAGATAAGATGATCAAAGCATGCCTTTCTGGCTGCGTTTGTCGGGTCATGTCGTATGTGGCGCCGCAGCGCTTGGCCGATCCGAACGAGCGGAACGGCCTTAGCGCGCGGTCAATAGCTGCCGCGCGACGAGAAAACGGCCGGAACTGTCTTGAAGATGATTTTCAGGTCGGAAGCGAATGACCAGTTCTCGACATAGTGACGGTCGAAGGCGACACGCGCATTGTAGGAAACGTCGTTGCGGCCGCTGACCTGCCAAAGGCCGGTGAGGCCCGGACGCGACTTCAGATAGTAGTCTGCCGCCTGGCCGTAGAGCTCGAGTTCGTCCTTCACCACCGGACGCGGGCCGACAATGCTCATATCCCCGCGCAGGATATTGATGATCTGCGGGAGTTCGTCGAGGCTGAGCTTGCGCAGGACGGTGCCGACCCTGGTTACACGCGGGTCGTTCTGCAGTTTGCGCGTGGCTTCCCATTCTTCGCGCCCCTGCGGGTTCGTAGCGAGGTAGGCTGCCAGAATCTCATCGCCATTCGGCACCATGGTGCGGAATTTCAGGCAATGGAACACATTGCCATTCCGGCCGATCCGGCGATGGCCATAAAAGACACTGCCGCCGTCAGAAAATTTGACCAGGGCTGCCAGCATCAGAAAAAGCGGGCTGAGTAATACGAGTCCTCCCACAGCACCGAGAATGTCGAAGCCCCTCTTGATTGCTCCTCCGATCGGCGGCTGGGCTTCGGTGCCGGATCGGAATCGTCGGGATAGGTTTGCCAGTACGGCGGCGTAATTCATTTGGCTGCTCCACGAGAATGGTCAGGAACGATGCGAAATGCTGCAACGCAACATAACATTTGTACACTGGGGGATATGTCATGTCTGTGATCAAAATCGGACGGGAAAACCGATTTAGATCATAATTTGTGACGCTCGTTTACATAACAGTCGATTTAGGTGAGGATATTTTACCGCGAGCTTTAGTAAAAATTGATCGTTTTAGGTGCATTTTTTGAAATCTATTTATAATACTTATAATCAATCCAAACTTTATTGAGGAACTCTTGGAAGAAAATTGAACTCATTCTTGTATATCCTTAATATTCTAACCTATGTTAGCCCAATAAATCTATGTCATGATTGAAATTATTTCCAACCGATATTGCGCTGCAACATCCTTTGGATTCAAAGCGATGCACAATGAAAGAATGGATGAGAAACCAATTCGTGATGTTGCGCGTTCACCTCAGGTTCAATATATCTCCTCTATACGCGCCTTTGCAGTGGCGTACGGCTCCGAAAAATCAGAAGATCAGATTGCGTGCCGGCTGCAGATCGTAGGTGTGTGTTTGGGAGGGAGGTATCTGCGCATGATTTCGGGCAACCGAAACTATTACACTAATGGCATGAGGATATAACAATGTCCTTATTGCTATTCTTGCGCGGTCTTGTCGGCGTATTGGTGGTGTTTGCCATCACGACTTACGTCGTTACGCAATCGCTATGGACTACTTTCATCCAGACCGTGATCTGCGCCATTCTCCTGCAAATAGGCTATTTCGCCGCTGTTTTGTTCATGGTCTGGCGCTCGGGCGGCAAGAATTCGCGGGGCGCCGCAAGCCGTTCCGACGATTCAATTCAAACCGCGGGCCCGGAGGAACAGCCTTCAGCAAAGATCAGCCAGCTGCCCGGCGTTTCCGGTTCGCAGCACCCCTGATCACTGCTGCGATCGCCCGCATGTCATGAAATAGCCTTTCGCAACTGCGAACAATCTGCCTGTATTGGAGCCGGAAGCGGCGCGCCGCTGTCGAGCGGCGATCCACAAGCGGATTGAAAGAGGTGAACGTGACATCATCCGAGGCTAGCGTCTGCGTCATCATCGCCGCCAAGAATGCGGCAGACACGATTTCGCGGGCCATAAGTTCCGCCTTGCGCGAGCGGCAGACCGCCGAGGTCATCGTCGTTGATGACGGTTCGAGCGACCGTACGGCCGAAACCTCGATCGCAGCCGACGATGGAACAGGCCGCCTCAAGGTCCTTCGGCTCAACGCGAACAAAGGACCAGCATTCGCCCGCAATCATGCCATCGCCAATTCGACGGCACCGCTGATCGCGATCCTCGACGCGGACGACTTTTTCCTGAAAGGCCGTTTCGAGCGGCTTCTCGACAATGACGACTGGGATTTCGTCGCCGACAACATCGTGTTCATCGATGCCCGTGGTGACATGACTGAGCCCGAGGTTCCCTATTTCGCGGCAGAACCCCGCTTCCTCGACATTGGCGGCTTCATCGAGGGCAACATCTCCAAGCGCGGCAAGGCGCGCGGCGAGATCGGCTTTCTCAAGCCGGTCATGCGCCGCAATTTTCTCGACGCGCACGGCATCCGCTACAAGGAAGAATTGCGGCTCGGCGAGGATTACGACCTCTATGCACGCGCGCTGGTGAAGGGTGCGCGCTACAAGATACTCCACGGCTGCGGCTATGGCGCGGTGGTGCGACCGGACTCGCTCAGCGGCCGGCACCGCACACTCGATCTCAAGCGCCTTTATGAAGCGGACCGGGCCATCCTCGCCTCACCCGATCTGCCGAAGGAAGCGAAAGGCTGGCTGCGTCTGCACGAACGCCACATTCGCGGACGCTACGAGTTGCGCAACTTCCTCGACATGAAAGCCAAGGCCGGGCTCGCAAGAGCCGGGCTCACCGCGCTGACGAACCCCGCCTCCCTGCCGTCGATCGTCAGTGGCGTCGCTGCCGACAAGCTCGAAGCGCGCAAGTTGCGGCACAGGCCGGTGAGCGACAAACCGATGCCGCCGCGCTACCTGCTGCCTGCGCGCGTCATCGCCTAGAAGTAGTCCTTCCGTATCCCGGCCAGCACTTCGCGAAAACGCTCCTTGCGCTCGGCAAGCACGCTGTCGGCGCTGAGCTGCGGCACGGCACGCCGCGCCTGCCGCAGGGCAAGCGTTGATGGAGCCGCCAGCACCTGCTTTGCCATTGTGCGCAAAGTCGACTGGCGCGGATCGTTGCGGGTCATGACGAGGCTTTCATCGAAGCTGCGCTTGTTGGGATCATCGAGCTGCGGTGGCGCCTTGTTCTCGAAATCTACGCCCCAGAATTTCGCGCCCTTGGTGATCGCCTCGGCGCGCGACGAAACCGGCACGTGCAACGGCTTGTAGGCGACCTTCACCGTCGAGGCCCAGTCGTTCCACTTGAAATTGTTGATGCTGCGCGAGGTGCTGACTGCGACCCACGGCACGCGGAACGCATCGGCGAGAATCGCGGCATGCATGGATTCGGCAACGACGAGTTCCGCCTGGGCAATCGCCCGGATGACCGACTTCGCCTCACCGCAGGGATCGACATAGCCAAGGCCGGCTGCCTTGCAGACGATGGGCCAGATGCCGCCGACCGTCGATTCCCAATGGGGTACGAAGATCGGCCCGCCGGTCTTGGGCAGGTTCTGGAATTCCGGCATGTCGGCGACCAGCACGGCTGGATCGATGATGCCAAGCCCAGGATCGATGCCGAGCTTGCCGGCGGTCAGCGGACCTCGCACGCAGCGAACGTCCCATTGCGACTTGTCGGAAAAATCGGGCAGCGTGCCGTAGCCGAAGCCGCTGCCGATCACGAGCTTCCTGACGCCGTCCGGCAGCAAGACCTTATTCAGGACCGTGCCGACGCCGACGAGCAGCACTTCGGGGTGAACCTCGCGAAAGCCGGGAAGCAGAAAATCCCAGAGCCAGAGATTGAGGTCGTCGCCGAAATTGCCGTGTGCGGATTCCCAATAGAATGGATGCATGACGCCCTCGCCTATCGAGAAATCTTGGATACGGCGAGTTCCACCGCGCTGCGCAGGATTTTGGGGTCACGCCAGGCCCATTCGGCGAGCAGGCCAAGTTGCGGCACCTTGCGCTTGCGCACCAGCCGCATCTGGCCCCACAGAGCCTGACGGCGCGCCGTCTGCTTGTAGGATTCGATCGAGGCCTTGTCTTCCGGCTTGTGTGGAAAGCCGTTTTCGAGACGGTCCAGCGCCACCCATGTGTTGAACTGCTGCTTCAGGAATTGCGGTGAATCGTTGTCGAGGCCGTGGAAAATATTGATGCCCTCGCCGCGCGTTGCACCGACGGTTTCGCTGAGAATGCTGCGCTGCGCGTTGCGCACGCATTCGTAGAAGAACAGCACATCTTCCGCCGCAAGCCGCAACTCAGCCTCGAAGCGCACTTTGCGGAACAGGTTTTCGCCGATGACCATGCAGGATAGGTGCATGAAGCTCCAGTTTTTCAGCATCACGCCGGCAAGGTCGGGCACCTCGACGATCGGCGGTTCTTCCGACAGGCGGTTGACGGTGGTGACGTCGGCCAGGGCCGACACGCCGAAGTGGTAATAGAAGGCGTCGCCGCCTTTTATCGAGGCCCAGTAACAATCTGCATCAAAAAGTGACAGGCCGGCGACCGCGTTCTTGAGGTGGTCGGGTGTCCACTCGTCGTCGGAATCTAGGAAGGCGGCATAGGTGCTATCAGCGGGTATGTGCTCGAGGCCCATATTGCGTGCTCCCCCCGGGCCTGCATTGGGTTGCTTTATGACGGTAATCCTGGCCCGCTCCTCCAGCGAAAACCCTTCCAGATCCAGCTCCACGGGCGACGGCGAAGCGTCGTCCACGACGATCACGTCGAAGTCCGGATGGGTCTGCGCAAATACCGATTTCAGCGCGCGATGCAGTATTCCGGGCTGCCGCTGGTAATAAGGGATAATGGCTGTGCACTTCGTCATTTCTTGCGCCTTATGAAGTCTAGGGGAGAGGCTCGCAGGCTATCGATGAGCGCTCGATGAATTCTGGTCGGCTGGCTAAAGCGCGTCACGATCTTTCAGATTCGCTTTCCGCGCTTTAAGTCTTTGTTTTTGCGCATGTCGTTATCGCAAAACCGCTGCACACTTTTGCGCGACATGCTCTAATTCCGGGCTTTCTGGAGAACAAGGCGTTCACCGAGAGCCAAACGACGCCGGTCCATGCTGCCTGCCACTAACCCGAAACTGTGACGAATGATGTCGGCTGGAGCAATCGGTCCCAAACCAGCACATTCGGGCTGAAGTTTGTCACCGCACCGATCCGAGCGCGCATCTTTCACCGCATACCTTCTCAGGATAGTGGTCCTTCTCACCTCAATCCAGCTTTGCAGCGACGTCGTCCGTTCACTTTTGATGCAGTGCACAATTGCCGGCGTTAGCTTCCGCGGACGACGGTTTCGGAACCGGTCGGCGCACCGCCAGCCACGGCTCCATCCTGGTTCGGTTTCAGCCGCGAGAAGCGCTCACCAGCGACCATGATCGAAGTGAGAGTCAGGCGCCCTCATCCTCTTGTTTATCTCGGGGGTCGGTGAGATTTTCCTGTAAGCTCTGGTCAAGCCGCATGGCGATTCGACAAGGCGCAACGATATGGCTCTTTTCCGCTTCAAAACCCGCAACCCGAATCGCGACCGCGAGACGGATGCCGGCCGCATGCAACGGCTGAGGCAGGTTCTCGATGAGATTCACGACGAAATCGAGAATGAAAAGAATGGCTTGCGCAATCGCTACGACAAGGTGACGGCCGACGCCGCCTTCTCCCAGCAGGCGCTCGAGGACGATCGCGTCGATGCCGGCATGTCATCGAAGATAGATGAACTGACCGAAGCGATGATCCGCTACACCAAGCGGCTTGCCTCGCTTGACGGTCAGATCGGTTTTGTTACCGAACTGCGCGGGCGCATCGAGCAATTTTCCCAAGCAAACGCAGGCGACGGTGCCTCGGCGAACCCCGCCGCGGCCGAACAGGGTTAACGTGCGCTTATAAAATGTTACCGGACGCGAGGCCGAAATTAGGCCCCACGTCACATTCTGAACTTGCCACCGACCTATGTGCAGTGCAGCATTTCGATGCTGTGACTTGAACAGGTGGGCGTGGGAGGCGCCGCCAAAACAAAGGTGGCAAGCCACGTGATTTCAAACGAAACCGGCACGGCACGGCGCGGCCTGACGCTTCTCATTCTCGGCGTCGGCACCCTCCTCGTCTCTTCCGTGGGCACGATGAATGCGTCCCACGCGCAGGAGAAGAAAGCCTCGGGAAAATCCTTCGTCGAGAATTTCGACAAGCTGGACAGGAAGCAGTGGTATGTCTCCGACGGCTGGACGAATGGCGAGCATCAGAACTGCATCTGGTCGAAGGATCAGGTGAAGGTCTCGGACGGCATGCTGCGGCTGGGCTTCCAGAAGCAGTCGATAAAGAATCTCGACTATGCCTGCGGCGAGATCCAGACCAAGCAGCGCTACAGCTACGGCACCTATGAGGTGCGCATGAAGGCTGCCAAGGGCTCTGGCCTCAACACCGGTTTCTTCACCTATATCGGCCCCGTCGACAAGCAGCCGCATGACGAGATCGATTTCGAGGTGCTCGGCAAGAACCCGGCAAAGGTGCAGATCAACCAGTATGTCAACGGCAAGCCCGTGGGCGATGCCAAGCTGGTGGATGTTCCCGGCGGTGCCGACCAGCGCTTCAACGACTACGCCTTCGTCTGGAAGCAGGACAGGATCAGCTGGTACGTCAACGGCGAACTCGTCGGCGAAGCGACGGACCCGGCAAAGCTGCCGACCCACGCGTCCAAGATTTTCGTCAGCCTGTGGAGCAGCGACATCCTGAAATCCTGGATGGGCACGTTCTCCGATCCCGGCGCGCCGGTGACGGCCGAGATCGATCGCATCGCCTTCACAGCAGAAGGCGATGCCTGTCAGTTTCCCGAGTCTGTCGTCTGCAAACTGAAATAACTGGTGTCCCACATGTTGCACGTTCTCTATCTCGTGCATGATCTTTCCGATCCGGCGGTCCGCCGGCGGGTGATCATGCTGCAGGCCGGTGGCGCGGATGTCACGCTGGCGGGCTTCAAGCGCGCCGACAAGCCCGTGGCCGGTCTTGAGTCGTTGTCGCCGATCGATCTCGGCCCGACGCAGGACGGCAGGTTCGCGCAACGCATCGTGGCGATCGCCAAGGCAGCTCTGTCACTCGGCGGTAAGCTGCAGGGCATCCGCAAGCCGGACGTCATCATCGGCCGCAATCTGGAAATGCTGGCGCTGGCCAATCGCGCAAAGGCGCTGTTTTCCACCGATGTACCAATCGTCTACGAATGCCTCGACATCCACCGCCTGCTGCTCGGAAAGAACCGCATCTCGCGGGCGCTGCGGCGCACCGAGCGCGTGCTGGGCAGGAACGCATCGCTGCTGATGACCAGTTCGCCGGCCTTCGTGCGCGACTATTTCCAGCGTTTTCGCCAGATCGATGCGCCTGTTGCGCTGTTGCAGAACAAGGTGCTGGAACTGAACGGCGGAGCGGAAGCTGCCGACCAGAAGCTCGAAGGGCCAACACCCGGCGAGCCATGGCAGATTGGCTGGTTCGGCGCCTTGCGCTGCCGCAAATCGCTGGAGCTTCTCGCCGCCTTCACCCGCCGCATGGAGGGCCGCTTCGAGGTCGTGCTGCGCGGGCGGCCGGCCTATTCCGAATTCACCGATTTCGACGGTTTCGTTGCCGCCGAGCCCTATCTGCGTTTCGAGGGCGCCTATCGCAACCCGGAAGACCTGCCCCGCGTCTATGGCGAGGTGCATTTCTCCTGGGCGATCGACTTCTTCGAGGAAGGTCTGAATTCGAGCTGGCTGCTTCCGAACCGGCTCTATGAAGGCTGCCGCTACGGCGCGGTTCCGATTGCCATGCGCAACACCGAAACCGGGCGCTTTCTTGCCGACCGGCATCTCGGCAAGTTGCTCAACGAACCATCCGTGGACGCACTTGCGGCGCTTTTCGAGAACCTGACGCCGGAAACCTATATCGCTGCGCGCCGGAAAATCCTGGCCGAGGATCGCGGAACGTGGGTCTGCGATGCGCGCGACTGCCGGGCTCTGGTCGAGCGATTGGCCGGCCTGCGAACGATGCGCGTTCCAAACGTAATGTTGCAGGCGGCATGATGGCTGAAATGACAACCCAAGCCTTGCCGGCAACGCCTTGCATGGTGGTGATTCCCTGCCTGAACGAGGCAGCGCATATCGAGGCGCTCATCGACCGGCTGACGCCTTCGGTCGAGCGGCTGGACATGAAGATCGTAGTTGCCGATGGCGGCAGCACCGACGGGACGCAGGCGATCGTGCAAAGGATTGCCGCGGATAATCCGCGCGTAACGCTGCTTCCCAATCCCAAGAAGATACAGAGCGCGGCCATCAATCTAGCCGTCGAAAGATTCGGCGACGAGTTCGCGAGCTTCATCCGCATCGACGCGCATGGCGATTACCCGGCCGACTATTGCGACCGGCTGGTCGAAGATGCCGAGGAGACAGGCGCGGACTCGATCGTCGTTTCGATGGCGACGCGCGGCTTCGGCGCATTCCAGAAAGCGACGGCTATCGCGCAGAACTCCAAGCTCGGCAATGGCGGCTCGCCACACCGTCAAGGGGCCAAGGGCCATTGGACCGACCATGGTCACCACGCCTTCATGCGGGTGAAGGCGTTTCGTGCGGTTGGCGGCTATGACGAGACATTCAGCCACAATGAGGATGCCGAACTCGACTATCGGCTACGGGCTACAGGCTACCGGCTCTGGATGACCGACAAGACGTTCATGGTCTACTATCCGCGTGCGTCCGTGCCGGCGCTCTTCAGGCAGTATCTGGGCTACGGCAGAGGCCGCGCCAAGAACATTCTGAAGCACCGCGCCATGCCCAAGATTCGACAGATGATTCCACTGATGGTGTTTCCGGTCGTTGCCGGGACATCGCTGGCGTTCCTCAGCTGGGCTGCTGTCATTCCGGCAGTCCTTTGGGCGGCGGCATGCCTGGGTTACGGCGTCTGGATGGCACTTAGCCAGCGCAACCCCTACGGGCCGCTGGCCGGCTTTTCGGCGATGGTCATGCACCTGGCATGGTCAGCGGGCTTCTGGCTCCAACTCCTCGATTTTCGAAGGAAAGAGGCACCGGCATCATGAACAAGCAAAACGAAGCCGCCACCAAGCCGACCCGGATCGACGTCTGCGTCTGCACCTATCGCCGCCCTGAACTGGAAGAGACGCTGCTGTCGCTCGGCGCGCTGACCATACCGCCGCACACGGCGGTTCGGGTCATCGTTGCGGACAACGACACTGAGCCAAGTGCCCGCGACCTCGTCTATGCCATTGCGGCGAAGCTGCCGTTCTCGGTGGTCTATGTGCATTGCCCGGCGTCCAACATCTCGATTGCGCGCAATGCCTGCCTGGAAAACAGTTCAGGCGATTTTCTCGCCTTCATCGACGATGACGAGACCGTTTCGAAGGCGTGGCTGTCGGAACTCATGAACGTGGCGCTCGCAACCGGCGCGGACGCCGTGCTCGGGCCGGTCGAAGCGACATACGGGAACGACGCTCCGGGCTGGATGGCGCGGGGCGATTTTCACTCGACGCTGCCGGTCTGGGTCAAGGGCGAAATCCGCACGGGCTATAGCTGCAACGTCCTGCTGCGCCGTGCGGCAAAGCCGGTGGCCGGACGCCGCTTCAACCTGGCGCTGGGCAAGACGGGCGGCGAGGACACCGAATATTTCACCCATCTGCATCAGGCCGGCGGCAGAATAGCCTTTGCGCCGAAAGCATGGGTCTACGAGCCGGTGCCGGCCAAGCGGGCGCAGTTTTCGTGGCTTGCGAAGCGGAAGTTCCGCTCCGGGCAGACCCATGGCAGGTTGATCGTCGAGCGGCAGACATCGGCGGGCTCCGCCCTGCCCCAGATCGGGCTTGCTTCGGCAAAGGCAGCCTATTGCTTCGCGGCAGCCGCAGGGCTGGCAATATTGCCGGAGCGACGCAACCGTTTCGCCCTGCGCGGCGTTATGCATATCGGCGTCGTCAGTGGACTCCTCGGCGTCCGCGAAATCAAACAATATGGTGACCATGAACCTGCGCGGAGAAGCAGCAATGCAGCCTGACGTGACATTCGTCATCGCGGCTTACAATGCTGAAACTTTCCTCGCCCGGGCCGTTCAAAGCGCGCTCGGCCAGCGGGGCGTGTCCGTCGAGGTGGTCGTCATCGACGACTGCTCCAGCGATGGCACGGTCGAACTCGCGCGGTCCTTCCCGCCCGAGACGGTCAAGGTGATTGCCCTCGACAAAAATCGCGGACCTGGCGGCGCACGCAATGCCGGATTGGAGGCTGCCAGCGGACGCTGGATCGCGGTGCTCGACGCCGACGACACGGTCCAGCCTGAGCGGCTCGCCCGGATGATCCGGCGCGCAGAAGCTGCCGGGGCGCAGATTGCCGTCGACAATCTCGACGTGATCCACGAAGAGCCCGGCACGCGCGAGACGATGTTTCCGCATTCGCATCTCGAAGCCGTCAGCGAGATCACGCTGGCCGACTTCATTGCCGCGAACATCCTTTTCGAAGGCACGTTCAACTACGGCTACATGAAACCGATATTCGAGCGCCGCTTCATCGAAGAACACCAGCTGCGCTACGACGAGACGCTGCGCATCGGCGAGGATTATATCTTCCTCGCTTCGGCACTCGCCAAGGGCGGGCGCTGCGTGGCCGAGCCGGAAGCCGGCTACGACTATCATATTCGCGACGGCTCCATCTCTCGGGTGCTCGAACAGCATCATGTCAAGGCGATGTTCGAGGCCGACGCCGCGTTTCTGCGCGAGCATCAGCTTGATGAAGCCGCCAAATCGGCTCAGGCGCGGCGCACCCGCAGCCTGGAAAAGGCCGCATCGTTCCTGGCTCTCGTGCAGCACCTTAAGGACCGGGCGCCGCTCAAGGCGATGGGCGCGGCGTTGCGCGATCCGGTCGCGCTCAAACATCTCAGAATGCCGATCGCAGCGCGGCTGCGACGGTTTGCCGAGCCGCTTCGAGGCCGAAAGGCGGCCGGCCAGGCAGGATAATTCGAAATCTCGGAATTGGACGGGGGATATTTTGGAAAAAAGCAATCAAATCAGGGATGATAGAATGAAAAAAGTCAGAAAAGCAGTGATCCCGGTCGCTGGGCTTGGAACACGTTTCCTGCCGGCAACCAAGGCAATGCCGAAGGAAATGCTGACGGTGGTCGATCGTCCCGTCGTGCAGTATGCGGTCGACGAGGCGCTGGAAGCAGGCATCGAGCACATCGTGTTCGTCACCGGCCGCAACAAGCACGTCATCGAAGATTATTTCGACATCCAGCCCGAGCTTCTGGACACACTGACGCGCTCCAAGAAGCAGGAACAGCTCGCTTCGCTGAACAAGATCCAGTTGAACGCAGGCGCGGTGAGCTTCACCCGCCAGCAGGCCCCGCATGGTCTCGGCCATGCCGTGTGGTGCGCGCGTGACATCATCGGCGACGAGCCGTTTGCGCTGCTTCTGCCCGACATGGTGTCGTTCGGCGACAAGGGCTGCCTTGCCGGCGTGATGGAGCTTTACGAACAGACCGGCGGCAACGTCATCGCGGTCGAACAGTGCGACCCGACCGAGACGAACAAATACGGCATCGTCGGCAAGGGCAAGGAGGTCGGCAGCGGATTTGCCGTCACCGAAATGGTCGAAAAGCCGGCAGCCGCCGTCGCACCGTCGAACTACTACATCAACGGCCGCTACATCCTGCAGCCCGAGGTGTTCGACCTTCTCGGCACGCAGGAGCGCGGCGCCGGCAACGAAATCCAGCTTACGGATTCGATGAAGCGGCTCGCCGCAACGCAAGAGTTCCATGCAGCACCCTTCAACGGGCGCATGTTCGACTGCGGCTCGAAGGAAGGCTTTATCCAGGCCAACGTCGCATTCGCGCTGGCGCGCGACGACATCCGCGATCTCGTATTCGACCCGATCGTCGAAATGATCGCGTTGCAGCAGCGCCGCAGCGCCGCAGCCTGAGACAGATACTGCTCGTCGCGGCCGAGTACATCGGCCGCGACATGGCATGACCGTCAACAAGGTAGACAGGCGCAAGGCGCGCCGGAAACGCATTCTCGCCTCATAACCATGCTTGATGCCGCATCACAGTGGCGGAGCACATCGGATGAGATCGAAGAGCATCCAAAACGAAAGTGACGCCTGGCGTCGACGAAATCATGCACCAGAGAAACATTCCCTTGAACAGCAGACTGGCCGTGGAGCCGGATGAGGCGGACCGCTTCATCGATCTTGAACGCCTGATGACTATCGCTATGCGGCAAATCCGCGTGGTGGCTCTTTGCGCGGCGGTAGGCCTTGCGCTCGGCGTCGTCTATCTTCTGTTCACGCCCGCCCAATACACATCGGGCACCCGCATCCTGCTTGATGACACGCTGACCAAGTTTGCCGAAGAGAAGGATGCAGGTCCGTCCCGGGTCCAGGCGGACTCGATGGTTTCGAGCGAAGTCGAAATCCTGAAATCGGCCCGCCTCGCCCGCGCGGTGGTGATGGCCGAGAACCTTCAGAACAACGACGCGTTTCTCAATCCGCCGCGCTCGCCGATCGGCTGGGTCAAGGATCAGATCAAGTCGGTCATCGGCCTGTTTTCCTCGCAGCCCGAACTCTCCGAAACCTCGATCGCAAACGGCAAGATCGGCAAGGCGACAGCACTGCTGCAGGCCGGCATGTCAGCCGAGCGTGTCGGGCGCAGCTATGTCATCGACCTGTCGTTCCAGGCTTACGACAAGAAACTTGCCGGCGCGATCACCCGCGCCTATGCCAATGCCTATCTCTCCGACCAGCTCGACGCCAATTTCGATGCCACGCAGCGAGCAACCGTCTGGCTTCAGGGGCGGCTGGCCGAATTGCGCGACAGTTCGCAGGCAGCAGCACTTGCCGTGGAAAAATTCCGCGCCGAGAACGGCCTGACCTCGGCCCGGGGCGAGCTTATCTCCGAGCGGCAACTCGCCGACCTCAACAGCCAGCTCATCCTGGCGCAGGCCGATACCGCCAATGCGCTGGCGCGCTACAACCAGTTCAAGTCGATCATCGAAAGCGGCCCGGATAACGCCGTCAAGAACGCGACGATCCCCTCCGACAAGGGCAGCAACAACACGGTCATCAACGACCTGAAGGGGCGCTACCTCGACGTCACCAAGCGCGAGCGCGAGATCAGCGACCGTTTCGGCCAGGATCATCCCCAGGCCGTCGCGCTGCGGCGCGAACAGGGAGACCTTTCGCGGCAGATTTTCCAGGAACTCAACCAGCTCACGGAGAGCTACCGCACCGAATATGAGGTTGCGAAGTCGCGCGAGGATTCGCTGCGCGCCAATGTCGGCCTGATGGCCGGAGAGAGCTCCGAAACCAGCCAGTCCATGGTGCAGATGCGCGAGCTCGAACAGAAGGCAGCCGCACTGGCGACACTCTACCAGACCTTCCTCGCCCGTCATGAGGAAGCTTCGCAGCAGCGCTCCTTCCCGATCGCCAAGGCGCGCGTGATCTCGGAAGCCGTCGATCCGGTGGGCGCCTCAAGCCCCAAGAAGACGATGGTGCTCGGCCTGTCGCTGGTGCTCGGCCTGTTTGGCGGGGCGGGGGTCGGCGCCTTCCAGGAGTTCCGCGAGCGGTTCTTCAGGACAGGTGAAGACGTGCGCGCGTCCCTCAACATCAACTTCCTCGGCTATCTGCCGATCGTCGGCACGCGCCTTTCCAACGCTGCGTCCAAGAACGGTGCCAATGGCGCCGACAAACCGCCACGCGATGGCCCTGAGCCGGTCACGCCGCGCATCCTGAGGGTAGCGATCAACGCTCCATCGTCGTCGTTTGCAGAGACGCTTCGCAACGCCAAGATCGCCTGCGATGTCGTGTTGCAGGGCAGGCCCTGCAAGGTGATCGGCTTCGTCTCGGTGCTGCCGAGCGAGGGCAAGACGACTGTTGCGGCAAACTTCGCCGGACTTCTGGCCGCCAATGGCGCGCGTACGCTGCTGATCGACGGCGATCTTCGCAATCCCGGCCTGAGCCGCGGACTGTCGCTGTCGCCTGACCGAGGGCTGGTCGAGGCGATCGTCGGCGAGCAGCGCTGGCAAACCACGGTCATGGTCGACCGCACGACCAAGCTCAACATCATCCCCGCCGTGGTTCGCGGGCGGCTGTCGCACACCAGCGAGCTGCTTTCGGGACCGGGAATGAACGACCTCCTGACCGACGCCCGCAACGCCTATGATTACATCGTCGTAGACCTGCCGCCGCTCGGCCCGGTGGTCGACGCAAAGGCGTTCGCGCCGTTTGCCGATGGATTCGTGATGGTCTCCGAGTGGGGTGTTACGCCGCGCGCATTGGTGAAGGCAACGCTGCAGGGCGAACCGCAGATCGCCTCCAAGCTGCTCGGCATCATCCTGAACAAGACGGACATGAAGAAGCTGGTGCGTTACGGCGCCTATGGCGGTTCGGAACAATATCTCGACCGTTATTCGTCCTACTATATCGAGCAGGCTGGCCTGACGGCAAAAGCCTGAGAGCCCGGCGGTTTCCGTTTGCAGGACCCGCCTGCCCAGCAGGTCAGGTCGTGAGGTAACGGCCCTTGTTCTGCCATATGCGCAGGGCGGTCAGCCGTCCAGAAAAGAAGGCGCCCGTATCGACATTGATGCGTGTGCCTTCGAGCTTCGCTTCCGTGACCGGCGTGTGGCCGTGGACGACATATTTCTTCAGGAGATGCGCTTTGTCGTAGAAGGCGGTGCGAATGAAGACCAGATCGTCATCCGACTGCCGGTCGAGATCGAGTTCGGGCCGGATGCCGGCATGGACGAAGATGTATCGCTTCGCCTCGATGAGAATCGGAAGCGACCGCAGGAACGCGACATGTCCTGCCGGAATGGCATGCCTGATCATGTCGTCGACCTGCCGGGACTGGTAGATGGAGCCGAGACGTTCGGGGTCGACCCCATAGGACAAAAGTGTCGGCCCTGCCCCCATATGCATCCAGTCGCCCAGCGTCAGGCGCCTGTCTATGTAGTCCAGCATCGCCACTTCATGGTTTCCGGCCAGGCAAATACGCTCGAAGCCGGCTGGCGGCGGGGCCATCAGGTGATCGATCACCTGCGAGGAGGCAGGCCCGCGATCGACATAGTCACCGAGCATGACGATGATCTTGCGCCCCGGCAGATCGCGCGCATCGGCCACGATCAAGCGCTCCAGCGCCAGAAGCAGCTCGAGGCAGCCATGGACATCACCGATCGCATAGACAGCGGCTCCCGCGGTCTCGATCTTCAAGCGGGCGCGCCGTTCCCGCCCCGGGTTTTTGTCCAGACCAAACAGGCCTGCGAATTTCTTCATAGGCGATATTCTCTGCTTTCGAGCCACGCAGCTCCCATTGCAGCCTTTGTATTAAACGACGTTGCATTTCGTGAATCGGAAATCGCGCAGAAATTGCACAACATTCACATTTGAACCACCCAAACGGCTTACATGGTGTCGATGTCCTGTGCCAGCCGCAAGTCGGCCGGCACCTGGCCCTGCATGCAGGGCGCCAGGGATGGGAGCTGCCTCCGTGGCACGCCGCGATGTTGCACCCGGATTCGCTCCGGCATCGCTCTTTCAACGAGAACACCTGCAGCCAAGCGGTGAAACCACCGCGCGACTGTTCAAGGAGAACGTTTTGACAGCAAGAACATCTTCGCCCGCGCCAAGCGCAACCGGCCTGTCGCCTGTCGCCAAGACGATGTCGAACCGCATCAAGATCGCGCGGACGCTGTGCATCTTCTTCATGACTTTCGTTCACGTCCAACCGGGCATTGCCGAGAATGTCTACGACCGGGACGCCGGCTTCTTCGACATCGTCTATTTCATCCTGACAAGGCTGATGGGGCTGAGCTCGGTTTCGCTGCTCAGCGTGGTTTCGGGTTATTTCATCGTCTCAAGCCTGCTCAAGCTGGGCACGCTCGATCTTTACAAATCGAAGTTGAAGACGCTGGTCGTGCCATTGGTGGCCTGGAACGTGCTGGCGCTGGCGCTGCTGGGTGCCTACGGGCTGCTTTCCGACAATTGGCGGAATTGGCCGGAGTTTACCGTGCCCGGTATGGCCAACGCCTTCCTTGCCGTGACTGAGTGGCCATTGGTCGTGCCGCTGTGGTTCCTGCGCGACCTTTTCGTCTGCTGCCTGTTCTCCCCGCTGCTTTATTTCGCGATCAAGCGGCTGCCGGTTGCGACCATCCTGCTGCTCGTCGTCTTCACACTTTTCGGGGAAGACCTCTACATTCTGCAAAGGCCGCAGCTGATGCTGTTTTTCGCCATGGGCATGTGGATTCGCCTGTCATGGGCGAACGAGCAGGAGATCGACCGGATCGCGCACCCTCTTGCGATCGGCCTTGCGGCAACGGCCGCGATTTTCCTCTATTTCCGCATTCAGGGTATCTTGCTTTCGGATATGGACGATACGCTGCGGCTGACGCTGGACACGCTGCTGCGCATAACCATGGCAGCCGGTTTCTGGTATCTGACGGAGCTTATCCGGCGGTCATCCTTTGCCGAACCGTTCATCCGGTTCGAACCCTATTGCTTCTTCCTGTTCTGCAGCCACGCGATCCTGTTCGATTACGCCGGCATCGTCTTCCGCCGCTTTTTCGGCAATTACGGTTCGGACCTGTTTCCGATCACCTTCTTCACGCTGCCCGTTCTGGCGGTGATCGGTGCAATCATCGGGCTGCAGATCATCAACCGCTCCGGCTTGCTGATCTTCCTGTTCAACGCCGGCCACAAGGTTCAGCCACTGTGGCGGCCGGCGGCGGAGCGGGCGTCCGCTTGATCCGAGGGTTGTTAGGCGCCTGATGGCGACAATCCATCGCGTGCTTCGGACGGCCGCCCCAAGACCGCGATGAAGGACTGGCTGAGCTGCGGGAACAGATCGCAGAGCAGCTTGTTCACGCGCAGCATGAAGGCACGTTTCATCGTCACGCCGCGCGTTCCGTAGTCATAGTCGGAAAAATAGATCTGCTTGATCTCAAAGCCTTCGCGAACTGACAGTTGCTGCAAGGTCTGCGGCGTGTAGTAACAGGTGTGCTCGGGATTGACCGGCGGCTCGTTGGTGAGGCCGAAGACGCATTTCAGCAGCCGGCTCATGGAAAAAGCGTTCGGCGTCGTGATGACGAGGACGCCGTCCTTTTTCAGATTGCGGATCGAGCAGCGGAGAAAAAGGCCCGGATTGCTCAGATGCTCGATCAGTTCGCCGGCGAAGACCACGTCATAGGGTTCGGTATCGACAAAAGATTCGGCATCGCCGACGACAACCTCGAAGCCGGCGGCGCGGGCGCGGGCGACATCCTCTTCAAGAATGTCGATGCCTTTCACATAGCCGGCCAGGCCGACGAATTCGGAAAGGTAGAAGGTGCCGATCTCCTGCCGGGCCTCGAACTCGTGCCCGATGGTTCCAATGTCGAGCATTCTTCTGCCCTTGATAAGCGGGCCGAGAAGATCATGAATGCTCCGCAGACGAGCATTTCCGACTAGATGCAACATAGAGGCGAACCTTTGTTCTCCCCCCTCTATTACTCAAACATCTTTGCCAAAAACGGACAAGTATTCACAAAGGTCGACAAGATGTACTTTCCATAATCCGAAATCGGTATATCGGCTGAGCAAATACAGGCAAGCGTCAGCGCCAACCCATCGCCGGGGCAACATGGGTCATGATGGCCTCGATGACATGTGCGTTGTAGTCGACGCCGAGCTGATTGGGGACGGTCAGGAGCAGCGTGTCGGCCTCGGCGATTGCCTCGTCCTTTTTCAGCTGCTCGACGAGGACGTCCGGTTCGGCGGCATAGCTGCGGCCGAACACAGCGCGTTTGTCGGCCTCGATATAGCCGAAATGATCCTCGCTCTCACCCCCGCCGAAATAGGCGCGGTCGCGGTCGTCCATCAGTGCGAAGATGCTGCGGCTGATCGACACCTGCGGTTCGCGCTCGTGTCCCGCCGTCTTCCACGCAGCGCGGAAGGCGCGGATCTGATCGGCCTGCTGGATATGAAGGGGCTTTCCGCTCTCATCGAATTTGAGCGTCGAGCTCTGCAGGTTCATTCCCGCTGCAGCCGCCCATTCTGCGGTGGCGTTGGTGGCAGCACCCCACCAGATCCGGTCGCGCAAGCCTTGGGAATGCGGCTCGACACGCAGTTGCCCGGGCGGATTTGGAAACATCGGCCGCGGGTTGGGCTGCGCAAAACCCTGCCCGCGCAGCACCTCCAGGAATACCTCCGCATGGCGCCTGGCCATGTCGACGTCGGTCTGGCCTTCCGGCGGGGCGTAACCGAAGTAGCGCCATCCGTCGATCACCTGCTCGGGCGAGCCGCGGCTGATGCCGAGTTGCAGGCGTCCTCCGGCGATCAGATCGGCAGCGCCCGCGTCCTCGGCCATATAGAGCGGGTTCTCGTAGCGCATGTCGATGACTGCCGTGCCGATCTCGATACGGCTGGTCTTCGCGCCGATTGCCGCCAGAAGTGGAAATGGCGAGGCGAGCTGGCGGGCAAAGTGATGCACGCGAAAATAAGCGCCGTCCGCGCCCAGTTCCTCCGCAGCGACCGCCAGGTCGATCGACTGCAAAAGGGCATCGGACGCAGACCGCGTCTGCGATTGGGACGAGGGCGACCAATGCCCGAACGATAGGAAACCGATTTTCTTCATACCGCGAGGATGTAGCATGTGCGGCTTATGCTGCAATGCAAAGATGCGTCATCGGCCGACATCGCAGCGGTTTTCCCAAGCGGAGGTGGCTCGAAATGCTGGCGTTCCGGCCTTACACGCTCCGCAGCATTCCACCGTCCACGCGCAAAGTCGTACCGGTGATATAGCTCGCCCGCTCGCTCGCCAGGAATGCAACGGCGTCGGCAAATTCCTCGGGCTTGCCGTAGCGGCCCATCGGGATACCGGCGCGCGAGGCCTCGGCCACGGCTTCCGGCGTGCTGCCGGTGCGGTCTGCCGCGGCCTTGTCGAGCTGGTCGACGCGCGAGGTATGAATGCGGCCCGGAATGACCGAGTTTACCGTGACGCCGTCGGCCGCAACTTCGGCTGCAAGCGTTTTTGCCCAGCCCAGGATCGAAAGGCGCAAGGTGTTGGAAATTCCAAGGTTTGGAATTGGCTGCACGACGCCTGACGAAACGACATTGACGATGCGGCCCCATTTGCGGCTGCGCATGCCCGGCAAGACGCCCGCCGTTATGCGGAACGGCGCATTGACCATCGTTTCGAATTGCGCGCGCCAGACATCAGCCGCGACACCGGCAATCGCACCGGGAGGAGGACCACCTCCATTGTTGACGAGAATATCGATGGCACGCGTGCTGATGACCGGAACCCATGCCTCGAGCGTGTCGGAATCGGAGAGGTCCAGCACCTCGGTATTCACTTCCGCGCTACTTTCGGCGCGGATCTTTTCCGCAGCCGCATTCAACCGTTCGCCTGAACGGCCGATCAGCGTGACCGATGCGCCTTCAAGCGCCAGATTGCGCGCGATGGCAAAACCCAGCCCCTGGCTGGAGCCGAGCACGAGCGCGCTGCGGCCTTTTATGTTGAGATCCATTTTTTAAAGTCCCGGTTTCAATGCGAGTGAGCGTATTCGCGTGCTGCCGACAGGAATGCGGACAGCAGCGGATGAGGGTTATTTTCGCGCGAGCCAAGTTCGGGATGGCCTTGCATGCCGATGAAGAAGGGATGATCGCGGCCCTCGATCGCATCGACGATTGCACCGTCGAAACCGGTAGCGGCGACGCGCAAGCCAGCCTCTTCGAGTTCTTTCACGAGTGCCGGATCAAGCCGATAGCGATGATTGTAGTGAACAGTGGTCGAGGCGGGCAGGATTTCAGCCAGACGCGTTTGCGCTGTCACAGCGCTTGAATGCGTTCCGGTTCGATGCTCGGGCAAGGCACGGCCGTCCAGACCCTTCTCTCCGGCCATCGGCACGAAGGTCTTGATCGGCGCTGCCGGATCGGCTTCCGCGAGATTGGCGGTTCCGCGTCCGAACCGACGCCATGCAATCGCCGTCGCCATCGTCTGCATGCCCAGACACAGCCCGACAGTCGGGACGCCGGCAGCGAGACCGGCGGCGGCAGCTTCGATCTGCCCGGGAACGTTCTTCATCGCTGCGCCACCAGGTAGCAGGATGCCGGCAAGCGAGGCGGGAATTACAAAATTTCCCGCGTCGCGCAACGCAACGGGATCGATGAATTTGACTGTTAGATTGATCGACAGGCTATCGGCGGCATCGGCAAGGCTGGCAAGCGTGGCGGGGTAGATGCCGCGCTGGTCCGCTTCGGCCGCGATCAGGCCTATCTCCAGGGGAATACGATTTTCGGAGGCGCTTTCGGGGCTATCCGTGATCCGCCCCAAAGCATCCCTAGCCGCAAGTGTATCACCTTCAGCGACAAAGCTGTCGCCGGAAGTTCTTATTGTAACGATCGTCGTTTCGACCCCTGCATTTTGGGCCGCGCGAACGATGGTGCCCGGAAGCGTTGGGTTGCGAAGATATTCGAGATGGATAGGCACGACGATTTCACTCGCGCGCGCCGCCGCGACGATCTCATCGACGCTTGAAGCCGCACGAGCCGGCGACTGTGTCAGGCGATCGGCCCAATAGAGCCCGCTTGGCCCAAGTCCGCCCGCTGCGAGCACATGCTGAACCGCATCGGCGTGCAGGCCGGTGTCAAAACGGAATTCGGGATAGAGCACCCGGCCGCCACGTCGCGCTGCGATCACCGCTGCCGCCGCACCATACAGCGCGGGTTCGTCAATCTCATGCGTGACAAGCACCAAACTCATCGCAAACCCTGTAATTTATGATCGCATGCAATCATTCAATATATGCACTTCTGCTCACACACGAACAAGCGTTTCTTCATAAGAAATGCTGATTTAACGACATAATTTGCCGATCACAGATTGCACAATATAAAAACAATTATACAATGTAAAGAATTCACCACAAGGAATCTGACCGTGCATCCATCGCTTGCTCCCCGCATGAAACTCGTTGGCGCTTCGCCGACTGCTGAAATTTCCAACAAGGTTCGCGCGCTTACGGCAGCAGGCCATTCCGTCATAAATCTCGGCGAAGGCGAGCTCGATTTCGCGACGCCTGAAGCGATCTGCGAAGCGGGAATTGCTGCGATCCGCGACGGCGACACCAAATATACCGCCGTGGCCGGCACCGCCGAGCTGAAAGCTGCGATCCAGCGCAAGTTCGCGCGTGAAAACGGCCTTTCCTATGAGCCTTCCGAGATAATCGCCGGCGCCGGCGCCAAGCAGCTCATCTTCAACGCGCTTCTGGCGACGCTCGCATCCGGCGACGAAGTGATCGTGCCGGCTCCCTACTGGGTTTCCTATCCGGACATGATCCGGCTCGCAGGCGGCGAACCGGTTATCGTCCAATGCCGCGCCGAGGAAGCCTGGAAGCTCACCCCCGCAGCCCTGTCGGCAGCACTGACCCCGCAAACGAAATGGGTCATCCTGAACTCACCGAACAACCCGACGGGTGCGGTATACAGCAATGCTGAAATGAAGGCGCTGACCGACGTTCTGCTTGGCCACGACGGCGTTCTCATAATGGCCGACGACATTTACGAGCATGTGCGCTTCGAAGGCGAATTCGCCACGCCCGCCGCGATCGAACCCGCTTTGAAAGCGCGCGTGCTGACGGTCAATGGCCTGTCGAAGGGGTATTCGATGACGGGATGGCGCCTTGGCTATGCCGCCGGCCCGGCCTGGCTGATCGAGGCTATGCAGGTCCTGCAATCCCAAAGCACCTCCAATCCGAGTTCGATCAGCCAGCGCGCGGCGATCGCTGCACTGGATGGCGGGATCGGCTTCATGTCCGACTGGATCGAAACCTTGCGCGAGCGTCGCGACATCGTTCTTGCAGCCCTGGGCAAGATCGACGGATTGCATGCCGACACGCCTGAAGGCGCGTTCTACGTCTTTGCCGACTGCTCCAAGCTGCTCGGCACCGCGCGCCCGGATGGACGCGTAATAAGCACCGATCTGGAGTTCGCCTCCTACCTTCTCGAAACCGCGCATGTCGGCGTGGTCCACGGTTCGGCCTTCGGCGCGCCGGGACATGTTCGCATTGCCTATGCCGTCGACACGGAGACTTTGCGTACGGCCTGCGACCGTATCGTCAATGCGTGTGCAAGATTGCACGGACGCAACGCCGCCTGAAACCAGGCAAACAAAAAACCCGGCTACAGCGATGTAGCCGGGTTTTTTTATTGAGAGGTTTTCGCCTTAGGCGGCGAGCGTAACCTGCGCGCGCGTATCGCCGCGCAGCGTCTCCAGGACCTTTGCGATCTCCTCGATCACCGGCTTTTCCAGATTGCGCAGAGGCGCCCGCACCGAACCGCCGTCGAAGCCGCGAAGGTTCATGGCAGCCTTGGTCGTCTGCGGCTGGCCATGCTTGCGCGCCAGTGCGCGGAACGAATACCAGATGCGGTGGAGGTCGCGTGCCTTGGTCGCGTCGCCATTCTCCAGAGCGCGATAGGTATCGAGAATGAGTTCCGGCAGCGCGCAGCTGTTGGTCGAACTGATGCCGTCGAACCCGGCCATCATCGGCCCGAGGAAAGCGAGATCCGACGCACAGAACAGACGGATGCGGCCGCCGATGCGGTTGGCGATCTGGTCGATTGCAGTGGGGGTAAGATCGCCCTGCTTGACGCCCGCGACATTGTCGATATCGGCAAGCTGCTCGAGAATGGACGGCGAAAGCGTAATGCCGATGCCCGGTGCGTTGTAGACGAGAATACCGGTCTTCGACAGCGGCGCCATGTCACGGAAGAACGACACGATCTGGCCGTCGGTGACTTCGGAGACGTATGGCGGCGTCACCATCGGCAGGCCGCCAAGCTCGCCTGCCAGGCGCGTCAGGTCTTTCACGACGCGGATATCCGAATGCGCGCTGCACAGCATGACCGGGACGCGGTCTCCCGCAACGTCCATGGCATGCCGGAAAAGATCGGCCCGCTCTTCCGTCGACATAGCCGGAAACTCGCCATAGGTGCCGCCGATCAGGATACCGTCATAGCCAAGCCCGATGACGCGCTCGATGCTGCGCGCGAAGCCGGCCTTGTCGATATCGCCATTTGCGGTGAACGGCGTGACCGTTATGTTGAAGATGCCCTTCAGCCGGGCACGTGTTTCGTTGATGTCCTTCATGTTCTTATCCCTGTTTGACCCTAGACTTCCAGAAGTTCGCGCCCGATCGTGCCGAGTGCGCGGTATCCGGTTTCGGTAACGACAATGGTTTCGCTGACGCCGACCGTGAAGCGGCCGTAGATGCGCAGCGCCGGCGGCAAATGGAACGTCATGCCCGGCTGCAGTTCGGTCTTCACCCCTGCATTGAGGCTGAGAATTGCGCCCTCGCCCCAATCGGGTGCGAAGGAGATGCCGACGCTGTAGCCGAGCCGCTTGCGGAAATTGTCGGTGTAGCCGGCCGCGTCGATGACCTTCTGGCAGGCAATGTGCGGGACCTCGCAGGCAACGCCCGGGCGAATGGCATCCAGCGCCACCTGCAGCGCTTCCTGGCAGGTCTTCATCATATCGATCGCCTCGCGCGGAGGCTTGCCGACCCAGGCCGAGCGCATAAGGGCTGCGTGATAACGGTCGTGGCAGGCAGCCATTTCGAGGAACGCAGGATCGCCGTTCTCGATCTTGCGGCGGCGCCATGTTCCGTGCGGAACGCCGGTGCGCGGCCCTGAGGAAACCAGCGGCTCCATGCCCATATATTCGGAGCCGGCGGCAATCGCCGCCTGCATCATCGAGGCGACGAGATCGTTTTCCGTAGCACCCGCGCGCACCGTCGCCAGACCGGCCTTCATGCCGGCATCGACATAGGTCGCAGCCTTTTCGAGCTTCTCGACTTCCAACGGAGATTTGACGGCACGAAGCTTTTCTATAACGCCGGCACCGTCATGGATGGTTCCGAGGCGTGCCTGCAGCGTCTCGTAAACGGCAATCGGAAGAAACCAGCCGCGCTTGTCTATCGCCACCCGCTTTGAAGCGAGCCCACGCTTCTCGATAAGCGCGACGAGGAAGCCGACAGGCTCATCGCCGTCCTGATAGACCTCGGCGTCCGAAATGAAGGTGTTGGCGATGAAGTTGAAATATTCGAGCTGACGGATCACGAATACCGGATCGCCTTCGGCCGGAAGAACCAGCGCCTGGAACGTATAGTAGCCGGGCGTCTGCTGGCCGGTGAGATAGAAGATGTTTTCCGGGCCTGTCACCACCAGCGCATCGATGCCTGCCTCGACCAGATTCTGGCGCGCGCGTGCCTGGCGTGCTTCGTACTCTTCCTTGGGAAAGGCGGATTCCTGTCCCTGCTGAACGCCGATATTCTTCACTGTCCAAACTCCCTTATGAGACGCGTTTTCGACGCGTCGAATTCCAATCCCAGACCCGGAGACTGCGTGCCGCTGACGGATCCGTTTTCGTATGCGAGACCCGGCGCCGGATCGTTCTCGATGCCGTCCGCGCCATAGAGCTCGGCAAATTTCGGCTGGGCTGCACAGGCGACGTGCAAGGCGGCCGCCGTCGCGAGACCACCCTCATTCATCTGCCCGATCATGAAGGGAATGCCCGCCTCGCGAAGCCGGGTTGCGGCTTTCATCGTCGGGGCGATGCCGCCCATCTTCACCAGCTTCAGATGCGCCCAAAGCCGTCCGTTAGCCGCGATGATGGCGTCGACGTCGGATTGGCCTGCGACGCTTTCATCGAGCATCAGCGGTATGGCGCTCTTGTCGGCGAGTTCGGAAAGGGCCGCCCAGTTGCCGGCAGCGATCGGCTGTTCCACATAGGCGAGGTTGATGGGCGCAAGCGCCGACAGATTTTCCAAGGCTTCTTCGAATGTCCACGCGCCATTGGCGTCGATGGCGAGCTTGATCTTCGAACCGAAGCGGGCGCGCAGACTTTCAAGCCGCGCCATATCTTCGGCAAAGCCGCCAGAGCCGACCCGCACCTTCAGATCCCGAAAGCCCCGCGAGACATAGGCATCCGCCTGCTCCAGAAAACGCTCCGAAGACGAGATGAAAAGCGTCTGGTTGGTCGCGTGTTTTATCGGGCGCGTCCGGTCGCCGCCCAGCCAATGCGCCAGGGGTAAGCCGGCGCGTCGGGAAATGAGATCGTGCAGCGCGCCATCCAGCAACATCCGCACCGGAGCGCTCACGCCTTTCAGGATCGTCGCATCGGCAAGCAGCGCTTCCGGCTTTCTTGACCAGTCGATGGTCTCGAAGAGCGCAATCGCCTCCTGCTCAACCGCGTCTTCCGAAAGACCGTTGAGATAGGCGATGTTGATGCGCACTTCACCGGTGCCGGCAACGTCGCCGTCATCCAGATGCAGATACAGCGCATGGAGACCGGAGACCGGCCCCGACGATGCCGTGTGCAGCATCAAGTTGCCGCCGTAGTGCAACATCGCGCGATGGAGTGAGGCGCGCATGTCCTATGCCTTGAGCATCGCTTTTGCGACGTCCCTGTAAATCAGGCTCGAGGTTATGAACTCGTCCACGGGAACGAATTCGTCGGGCTTGTGCGCAACCGAAAGGCTTCCCGGCCCGATAACCGTTCCCTGCGCTCCGACAGACCGGAAATGCACAAGGTCGCAACCGCCCTGGAACCCGAACGGACCGGGCTCCGCCGTGCCGTGCGCGCGGCACGCGGCGAGGCTCGCCTGCACGATCGAAGTGCTTTCTTCGGTCTGCGTCGCCGGACCGGTGGTCGCCTTGTAGTCGATGATCTCGGCGCGGATGCCGAACTGCGTGTGGGCGCGTTCGAGAAGCAGCGCGAATTCCTTCTGGACGGCTTCTTCTTCCTCGCCTGGAACCATGCGGCGGTCGAGCAGCAGGTCGCAGGCACCGGGCAGCACATTGTCTGCATGGCCGCCATTGATGCGCGTAACAGTCAGGCTGGCATTGCCGACCAGTGGATGCGACTGATGCCTGACGTAATTTTCGTGATGCGCCTCGACGATGGTGAGGAACTGGCCGGCCCGGTAGATCGCGTTTTCGCCGAGATGCGGCGTGCCCGAATGCGCGGTAATGCCGTGAATGCGCACGACCGGCCGCAGGCTTCCCTTATGGGCCGAAAACGTCGCGTTGGAGGTTGGCTCGCCAACCACGGCGAAATCGATCTTCGGCTTTGAAGCGGCGTAGAACTTCGCGCCCTCGCTGGCGATTTCCTCGTCGCCGACGAAAACGCCCAGCAGCGTGCCCGACCAGGACGAACGGTCCTGCGCCAGCATGCGCATCGCCTCGATCATCGAGATGAGCGGGCCCTTGCAGTCGCATGCACCGCGGCCGAACAGTTTGCCATCGGCTTCGCGAAGCGTGAAAGCGTCGGACGACCACCCCTCGCCTGCTGGAACCGTGTCCATATGCGTGTTGAAGGCAAAGACGGGTCCGGGTCCGTTTTCGAGCTTTGCCTCGATGTTGAAGCGGCCCGGCTTGTATTCGGTCGATACGGTTGCGAACCCTTCGGCTTCGAGCAGATTGCGCACGTAGACCGCGGCCTCGGCTTCATTGCCCGGAGGGTTTTCGGTGCGAATTGCAATCAGTTCGGCGAGCTCGCGCTTCATCCGAGCGGCATCTGGTGCGATGGACATGTGTGGGTTCCGGGCTGTGGTCTAATGCAGGATCTGATCGAGGAAACGCTGCGCACGTTCATTGACCGTGCCGCTGAAGAAATCCTCGCTGGTGGCATTCTCGATGATCTGGCCGCTTTCCATGAAGACGATCTGGTCGGCCGCGCGCTTTGCGAAACCCATTTCATGCGTCACGACGATGCTGGTCATGCCGTCGCTGCTGAGCTCGGCCATGACGTCGAGAACCTCGCGGATCATCTCGGGATCGAGCGCAGAAGTCGGCTCGTCGTAGAGCATGAGCTTGGGTTTCATCGCCAGCGCCCTGGCAATCGCCACGCGCTGCTGCTGGCCGCCGGAAAGCTCGTCCGGGAAGAAGTCGGCCTTTTCAGGGATGTGGACCTTGCGCAGAAGATCGGTGGCCAGATCGTGGGCGTCTGACCTGCTGAGGCCCGACACTTTCATCGGCGCCAGCATGATGTTTTCCGCCGCCGACAGATGCTGGAACAGCTCGAAATTCTGGAAGACCATGCCGATTTCGCGGCGCACCGCCGGCGCGTTACGGAGATCGCCGGCAATATCCTTGCCGTCGAAGAGAATGGCACCGCTGTCTGCCGGTTCAAGAAGGTTCAGGCAACGCAGCAATGTCGACTTGCCCGACCCGGACGGGCCGATGACGACGACGGTCTCCTTGCGGTTGACCTTCAAGCTGCAGCCTTTGAGAATTTTCAAAGCACCGAAGCTCTTGTCGATATTGATGATGTCCAGAAGCGGCTGATGATCTTGCGAACGCATGTCTTGATCCTTCACCGGGTCTCGGCAGTTTCGGTCATATGGGTGAGGCGCTCGATGAGCGGAGCAGGGGCAGCTTTGCGGCGTCCACGCTTCGGATCGAGCGAACGTTCCAGAAAGAACTGTCCGGCCATGAAGATCGTCGTCAAAGCGAGATAATAGATGCCCGCGGCCGTCAGCGCCTCGAAGTAGCGGAAGCTGGCGCTCGCGGTCTGGTTGGCAACGAGCAGCAATTCCTCGACCGCGATGACAGAGACGAGCGCGCTCGTCTTGAGCATGCCGATCATCTGGTTGCCCATCGGCGGAAGCACGATGCGGGCGGCCTGCGGTATCACGATGAAGCGCATGACCTTTGCCTTCGTCATGCCGAGAGCCAGACCGGCGGTGCGTTGCCCGGTCTTCACCGCCTGAAGGCCGGAGCGCAGGATTTCCGCCATATAGGCGCCCTCGTTCAGCGAGAGAGCGATCACCGCGCTGAGGAAGGCCGAAAGGCGGATGCCGAAGGTCGGCAGGACATTGTAGATGAAGATGATCTGGAACAGCACCGGCGTTCCGCGGAACAGCCAGAGGTAGACGAGCGTCACCACCTGCAGGCTGCGGATTTTCGTTTCCTGCAGCAGGGCCACGACCAGCCCTGCCAGCACGCCGAAAAACAGCGATGTGATGGTGATCAAAAGCGTGAGCACCGCACCATCGAAGAAGGTGCGCGAAAACAGATATTCGAAGACGAGTTCGAGTGACATTCGCGCTCCTTTTTCTTTGTTTGATGTCAGATCAGTTGAAGATGGAAACCGTTGCGGGCAGCTTCCATTTCTCGATCAGGCTCTTGTAGGTGCCGTCCGCGACGATTTCTGCAAGCGCGGCTTTCAGCGATTCCTGCATCTGCGTGTCGCCCTTGCGCGTGGCGATGCCGATGTTGGTATTGGACTCGAATTCCTCGCCGACGGTCTCATAGACGTCAGGCAAGGCACCCAGCAGCACAACTGCGCCCGGCGTGGAATCGAAGGTCGCATCGGCGCGTCCCTGGCGAAGCGTCAGCGCAGAGTCCTGAGCGGTCGGCATCGTCAAGACCTTGATGCCGTCCAGCCCCTTGTCGGTGCAACGCTTATCGTCGGCGCGCGCCTGGCTTTCCTGGATGCCACCGAGCGTCACCGAAATCGTCTTGCCGCACAGGCTATCGTCGCGGCCGGTGACCTTCGACGGGTTGCCCTTCTGAACGATAACCTGATTGCCGATCTTCAAATAGGGAACGAAGTCGACCTGCTCGGAGCGCTGCGGGTTGATGTACATTGCGGAATTGATGATATCGAGCCGCCCGCCGATCAAAGCCGGTATCAGGCCCTTGAACTCCATATTCGATGCCTTGGCTTCGGCGCCGAGTTTCTTGGCGAGCGCGCCGATCAGGTCAATGTCGAAGCCCGTCAGTTGTCCATCTTTCTGGAATTCGAATGGGGCGAAAGTAGCAGCGACGCCATAGTTGACGGCGCCAGCCTCCACGAGACCCTCCTTCGGAAGCTCTGCGGCGATTGTCGGGGCGGTTGCGAAAAGCGGCAGGATTGCTGCGGCCAGCAAATATCTAAACATGTCAGTTCCCTTTCTCTGGATAAGTTATTGCTCTTTTTGAGAACAAACATACAATCTTGAAAAAATGGAAGTCAAGCGGAAATCGGTCAGTCGGAGCCAGCCCGAAATCTGCTCGATAAACGAGCTATTGCAGCATAAACTGCAAAAAACACAGGCAAAATCCGAGAAATCCCTACGCCTATCGACCGCCCCTGTTTGTTTTTTTGGCAAAGCAGGCGGCTTTCATACTGCACCTTCTTGTACGATTGACGCAAATCATTGTATGAATATACGCTAGAAAATACGAAAGTGAGCACGCATGGTCAGCAGTCCGCGCCAGAATCGCTACCGTCTGGCAAATCAGATTCTGGAAATTGCGCGTGATGCTCGTTTCGAACCGGGGCATCGCCTGCGCGAACAGCAATTGGGCGATATGCTCGGCGTTTCGCGCACTCCGATACGTGCGGCCCTTTCCCTGCTGGAAGAACGCGGCATTGTCGAAGCCAAGAAGAACCACGGATTCCTGCTGACGGCGCGCCCGGAAGAATTGCACCGGCTTGAAGTCGAAGTTCCGACAACGGCCGACCAGGATCTCTATACGAGGATCGTCGAAGACCGGCTGTCCGGTCACCTGGCAGAGACATTTACCCAGACCCAGATTCTCCAGCGCTACGACGTCGACAGAACGCTGCTTCTGAGAACCCTGACCCATCTCGTAAGCGATGGCCTGCTGGCCAGAAGCAGCGGCAGGGGGTGGACGTTCCTGCCCACGCTCGACACGCAGATGGCGCTTCGCAACAGCTATAATTTCCGCAGGACGATCGAGCCGGCGGGCATCATGCTGGAGACTTTCCGCTCAGATGCCGCAGCGCTTGAGCGCTCGCGCATGCATCATCTCTATCTAGAAGCGCATCCTGACATCAGCGCACTCGATCCCCGCCAATTGTTCGACACCGATGCCCAGTTTCATGAGATGATCGCGGAATTCAGCGGCAATGTGTTCTTCCAGCAGGCCATCCAGCAACAGAACAGGCTGCGCAGGCTTCTCGAATTCGGCGGCTACACCAATCGAAGGCGCGTGCGCGACTGGTGCCGCGAGCATGTCATGATCATCGACGCAATCGCATCCGAAGACCGAGCCAGAGCCGCAACGCTGATGAACGAACACCTCAACGCAGCACTGGCTTCCGCGCCAAAATACGGCGGCTAGAACAAGGCCTGTTCCGGCTGCAAACTACGATGATTGAGCCAGCCTAATTACTGGCTAAACAATTTGCCAACGAGCAACGTAACAATCGCACCGCACACCGCGCCGGTGACCGTTAAAATCATTTTATCAAAATTCCTACGAAAGAACCCCTCAGACGGCCTATAGTATATGGCCGGCCGCATAACATTCACGTAAAATCCCCAGATAAAATATGAAATAAAGACTACATTCAATATTAGATAGATACCCTCGAATATACTGTAAATGTTTTTCTGCAATTCGCTCAATTCAGCGTAATCAACTTTTTGCTTCAGTAAATACCACAACAAAAATGCACAGCAAAAACCCAGCATAACATATAAATTTCTGTCGATAATTTTATCAAGAATCGTCTTCCGATGAAGCAATTCATGCGCAGTCGATTTTACCTTGCTAACATCATCTTCACTTCCCCAAGAGTGAGAAACACGGCTGAAATTCCTATAGAAAGAAATTCTAACGTTGTCACATATGATTGAGGGGTGACCAATCATTAGGCTTTTGTTGCTCTTGATATCATCAATAGATTCAAACTCTATGTTTTTATTCTCTGCTCTAACGGTTTTGAATTTCAATTCTTCGATTATTCTTATTAACTCGTCTATAGAAATAGATATATTTCCGATTTTATATTCTGTATTTTTTTCGATATGTCTTTTATCACGCACTCCTCCAAGCCCATTTTGCTACATCAAAATGGGCGCAAAGCCTTGGAGTCAAGGGGCTCAACGATTTCAAAGGGATAGGATGGTGCTGCGAGAGAGGATTGAACTCTCGACCTCTCCCTTACCAAGGGAGTGCTCTACCACTGAGCTACCGCAGCTGTCGAATGCGGCGCTTCTGCCACATCAATCCGGTAAGCGCAAGTTATGTGTGAAACTTGTTTGCAGTGTTTTTGCACGGACACGGCGCGGCCATAATGATAGGTATTTTCGGCTTTCGCGACGATCGAACAGGGGACACGTTCGGGCAATCTTCATGAATTCGAACAAAACTACGCAGGTTTCGCCGACGAAAGACGACCGCAAGGCACGCCTTGCGCAGGAATTGCGCGCCAATCTGCAGAAGCGCAAGGCGCAGGCGCGGTCGCGCCGGACCGGCGAGGAAGATGCACGACCCGAGGGAATCGCCGCTGCGCAGACGCATGACGAGGAAAACTAGCTGATTCATGAGTGGGCTTTTGGCGAGACGGCTAAAATCCTATTTCTTGAACGGCATTTCACGATGGTCTAGACGGACCGCAAGGATAAACGGACAAAACCGGGAAACATCCCGGAGAAATGATTCTCATGGATCGCATAAGAATAGTCGGCGGCAACCCTCTGGAAGGCCGCATCCCGATTTCCGGCGCAAAGAACGCCGCCCTGCCGCTGATGATCGCGTCGCTTTTGACCGATGACACGCTGACGCTGGAAAATGTGCCGCACCTGGCCGATGTCGAGCAGCTCATCCGCATTCTCGGCAATCACGGCGTCGACTATTCGGTCAATGGCCGCCGTGAGAGCCAGCACGAAGGCTATTCGCGCACCATCAATTTCACCGCCCGCAACATTGTCGACACCACCGCTCCCTACGAGCTGGTTTCCAAGATGCGCGCCAGCTTCTGGGTGATCGGGCCACTGCTCGCCCGCATGGGCGAGGCCAAGGTTTCGCTGCCGGGCGGCTGCGCCATCGGCACGCGCCCGGTCGACCTGTTCATCGACGGCCTACAGGCGCTGGGCGCCGATATCGATGTCGACAGCGGCTACATTCTCTCCAAGGCCAAGAACCGGCTGCGGGGCAACCGCTACGTCTTCCCGAAAGTTTCGGTCGGCGCGACCCATGTGCTGATGATGGCGGCAACGCTGGCGCGCGGTGAAACCGTACTGGAAAACGCTGCCCGCGAGCCGGAAGTCGTCAACCTTGCCGAATGCCTGATCGCCATGGGCGCCAAGATCGATGGCGCCGGCACCTCGACCATCACCATCGAGGGCGTCGATGCGCTGTCCGGTGCGCGTCACCGCGTCATCCCCGACCGCATCGAGACCGGCACCTATGCCATGGCGGTTGCAATGGCCGGCGGCGACGTGCTGCTGGAAGGTGCGCGCGCCGACCTGCTGCAAGGCGCGCTCGACATCCTCGCGCAGACCGGCACCGAAATCATCCCGGTCAATTCCGGCATTCGCGTTCGCCGCAACGGCTCAGGCATCTCGCCCGTCGACGTGACGACCGAGCCTTTCCCCGGCTTCCCGACCGATCTTCAGGCGCAATTCATGGGCCTGATGACCATGGCCAAGGGCAAATCCCGCATCACCGAGACCATCTTCGAGAACCGCTTCATGCATGTGCAGGAGCTGGCCCGCCTCGGCGCTCACATCACGCTTGCCGGCCAGACCGCCATCGTGGAGGGCGTCTCGAAGCTCAAGGGCGCGCCGGTGATGGCGACGGATCTGCGTGCTTCGGTATCGCTGGTCATCGCCGGGCTGGCTGCCGAAGGCGAAACCGTGGTCAACCGCGTCTATCACCTCGACCGCGGATTCGAGCGGCTGGAAGAGAAGCTTTCCGGCTGCGGCGCGACCATCGAACGCCTGTCTTCGTAGGAACCGCTCCGCGCCGGCTGGCGTTTCGGTTGCGTGCTTTGCCAAGACCGCATAACACAAGGCCAGAAACCTTCGCACAGGCGCCGGCGCGGATATGGACCAGCTTAAACTCGTCGCACTCGACGAACAGGATTTGAAGATCGTCTCGGCGCATGTCCAGGACGCCGTCATGAAGGTCGGCGACCTGGATTTTTCCGCGGCCTCCAAGCGCTTCATCATGAGCGTCAACCGCTTCGCCTGGGAAACCAGGACCGGCTTCTTCCGCCCGCATTATGAACGCCGCAAGAGCGTTCTGGATTTCAACCGCGTGCTCGGCGTCAGGGCAACCGGCATCGACCGCGAAAAGCCTGAAGACGTGCTTTCGCTTCTGGCGATACAATTTCACGAAAGAGACGCACCGGCCGGCGCCATCGAATTGATTTTCGCCGGTGGCGGCGCAATCGCGCTGCAGGTCGAATGCATCGAAGCGCGCCTGGCCGATCTGGGCGCTGCCTGGGAAGCAAGTTCCCGCCCCGTCCACAAAGCATGACGAGTTTTCATAAAAAATGGCAATTACGCTCAACACATCCGATGCCGATTTCGAGACGCGCTTTGCGGCGTTTCTGACGACCAAGCGTGAAGCTTCGCCGGATGTGGATGCAGTGGTGCGCACCATCATTGCCGATGTGCGCGCACGCGGCGACGCGGCACTCAAGGAATTGACGCTGAAGTTCGACCGTGCCGACCTCGATTCGCTGGGCATCGCCGTGTCGAAGGACGATATCGCGCAAGCCTATCGCGATGCCGATCCGGCGACGGTAGAGGCGCTGAAATTCGCCCGCGACCGCATCCGCTCGCACCATCAGCGCCAGCGGCCGCAGGACGACCGCTATGTCGATCCGATCGGCGTCGAGCTCGGCTCGCGCTGGACTGCCGTCGAGGCGGTCGGGCTCTACGTGCCGGGCGGTACGGCGAGCTATCCAAGCTCGGTGCTGATGAATGCGGTTCCCGCCGTCGTTGCCGGCGTCGAGCGCATCGTCATGGTCGTGCCGGCAACGGGCGGCATCATCAACCCGCTGGTTCTGGTGGCGGCCGATATTGCCGGCGTCAGCGAAATCTACCGAATCGGCGGCGCGCAGGCCGTGGCAGCACTTGCCTATGGCACCGAAACGATCGCGCCGGTGGCCAAGATCGTCGGGCCGGGCAATGCCTATGTCGCGGCGGCCAAGCGGCAGGTGTTCGGCACCGTCGGCATCGACATGATCGCCGGCCCATCGGAAGTGCTGGTGATAGCCGACGCCGACAATGATCCCGACTGGATCGCCGCCGACCTTCTGGCGCAGGCAGAACACGACGCATCGGCGCAGTCGATCCTGATCACCGACGACGCCGGCTTCGGCAAGGCGGTCGAGGAAGCTGTCGAACGCCAGATCAAGTCGCTATCACGGGCGAAGACCGCAGCGGCAAGCTGGCGCGATTTCGGCGCGGTGATCCTGGTGAAGGATATCGACCAGGCGATCCCGCTTGCCAACCGTATCGCTGCCGAGCATCTCGAACTCGCCGTTGCCGATCCTGAGGCGCTGCTGCCGAAAATCCGAAATGCCGGCGCGATCTTCATCGGAAGCCATACGCCCGAAGTCATCGGCGATTATGTCGGCGGCTCGAACCATGTGCTGCCGACGGCGCGATCCGCACGGTTTTCCTCCGGGCTTTCGGTGCTGGATTTCATGAAGCGCACGTCGCTGCTGAAGCTCGGGCCTGACCAGTTGCGCGCGCTGGCGCCGGCGGCGATCGCACTCGCCACGGCCGAGGGGCTCGACGCGCATGGCCGCTCCGTCGGCATCAGATTGAACCTGCAAGAGTGAGGGATGGACGACGTCACCCGCCAACGCTCCAGACTGATCGACGTCGCGCTTGACGAATCGATCGGCCGTTCGACGCCCGACATCGAGCACGAACGGGCGGTGGCGATTTTCGACCTCATCGAGGAAAACAGCTTTCAGCCGGCCAATGACGAGGGCAACGGACCCTACAAGCTGCAACTCTCGATGATCGATTCCCGGCTGGTCTTTGCCATCACGCATGAAGACGACAGCCCGGTGATGACCCATATCCTGTCGCTGACGCCGTTCCGCCGCATCGTCAAAGATTATTTCATGGTCTGCGAGAGCTATTACGAGGCCATCCGCACCTCAAGCCCGAACCAGATCGAGGCGATCGACATGGGTCGCAGGGGCCTTCACAACGAAGGCTCGCAGACGCTGATGGACCGGCTGGCCGGCAAGATAGACATCGATTTCGACACGGCGCGCCGCGTCTTCACGCTCGTCTGCGTCCTGCACTGGCGGGGTTAGTCCTGGCTCAGTCGACGCCCCCTCCCCGATCCATTCTGTTCATGTGCGGCATGAATGCCGTGCGCTCTCCCATGGCCGAGCTTCTGGCCCGCAAGGTGCTGCCTGCAACGACCTTCGTCGCCTCGGCGGGCGTGCGCACGGGCGAGCGCGACCCTTTCGTCGACGCCGTGCTTGCCGAAGACGGCCTGTCGCTCAACGACCGCCAGCCGCGCTCGCTGGACGAGCTGGAGGACGACTATTTCGACCTGATCGTGACGCTGGCGCCGGAGGCGCACCACGCAGCACTGGAACTGACGCGCTCCATGGCCGTCGAGGTCGAATACTGGCCGACGGCCGACCCGACGACGGCGACCGGCACGCGCGAGCAGATCATGGCTGCCTACCGGGATGTGCGCGAGCGGCTGAAAGCCAGAATCGCCCAGCGTTTCCTTCCATGAACGCCACTGGGCCTACGTCGATTAAGCGTGTTCACAAAGAGCATATAATCATATAGGTTCCGCCGAAATTCCGGCCGAAGTGCCGAAATACAATCCAGACCAAAGGTAAAGAATGCCGAAGGAAGAAGTCCTCGAGTTTCCGGGCACGGTGACAGAACTGCTGCCGAACGCGATGTTTCGCGTCAAGCTCGAAAACGAACACGAAATCATTGCCCACACGGCCGGCCGCATGCGCAAGAACCGCATCCGCGTGCTGACGGGCGACAAGGTCCTCGTCGAAATGACGCCATACGACCTGACCAAGGGCCGCATCACCTACCGTTTCAAGTAAGACGGTTCGCGAGTCGCGTTTTCCAACCGACGGGAATTAGATGAGCGCTTTCCAGAAGCTTGTGCTTGCCTCGGCTTCGCCGCGCCGGATCGAGCTTCTGCAGCAGGCGGGCCTCGAGCCCGACCGGCTGCTGCCGGCCGATGTCGACGAGACGCCGCTGCGCGCCGAGCATCCGCGCTCGCTGGCCAAGCGCCTTTCCAAGGCCAAGGCCGAGAAGGCGCTCGAATCGCTCAAGACCGAGCCTGATTTTGCCGGGGCCTTCATCCTCGCCGCCGATACGGTCGTTGCGGTCGGGCGGCGCATCCTGCCCAAGGCGGAACTGCTCGACGAGGCCTCGAACTGCCTGAAGCTTCTTTCCGGCCGCTCGCACCGCGTCTATTCCGGCGTCTGCCTGATCACACCGGATGGCAAGCTGCGCCAGCGGCTGGTGGAAACACGCGTGCGCTTCAAGCGGCTCGCACGCGAGGAACTGGAAAGCTATCTCGCTTCGGGCGAATGGCGCGGCAAGGCCGGCGGCTATGCCGTGCAGGGGCTGGCCGGCACCTTCGTCGTCAAGCTCGTCGGCTCCTACACCAATGTCGTCGGCCTGCCGCTCTACGAGACGGTCGGCCTTTTGACGGCAGAAGGCTTCAAGGTGCATTTCAACTGGCTGTCTGGGGCGCGGGCATGAGTGCTGACGCGCCTGGCAACGTCACGCCGCTGCGGCCGAAGCGGCCCTGCCCCGAATGCGGCAAGCCGTCCGCGCGCGAGACCTACCCGTTCTGCTCGACGCGCTGCAAGAATGTCGACCTCAACCGCTGGCTTTCGGGCAGCTATGCCATTCCCGTTCGCGACGACGAGGAAGAGCAAGGCGACGAGCCGGCGAATTAGGGTTTGACCGTGATCTTTTCCGAAAACCGGCAACTGTGTTGTTTCAGGTCGCGAAGGGCTTTCCGGTCCGGATGATAGCGTTGATGGTGACGAGGATTTTGCG
>NZ_JBBBDZ010000015.1:0-149858 GCF_037153935.1 Mesorhizobium sp. CCNWLY176
CGCGGTCTCCATGACCTGGGACCCATCGGCCTCCCGCCCGCAACCATCATGCCACAAACACAACACACAGGGACCCAGTTTTCGGGATCGCGGCCTGACGCCGGCTGAGCTTTTTTCAAGCTTGCGTTCTTTCTTGTCGCAATCGGCTTTCAAGCGCTGGACAGGCGGAAATCTCATGCTATAACCCACCCGCTTTCCCGGGGTTGCCAAGCCCTTGCAAAGTGGGGAACCGGCTCAAACCGGGTTCCACAACAGGCCCAGATAGCTCAGCTGGTAGAGCAGCGGATTGAAAATCCGCGTGTCCGTGGTTCGAATCCGCGTCTGGGCACCATTTTCCTTTCCCATAGCTTCTCACAGTGTCCCACTGGTCAAATAAATCAATGAGTTAGCCAACTCTGGCTGCTCATGGCTACCCACCGCATACCGTTGCAACGCATCAGTTTGTGGGTAACGATCCCGGCATTACCCATAGCCCGGGAGGTCCGTTACCCATGTCGCTCTCCAACTTCGCCTGCAAGGCCGCCAAGCCTAAAGACAAGCCGTATCGCCTTGCTGACGGCGACGGGCTCTATCTCCTTGTCCAAAAAAGCGGCTCTAAGCTCTGGCAATTGCGGTATCGCTACCTGGAGAAGGAAAACATCCTCTCCTTTGGAAAATACCCGCTTGTGTCCCTTCTCGACGCGAGAGAGAAGCGGGACAACGCCAAGAGATTGCTAATCGGCGGCATCAATCCCTCCACCAAACGCAAAGAGGAGAAGATCGCAGCCATCACGGAAGCACGCACCACCTTCGGCCTGATCGCCGAGGAATACGTCAAGCGAATGGAGGAACGGGACGCCGCGGTGGCCACCGTCACCAAAACGAAGTGGCTCCTCGAAGACCTGGCCAGCCCGATCGCCAAGCGTCCTATCAAAGAGATCACTCCGGCCGAAATTCTACAACTCCTCCAGAAGATCGAAAAGAGTGGCCGACGAGAGACGGCGCGGCGTTTGCGCGGCGTGATCGGCAGCGTCTTCCGGCTGGCCATTGTCACCCTACGGGCCGAGACTAACCCAACCCTGCCCCTCCAGGGCGCTCTCCAGCCACCGAAAGTCATTGGTCGCGCCGCTATCGTCGATGAAAAGAAATTCGGCCAGCTCCTCGTGACGATCGATGAGTATGACGGCTGGCCGACCCTTAAAGCCGCTCTCCAGTTCCTCGCCCTCACCTGCGTCCGTCCCGGTGAAGTACGGGGAGCTACCCGCGACGAGTTCGACCGAAAGAAAGCCCTCTGGCGCATTCCGGCCGAGCGCATGAAGATGCGCGCTCCGCACGATGTCCCGCTATCCAAGCAGGCGCTCCGGGTCCTGGAAGAGGTCTGGCCGCTTTCCGAGCACGGCGGCTTGGTCTTCCCTTCGATCCGCTCAACCAAGCGACCGCTTTCCGAGAACGCCATGAATGCCGCGCTACGGCGCATGGGCTACGGCAAGGACGAAGTGACCGCCCACGGCTTCCGGGTGACCGCCAGCACCATCCTCAACGCCCGCCACCACGACCCAGACGTAATTGAGGCGGTGCTGGCGCATCAGGACAAGAACACCATCCAGCGAACCTACAACCGTGCCACCTATTGGGAGCAGCGGGTGAAGCTGATGCAGGAGTGGGGAGATTTGCTAGATGCACTGAAGGCGGGCCGTTAGTTTTACGGGCTATCCGCTTTTGAGATGATGGTTCGATCAACCAAGCCCAGGGAGACCTCCTCGCAGAATAACCTTGGCGCGCGGGCGCAAGTGACGTCGCTTCAATGTCCTTCCCGTCTCCCTCTACGATATCGTCATACCGCGCAGCCGGCCAGTGACCGCTGCGGTAATCGACCCGTGGATGAAGGCAGGAAAATCCTTCGGCAGAGATTTTTCGATCCGTGCAATCGCATCGCTTGCACTTGCGGCTATTTCTTCGATTGCATTAGGGACAAGTGCTTTCGGCAGGCCGGCTTCCGCACCGGTTTGAACGAAATGCCGCACGTGTATTTGGTCGATGCAATAGTGCCGGCTATTTCCGACCGACATCGCCAGCTTCATCTGTTTGCGCTGGATTTGGTGGGAGTCCAGGCTCGGTTGCGCTGTCAGCACGTCATAGAATGGCGTCAGTTGGTAAGTACCACCACGCCCTAGGTAGATGCTGAAATTCTTCGCATGTCCGTCAGTCGCGCCAATCAGCCAGAACAGTATCTGTGCCTTGATGAATGCAGTCTGGTCTTCTGCCGGCGTATCGCCGCCCTTCAGCAGATCGAGGATCGCGACCATGCCAGGGCCGCCCTCGCTTTGGTATTTCAGGGTCGGGGGTACGGAGAGTGCCTGACAGCAGTCCTCCTGCGGCAGTCTCAGCAATCTGCCGTCCGAGGTCCAGCGGCGATCGAAGCGCTCTATGACCAGCGCTTTCGTTTCGCCGAACGTCCCGATTTCGGCTTTATTGACCGGAAGGCCAAATGCTTCGATGAATTTCAGGCAGTAGAATTCGTTTTCGACGCTGTTCGACAGATCGATTCCATTGGGCAAGGTGCCGATCTGGGTTTTGAATAAATGTGTGGTTGCGGTCGTACCATGCGGCTTGAGCCATTTGCCATCGTACAAGAGTAGGGCGGTTTTCTCTTGAGCACCTGCAATCGATATCCGGAATTCATCGTCACGGCTCAAACCGAGCGGTGCTTGCGCGAGACCGCGCAGCAGTTTGTCGATGGCCTCGTCATCGACGACTTCACCCTTGATCGTGCCAGTTGCGTCTATTGCCTCGGCATCACCGGAGATAAATTGTAGCGCTCCCACGCAGTCATGCCCGATGGCCGCAAGCATGCTGTAAGCGTCGGTTCCCCGTGCGCCGACTTTCTCCGCTACGCGGCGACGTAGCGCATCGGAATCGGGCAGCAGGTTCTCGAATACGGCGACGACAGGTTCGCCTCGGAAGGCGCTTTCCCGCATGGGCAGGGACAGAGAAATAGGGAACGCATGCTCCCATTCGAGCCAGCTTTGATCGTACTCGAAGTCGATCGCGCCGCTTGTCTCTTTATTCAAATGGCCAACCAGGCGGTTGTTGAGATAAACGCGGAGCGGCCTATATATGCGGCGTCGGGCCATCAAAAAATGTCCTCGATGTCTGAGGCGCGGTTTTTCGATCGTGGGACGATCCTGAATTCCAAATCGAGGGCGGCGAGGACGGCGAGGATTGTCTCAAGTTTTGCCGCCGGATTGCCAGTCTCGATAAGGGAAATGGTTTCTTGCCGCAGTCCGGCTTTTATTCCGAGCTCCGTCTGATTTAGACCCTGCTTTTTGCGGGCGCGCTGTATGATGTTTCCGATCTGCTTCGGATTGCGTGCCAAATCTATCATTTAGATATTATGTCCTAACTCCGATAAAAATGCAATATCGGACTCAGCACATAACACAAAAATATGCGCTAACTTCAATAAAGTGGATGTATGTCATTTGGCGCATAAATTCACGCATCTCAGTTCGGGGTGAGTACGTCTTCACGGACCTTGGTAGTCGCACATACGAGCATCCAGACGACTCCGGGTCGGAGAGCTTCAAGACCCACCTTCATGAAGGGCGCATAGGCCTCACATTTCACTTTTAGCACCGACCAAGTAATCCGCGTAGGCGCCGAGCGATGGTGATCCTGAGCTCGATTGGCATGGGTTCAGGCAAAAAACTGCCTGCAAACGGCTGATGCCAGCCCAATACAGAGCTGGCATCAGTTTGTCCTCAACTAGACCGCGAAAACCTCGCAATCTTCGGTGCTGGCTAACCTATCACCGGCAGCGCGCCGTGTAGATGCGGCCGTGACGGTCGCGATACTGGCAGTAGCCGTTGCGCAGATTGCGCACCAGAAGGCCGCCGAGTGCACCGGCACCGGCGCCAATCAACGCGCCCCTGCCGCCGCCTGCAATACCACCGATGATGGCGCCGGCACCCGCGCCGATACCGACATCCCGTTCGGTCGAGGTACAGCCGCTCAGTGCAACGACAGCGGCCAGTGCAATGATCATTTTACGCATGGATCGAATTCCTCACTTGGTGATCACGAGTGATCAGGCAGCCCATTAGCATAAGAAATGGGACAACGCGTCAAGGGCCTCGAAAGTTGGATAAAATATTGTTGCCAGGTGTAACCGCTAGTGGGAAATCACGACGCTCGCAGCCGATGGTTCGAGAACTACGATCTACCGACAGGAAAATATAGGCGGAATTTGCGCCGCGCTGCCTGCGAACAACCGTAGATAACGCGACATCGCCGCTTGCGGCTTTGCGAATGAAGCGTCTATCATCTACTTGAAAAATCGCTGACTTCCGCCGTCAGGTATTGTCCAGCACCTTTATTTTCGTAGCGGCAGATAAAGCCATCTGCGTAGTTTTCAGGACGCATGAAGCAGCACACCGCCAATGGCCGATAAAACCCAATTCGGACTGACTGCAGTCGACACCGTTCCCCTGCACGAGAAGGTCTATCTGGAACTCGTGCGGGCGCTGATGTCGGGCCAGTTCGCACCCGGGCAGAAGCTGACGTCGCGCAAGGTCGCCAAGGAGCTCGGCACCAGCGACATGCCGGTGCGCAGTGCCTTCATGCGCCTGCAGGCGCTGCGGGCGCTGAGCCCGATGCCGAATGGCAGCATGGAAGTACCGATGATTTCGGCCGACAGGTTCTCGGAACTGACCGCCGTGCGGATGATCCTGGAAGGTTCGGCAACCGAGCTTGCCGCGCAGCGCATCAACGGAAACAACCTGCGCACGGTTCGCCGGCATTGCACCGAACTCACCGAGGCGGCGCGCAAGGGCGACATCGACGACTATCTGCGGAAGAACTACAATTTCAAGTTCTCCATCTACCGCCATTGCGGCAACGAGCAGATGATCTTCCTGATCGAAACCGTATGGATGCAGGTGGGTCCGTTTCTGCGGAACCTGACGACAGGTTTCGAGAACAATCTCGCGTCGATTCTCGACATCGACTACCACGAGGAAACAGTGGCTGCGATCGAGGAACATGATGGCGCGCGGGCGCGCGCTGCAATCACGCGCGACATAAATGATGGCGCGACGCATCTTCTGAAACACGTCAAATTCCCCGACGCACGCAGCTGAAGGCAACGGGAGACCCCGTCTCGTCAGATATCCAGCTCGACGGCGCCGACCGGGTTGGTGGAGCAGGCCAGGATGTAGCCTGACTGTTTTTCCTCGTCGGAAAGTGCAGCACGTTCGGGATCGGCGGCGTTTGGAGCAATGCGCCACTCGCCCGAAACGACCTTGCAGCGGCAGGTGCCACATATGCCTGCCTCGCAATCGGCAGGTAGTTCGACGCCAGCCTTGCGGGCGAGTTCGAGCACGGTGACAGCCCCCTCGCCTTCCACCGACTTGCCGCTTTTCAGGAAAGATACCTTGTAGGTGCCTATCTCGGCTTCCGGTGCAGCCGAGCGATCCGGGCCGAAGGTTTCCTCCAGAAACGGGTGTTTCGGGGCCGGTTGCCAGTCCTCGTAGATCTGCCGAGCTTTGCTGCGAAAGCCGTCGGGGCCGCAGCAGAAGACGAGGCGTTCGGCAAGATCGGGACAGGCGGCGCGCAGCACAGCTTCATCGAGCCGTCCGCTCAAGACATTAGGCCGGTCCTGGCTATCTTCTCCGAAGCGGGTGGACGCAAGCATCTCCTCCGCGGCGTTGGCGCCGGTGAGATTCCAGGACAGCCGCAGCCGCCCACCCATCTGCCGGCGCAGCAGCACCAGTTCGTGCAGAAAGGAGACGTCTTCCGCATTGCGAGCGCTGTGGTGGAGATGGATATCGAGCGGCAGGTTGGCATCGGCGATGAAGCGCAGCATCGACATCATCGGCGTAATGCCGCTGCCGGCCGACAGCAGTAGCAGGCGCTCGGCGGAACCGGCGGCGGCGAGATGGAAGCGGCCATTGGGACCGAGCGAACGAAGTGTGTCGCCCGGCTTCAGCGTGTCGTGCAGCCAGTTCGAAATGCGACCGCCTTCTACCCGCTTGACCGTCACCGAAATATGGTGCGGCCGCGACGGCGAGGACGAAATCGTATAGTTGCGCCGCACCGTCCGCCCGTCGATATCGAGCAGCAGCGTGATGAACTGGCCGGGCTTGTAGTCGATGGCCTCGCCCGGCTCCAGTTGGAAGCGGAAGGTGCGGAAGTCATGCGTTTCGTCGATGACGGCTACGCAGCGAAGCAGTCTTTCGCGCCCACGGGCATTCGAGGTGCCACCGGTCGCGCCGGCAGTCGACGGCAGCCGCGTGACGGGCGCCGCAGAACCCGGCAGGATGGTGATCGGGACTTTGCGAGCAAGCACTTCGACAGGGTCGCCGACGGTCAATCTTCCCATCGTCCGCGGAATCAGGAACTGGCCGAAATAGGCCTTGCCGTCCTCGCCGCGCCGCTGCTTGCCCAGCAGGGCAAGAGGCTCATGATCCGGCCGGCCCTCGCCCGTGCGCGGGTCTAGCGTGATCATGACGCAGCGGTCGCAAGCGCCTGCCACCTCGAATTCGATCTCGCCGATGCGCACCGACGCCCAGCCGTCTTCCGCGTAGGCATCCGGCCCGCTGACAACCAGATTGGGCCGGAAACGCTGCATTTCAGCCTCGGTTTCGAGGAAACCGTTCATGTCGGCAAGCGACGCCGCGTTGGTCAAGAGCAGCGGCGCGGTATCGGCAAAGCTGACGGTGCCGCCACCGCCCAACCCGAGGGGGCGATGTGTCTGGCCGCCCTTCACCACAAGGCGGCATGGCTTGCCAAGAAAGTCCGTCAGCCATCGCGAAACAGCGTCGCCGGCATCCAGCGCGATAACGCTGTCGCCCCAGATTGTCACCGTGTCGGCCCGGCCTAGAGAACCCCGCGCAAAGGCAAGCACCGGCATGCCGGGCGCGGTCAGCACCACTTCGTCGCCATCGAGATGCGTGTGCACCTGCATCAGCTTCGAAGTCTTGCGAGCGGTGATGCAGTTTCCCTCTTCGTCCACGACCATCATGCGTCGGTCGCCGACGAGCCCTTCCGGCTCAAGCCGCGCGGTTTCGACCGAAAGGCCGGCCCCGGACTTCAACGGATAGATATGCAGGCTTTCGACCCGAAAAGGCACAGCGGTCATTTCGATACGCTATGCCGCAAGCATCTGTTTCATGGCACGGCATACTTCCAGGAAGGCCGTATCGGAGCGCTTCGAAATGCCGGAATGCTGCATGAAATTGTGAATGAGACCGTCGAAGCAGCGGTATTTCACATCGTTGCCGGCAGCCTTCAACTGTTCGGCGAAAGCGCGACCCTGATCGCGCAGGATGTCGTTTTCGGCCCCGTAGAACAGGATCGGCGGCAGCCCGCTCAAATCCGCGGCCAGTACGGGAGAAACCCGAGGATCGGAATAGAGGGCGCGATCCGGCACATAGGCTCTTGCGAAATATTCGGTCTCGGCGAATTCCAGATAATGGCCGGTGGCGAAAGCCTCGTCCGAGGCCGATTTCGGCGCAAGGCCGAGATATGGCCGCGCATCGACCAGCGGGTAGAGAAGGCACGCACCCTTGAACAGTCCCCGATCCTGCAGCATGGCCGCGATCGACAGGTTGGCGCCGGCGCTGTCGCCCATCAGCACGAAACGATCAGCATCGGTGCCGAATGAGGCGGCGTTGCGCGTGATCCAGTCCACCGCGAGCAGCGTGTCTTCAAGGGCGGCGGGGAAAGGATGTTCCGGCGCAAGCCGGTATTCCAGAAAAGCCACCACCGCCCGGCATTCGAGCGCAATGCGGGCCGATTGCGGCGCATAGGTGTCGGCGTCGCCAAGCACGAAGCCGCCGCCATGCAGATAGAGGATCACCGGCGCGGGGCTGGCAAGGCCGGCAGGCGTGTATATGCGAAGGGACGCATCGGCATGGCCGCCCGGCAGCCGCATCGTGGTTTCGGACACGTCACCTTCGGGCGCACGGCTCATTTCGCGGTATTGCGCGCGATAGTCGCGGCGCGCGCTTTGCAGCGTGACCTTTTGCTGCGACGAAGCCTGCTCGGCCGCGAGCCGGTCGAGCATCGCCTTGATTTCCGGATCGAGCGCCATGCAACACCTCTTGTTTAGGACGCCGCCGCCCGGCGAACCGGGCGGCGCGTCGATATCACTTCAGGAGATCGGTCCAGATCCGGGTGTAGAGCGCCTGCACATCCGGCGCGCAGGCGAGGTTGAAATTGCCGTTCGCAGCAAATTCGGCCGGGATATTGACCTCGGGCGCATCCTTCATGTCTTCAGGCAGGAAGGCCTCCGAACCCTTGATGCCGTTGGCGTATCGGGCGAAGCTCGAAAGCATCGCGGCATTCTCCGGGTCCATCACGAAGTTCATGAACAGCTTGGCGTTTTCGGTGTTCTTGGCGTCCTTGATGATCATCAGATTGTCCATCCAGATCGGATAGCCTTCCTTCGGATAACCATAGACGATCTTGTCGTTCTTCAGCCGCGAGCGGAAGGAGGCGCCGTTCCAGTTTACACCGGCCGAAATATCACCCTTGATGTATTTCTCGATGTTGCCGAAATCCATCGACAGCCATTTCGGCTTGGCTGCCACCAGCATGTCACGCACCTTCTTCAGCACTTCCTTGTCGCCGGTGCAGGGCTCGCCTCCGACATAGGCGATGGCCAGATACATGACATCGGACATCTCGGGCACGACATTGACCTTGCCGACGAGTTCGGCGGGCGGGTCCATGAAGATCGCCGAGGTGTTCGGATCGCCGGAATAGACCGAGTTGTTGACAGTAACGCCGGTCGTGCCCCACTGCCACGGCACCGAGTAATGGCGGCCCGGATCGAACGGCACGTCGACCCAGCGGGGATCGACATTTTTGAAATTCTCCATCTGATCAGGACGGCTTTCGAGAACCAGGCCCTCGTCGATCCACACTTTCACCACCGAGGCGGAAGGGACAACCATGTCGAAGCCGTGGCCGCCCTGGCGGATCTTGGCGAGCGCGGTGTCGTTGGAATCGTAATCGGTTACGGTGACCTTGACCTTGTAGGCGTCCTCGAACTTCTTGATCATCTCCGGGCTGGTGTAGTTGCCCCAGTTGTAGATGTTCAGCTCGCCCTCGGCGCGGGCGAGGCCCGTCGTCGCCAGCCAAGCGAGGCCTACAGCCGTCGCCGTCGTCTTCCAGTTCATGTCATGCTCCCAGTTTGATTGCCCGATTGCGACCGCGCTTAGCCGCCGCTCAACCCCGGGCGGACGGCTTTTGCCTGAAACGCTGTTTTCCGGCAGCGTTCGCGCCAACCCTCCAACGCCGGCCGAACCGCACTATATTGCGATCTCATCGCTATACAATAGTGCGATCTGCGATCGCACTATTTTTCAACCGCCTCGACGCGATGAATGGCAGGAAACGACGCCTGAGAGCCGCCACCGACATGCCGGCTACGGCCAATTCGGCTCCGCAACAAATCAAGGATTTCAGCACGAAACGCCGAAGGAAGCTGCCGGCGTGTGCCGGCGACCTGCTTTATTTGCCGTGGCTTTTCGAAGCCAGCTTCGCTTTCGTCAGCACGCCGGCTTCCGGTGCGAGCGGCTTCCATTCCAGGGCAGCCGGAACGTAACGAAGGTCATCTTCCCATTGCTGGGAAAGAACACTGCCCTCGATGCCGGTCGGATTCTCATACTGGCCGGCATCCTCGTCGGCGGTGTCCGTCAATGGCCAGGTCGCGGTTGCCTTGCCTGCAACCATGATGCCGCCCATCCGCGCCGGTGCGAATTCGCACTCGTTCGGATCGACACACTCGTCCACGAGCGCCGCCAGCATCGAAACTGACGGTGCAACGAAGAGACCCACAACTTGTTTGTCCGCTGCGATGCGGACGAAATAAGCGTTCAACGAATTCCCCCGGAACGAACGTTCTGTTCCACATTAAGCCGAATACCATCTGTCGTGGCGCTGAGGCAGATGTAGTTGATCACCACTTCGTTACCTAGAGCAGCATCCGGTAACGGAAATGGGAGCAGCCTCTTTTTTGATCTCAACCATGGTCACTTGGAGCAACATAACTTTGGCTTTCTCGGCCAGCCGCGAAACATAAAAAGCCCGCCATTCCCTTGGGAACGGCGGGCCAATTTCGTTGCCTGAACCACCCTTCTACCGGGCGGGGCGGTATTCCGTCGGAGGACGATGGATGATCATGGTAAAGCTTGTCTTAAACCAGCACCCGAAGCGAAGTCAGGCAAGTCATCGTCCTGTTGATCGTTATCCTTATCTTCACTTTTTCTTCAGTCCACCCGTATGGGTGGTGCAATCGAAAGGAAAAAGAGCCATAGTGATGGATGACGATGGCAATGAGTGCCGGTTGTCAAATCGCTCAGATGTACGTGGGCCCGGTGACGGGCAGTTCATCCGGCCTGGGCTCTGGAACGTATTTCGTACAGAGCAGAGGTGTGCCGTGAACAGTTACGAGAGCCAATATTCAGGACGATACAAACATTGGACGCCGGAGGACATCGCCCAGTTGCGGCGCATGGCCAGAAGCCAGGCAAGCGTTACCGCAATCGCAAGGCGGTTCAACCGCTCCGTCGGGGCAGTACGCACGCGGGCATATGCAGAGGGCATAAGCCTGGCGCAGGGCAACAAGACGCCCCCGATCGCAAGGGCAACCTTCAAACCGGTCAGCAGACCTGAAAGCAGCCCGCTCGAAGCCGTCTAGTATGCATTCAGCCTACCGACGCGCCAAAGTCGCAAGCCGCTCGGTTTTGCCTGCTATTTCGGTTCGCCTGTGGCCGGGTCGATCTTTATTTCGACCTTGGCCTTGTCGGTCGTATAGTAGGTGATCTCGTAATAGCCTTCCTCGTCCCAGTCGATCTCCCCGACATAGCGGAACTGGTCCCTCTGTTCGATCTTGGCGATGATCTCCGACAGTTTCTTTCCGTTGTCGGGCGGCGTGGCAGGCGCGGCTGTCTGAGCCAGGGCCGGAGCGCTCATCAGGCCTCCTGCGAGCAATGCGGCAAGGAATAATTTGCGAGACATGATCTCTCCCTTTCTGGCTGATCGCGGAGGAAACGATAAAACGCGCGTTCCGTTCCCACGGTCCTGCTGATGCCTTGATTTAGGCTCGATCCTATGGTGCAGGAGTAACCATGAGGAAAATCTGTCTCCTGACACTCGCCGTTGTCGTTCTCGCTTCACCGGCCATGGCGCTCGACGGCGCCCTCAAGGCCGGTCTGCTGAAACTCGATCCCGAAACGCGACTCGAGCAGCGTTGCGATGCCGAGGCGCTGGACCGCATCGGGAAAGACGGCTCTCACTACAAGCCGGATCGTGTCGTCGCCTATGCTATGGCAACGCCGACAATGCTCACCGACGCCATCGAAAGCCCGGGGGCTGCGTTTCGCAGCAAGGGCGAATGGTACAAGCTGGCCTATGTCTGCAAGACCGCCCCGGATCACATGAAGGTGCTGTCGTTCGAATACCAGATCGGCGACGCAATCGCCGAGGCTGATTGGCAGAAGTACAATCTCTGGCAATAGCGCCCGCATCGCATCTCTATCGATCACGCAATACGGCGCAAAAAGCCCGCCATTCCCTTGGGAGCGGCGGGCCGTGGATCAGGTCAAACCTGAATCCGGGGATTAGTTGCAGGGCGCCTCGTAGGTACGCGCATTGCCATAGCGGTCGTAGAGCGGCCGGCCGCGGCGGTCATACTGCTGATAGACGCAGCGGCCGGGCGTTGTCGCCGCACCGAGTGCTGCACCTGCCACGCCGCCGATAAGTGCGCCGGCAACCGTGCTTCCGGTGTTGCCGCCGATAGCCTGACCGGCAAGTGCGCCGACACCGGCACCGATCGCGCCGCCGCCGAGTGCGCGTTGTTCCGGCGTATTGCACCCCGCCAGTGTCAACACTGTTACCGTCAAAACCGCTGCCAAAGACAAGCGTTTAATCATCGAACCTCTCCTGTTGCCGATGAGCCCTTCAGCGGCACAATTATCATAGGAATTTCAGAGCGTCACGGTGCCCACCAAAATGAGTCGGCGGCGCGGAATGCCCAATTAGAGGTATTGCCGATACTGACAAAACCGCTGCGATATTTATCAACCGGGTTGGCAATTATGCAAGAAAGTGTCGTATCGATTGAGTGAGGGCCCAGCTAGTCTACCAATTTGGTCATCCGGCAGACGTGCTGGAACAGGTGGTTGGGGTAGATTGTGGTTCAATTCGTCGGCACGAAAAACATCGCGGATCTGGTCGCTTCGGTCGGGCTGGAGACGCTTCTCCTGAAGCTGGTGAAATATCTGGAGCAGGACTTTTCGCGCTGGGAGGATTTCGACAAGACACCCCGTATCGCAGCCCACGCTCCCAATGGCGTGATCGAGCTGATGCCGGCCAGCGATCACGATCTCTACGCCTTCAAATTCGTCAACGGCCATCCGGAAAACCCGCTGCACGGACTTCAGACGGTGACCGCATTCGGCGTGCTCGCCAACATGCACACCGGCTATCCCGAGTTCCTGTCCGAGATGACGATTTCGACGGCGCTGCGCACGGCGGCAACGTCGGCCATGGCGGCCAAGTACCTAGCGCGCAAGGACGCGCGCACCATGGCTATGATCGGCCTTGGCGCACAGTCCGAATTCCAGGCAACGGCGTTCAAGACCGTCCTTGGCATCCGCCACCTGCAGGTCTTCGATATCGACCCGGAAGCAGCAGCGAAGTTCTCGCGCAACCTGGAAAATTCCGGCTTCGTCATCACCCATGCGCCGAGTGCCGAAGAAGCTGTTCTGGGTGCAGACATCATCACCACGGCCACGGCGGACAAGAAACTGGCGACGATCCTGTCCGACAACATGGTCGGCGCGGGCATGCACCTTAACGCGGTCGGCGGCGACTGCCCCGGTAAGACCGAGCTTCATCGCGACATCCTGCTGAGGTCCGACATATTTGTCGAATTCCCGCCGCAGACCCGTATCGAGGGCGAAATCCAGCAGCTCGACAAGGACTATCCAGTGACCGAGCTCTGGCAGGTCATAACCGGGCAGAAGACCGGACGGGCCTCGGACAAGCAGATCACGCTTTTCGATTCCGTCGGCTTCGCCATCGAGGATTTCTCGACGCTGCGGTTCCTGCGCGATCTGGTTCAGGGCACCGAGTTCTATAGCGAGATCGACCTCATCGCCGAGCCGAAGGATCCGCGCGATCTGTTCGGCCTGCTGATGAAGGGTACAGCACCCGCACGGGAAAGGCTGGCCGAAACAGCCTGACCATACGGTCGACACTTGACGCGGTTTTGCCGCATGGCGATGTTCTATGCCCTGACAGGCGGCGCGTGCCGTCTGTCCCGTCATAAGCATTTCACAGGGCTGTATGCTCGATCTCCTGTCGCCGGACACGCTTCATCATCTGATCCACACCTATGGACTCTGGGCGCTTTTCGCGGTCGTGATGTTCGAAAGCATGGGCGTGCCGATGCCCGGTGAAACGGCGCTCGTCTCGGCGGCGCTCTATGCCGGCGCGACCCATCGCATAGAACTTCTGCACGTTGTGAGCGTAGCCGCGGCAGCGGCCATCGTCGGCGACAATATCGGCTATCTCATCGGCCGCTCCGTCGGTCTGAAGCTGCTCACCAGGCATGGCGGCCGTATCGGGCTGGACGAAGGCCGGCTCAAGGTCGGCCAGTATCTGTTCCTGAAGCATGGCGGAAAGATCGTGTTCTTCGGCCGCTTCGTCGCTTTCCTGCGCGCCTTCGCAGCCGTTCTGGCGGGTGCCAACCGCATGACCTGGACGCACTTCCTCGTCATGAATGCGGCTGGCGGCATCTGTTGGGCGCTGCTCTTCGGCGGCGGCGCCTACTTCTTCGGCGAACGCATCAAGGCCGTCGCCGGGCCTGTCAGCCTCCTGCTCCTGCTTGTCGTGGCCGTTGGACTGGTCATCGGCATCCGGTTCTTCCGTCATCACGAGAGGGAACTGGAAGCACGCGCCCGGGCAGCCTTGCTGGATTAAAACCCTTGTTTTGCGCAATTCCGGACGGAAAACCGCTACACACTTTTCCTGGAATTGCGTTACGCCGGCTCCACCACCTTGGGCTTGGGCCGGCGCTTTGGTTTGCGCGTACCCGAACCGATGAACTTGCCGATACCGCCGGAAATCAGCGCGTTCACGTCGAGCAGCACCTGTGGAATGTTGAGCCCGCCGGGGCAGGCCAGATATTGCGGCGTCCAGACCGGTGAGAACTTCTGCTTGAAAGAGCGCAGGCCCTCGAAATTGTAGAAGTCGTCGCCGTGGCGGAACAGGAACGTTCCCATGCGGTTCCAGCGCGAGGCCAGAGCATGATCGGAAAGCCCAGACAGGGGTGCCGCGCCGAGATTGAACCAGCGATATCCTTCCGACTGCGCATAGAGCAGGATACGCACGAACAGCGCGTCCATGAGGATCTTCGAGACGCCAGGACGGTAGCGCATAAGGTCGACGGACATTTCGTTCATGCCGCCGCTGCGCCAGATATTGGCGAAGGCAACGATGTGGCCCTCGTGACGCATCACCGCGCAGTCGAAATGCGAGAGATAGTCCGGGTCGAAGTAGCCCAGCGAAAAGCTCTTCTCGCCGCCGCTCTTCTCGGCAAGCCAGATGTCTGAGACCTGCCGCAGTTCGTCCATGATGGCCGGCACACCCGCCCTTGGCACGATTTCGAAGACCAGCCCCTCCTTGGCAGCGCGGCGGTCGGCGTAGCGGAAATCCTGGTTCTTGCCGCCTTCCAGCGTGAAACGGGTGAGGTCGACACGCGCCACCTCGCCAAGCTTGAGAAGGGCATAGCCCATGTCGAGATAGAGCGGCAGGTTGTCGGGATGAACGCCATAGAACACGGCGCGGCCTGCCTCGCGATCGGCCATGTCGCGGAGTTGCCAGACCAGATCCTCGGCCTGTTCGGGGTCGCCCACCGGATCGCCCATGGCAACCAGCGAACGCCCTGCCCGCGCATACATCAGGAACGCCTTTCGGTCCGGCGACCACAGGAACTCCTTGTCGCCGAGCAGGGCGATGTTGGTCTGCGTGTCATGCGAAGTCGCGATCACCGCTTCGACCGCGTCCGACTCGGTGGCAGGCTGCCTTCTGGCACGAACCGGGGGCCGGTTGATCGCGACGGCGACGCCGAGCGCTGCGACCGCAATCAGAAGGCCGACCGTTGCGCGCAGGAAGCGCGGCGCTTCCCCACTCCACGCAAACTCCCAGAACAGTTCGTTCGAATATTCGACATGGCTGTAGGAAAAGAAGCCGAGCCAGGTGGTGGCGACAAGGGTCAGCACCACCAGCGCCAGCCAATGCCAGGAAATGCGGCCGAAGCGCTGCGGCGAGCGGCGGTAGAATGCCTGCCGCGACAGCAGAAGGAACAGCGCCGAGAAGGCCAGCGTCGTCGCCTCCTCCCAATCGAGGCCCTTGATCAGTGAAAACACGACGCCGGCAAGCAGCACCGCCACCGCCGCCGCCCAGGCCGAGAACAGCCGGCGCTGCAGGCCATGGGCGATGACCAGCAGCGCAAGGCCGGTAAGACTGCCGAGGAAGTGTGACGATTCCACCACCGTCAGCGGCAGCCATCCTTCCAGCATATCGAGCCGGTCCGGCACGCCGGGGGTGGCGCCGGAAAACAGCAGCACCACGCCCGAGATGAAGACGACTGCGGCTGCCACAGGCGGCACGATGGCCTTTATCGCCTTGGCCGATCCAACGAAGCGGGCGGCAAGCTTGCCGCGGATGATGCCGGCCTCGATTGCCGCAAGCACCACAACTGCAATGAAGAACGGCAGGAAATAATAGATAAGCCGGTAGGCAAGCAGAGAGGCCAGAATGTCCGCCCTGCCCTGCAGGCCAAGACCGGCGATAAGCGTCGCCTCGAACACGCCGATGCCGCCGGGAACGTGGCTGATCGAGCCGAGGATGACCGCGCTCATATAGACCGTCAGGAACAGCGCCGGCCCCGATTGCGCGTCAGCCGGCAGAAGCACGTAGAGCACGGCGGCAGACGCCATGAGATCGATGATGCCGACGAGCAGCTGCACCAGCACCATGCTGCGGCGCGGCAGGGGAAAGCGCCATTCGAAGAACCGGATCTCGCGCCCCTGCGGACCGGCAAGGAAATAAAGCCCGATCAACGCGCCGAGCAGTAGCACACCAACCACGCGATCTGCCGCCGGGTAGAGCATCTTCATGACCGGCACGCCGTCCGGGTCGATCACCAGTGCCAGCCCGACAAGTGCCGTGAAGGCCAGCCAAAGGCCCATCCACGTCAGCAGCACGACCTGGCTGATCTCGCCCGCATCGAGCCCGCTGCGCGAATAGGTGCGGAAGCGGACCGCGCCACCGGTGAAGAGATGGAAACCGAGGAAATTCGAGAAGGCGTAGCCGCTCATGCCGGAAAGTGCGGCGCTGTGCCATGGCACCTTGCCAGGCGCTACGATGCGGCAGGCGACGATGTCGTAGGTGGCGAGCGCGCAATAGCTGACTGCGGTTGCCAGAAGCGCCACCGCTATGCTGGTTCCCGGCATGGCGCTTATCGCCGCCTTGATGTCGTCCAGGCGCAGCCCGGCGGTCATCTGGTGGAAAAGCCACAATGCACCGACCGTCACCGCCACGGCGGCAATCGAGCCGAGATAGGCACTCAGCCGCCAACGCGGTCTGCGTTCTTCAATGACGCGCTGTTCCATCAGCTAACGCTGGCCTCCCGGCAGGGCTTTCCAAACAGGGTCATGTCAGTCTCCGAAATCGGCCAGTTGGGGCCGAGAATGGTAGTCGATTTTCGTATGACGGTGTCGAATTTCAGGCAGCACCCAAACAAAAACCGCCCGGACATTGCGTCCGGACGGTTTGTTGAGGCGAATAACGATCAGGCGTGATCGAAAGGCACGGCGATGAAGGTCTGCGTGTCGCCACGTTCGACGAGCAGCAGCACCGACTTCTTGCCGGCCTTGCCGGCTTCTGCGACGGCGCGGCTCGCCTCCCTGGCGTTTTTCACCGGCGTCTGGTTGACCGAGACGATCAGGTCGCCCTCGCGGATACCCTGCTCGGCACCAGCCTTGTCCGGGTTGACCCGCGCCACCAGTGCGCCCTGCTCGCCATTCGACAGGTTCAGAGCCTGCCGGGCCTGCGGCGTGATGTCGGTCAGAGCCAGTCCGAGCGACGGCACGGAATTGCGGCCGGACGACTGGTCCGGCGTGCTGTCGGCGGACGCCATCTTCTGCTCGTCGCCGTTCTGCCCGACGGTGATCGGCACATTGACGCTCGAGCCCTTGCGCCAGACCGTCAGGTCTTCCTTGGTGCCGGGCGAAACATCCGCCACGGCGCGGGAAAGATCCTTCGGGTCCTTGATGTCGCGGCCACTCAGCGCGGTGACGATGTCACCTGTCTTCAGGCCGGCGGCCGCAGCAGGCGAGTCGTCGCTGACATGCGCGATAAGCGCGCCGGTCGGGTGATCGAGGCCGATCGCATTGGCGACATCGGCAGTCACCGGCTGGATCTGCACGCCGATATAGCCGTGCTCGATCGAGCCGCTCTTGATCAGCTTGGCGACAACCGACTGGGCCTGATCGGACGGGATGGCAAAGCCAACGCCGACGCTGCCGCCATTGGGCGAATAGATGGCCGAGTTGATGCCGACGACCGAGCCATCCATGGCAACCAGCGGTCCGCCGGAATTGCCGTGGTTGATGGCGGCGTCGACCTGGATGAAGTCGTCATACGGCCCGCTGTGCAGGTCACGGCCACGCGCCGAAACGATGCCTGCGGTAACGGTGGTGCCGATGCCGAACGGGTTGCCGATGGCCAGCACCTGATCGCCGAGGGACAGCTTGTCGGAATCGCCCCACTTGACGGTCGGCAGCGGCTTGTCGGACTTGACCTTGACCACCGCCAGATCGCTCTTGGCGTCGCGGCCGACGAGGGTAGCCGGCAATTCGGTGCCGTCATCCAGCACGACCTTGATCTCGGTTGCGCCGTCGACGACGTGGTTGTTGGTTACGATGGTGCCGTCAGAGGCGATGATGAAGCCTGAACCCAGAGCTTCGGCCTCCTGGCCGCCGCTGTCGGGCCGGTGCGGCTTCATCTGGGGTTGCGGCATGCCCTGATCCCCGAAGAACTGGCGGAAATACTGATCAAAAGGCGAATTTCCGCTGAACGGCTGCTGCTGGCCGTCGCCGCTGTCATCGGAAGCGGAGGCGTCGACCTTCATCTTGGTCATGATGGTGACGACGGCCGGCTTGTCGGCATTGACGATGGGCGCGAACGAGCCCGACGGTGCCATGATGCCGGTGACCGGCGTCGGCTGGACGGCTTCGGCTGCCCCTGCCCGCAGGACAGGTGAAAGCACGAGGGGGGTGATGATCAATGCGGCGCCAAGCAGAGCGGCGACACGGTGTCTGCGAAGAATATTGGAGGACATTTTCGTGGTCCCTGCGAGAGTTGATCCAAGCGCCGTGGCGTATTCCATGCTGGAATCGTCTATTCGACGTATCGACGATCAGGCTGGCCGTTCTCGCCGATTTCGGCTGCCTATGCATTCGATACGGAAGACTTAGGGAGCAATCCCGCCACAATTTAGAGCTTTTGCGAACATTACGAAGATTTAATTCTTACGCATATTTTCTGTAACGCAATAAGAGATCGCCATCCCGTAAATACAACGCGACGTGATGCTCACAATCTGGAGATTTATTTTATTAACTTCTTGTAATTTTCAGAATTACGAAAATACTTCTCTATTGCATTTGATCACGGCGTCGTGTTCGTGGCCATGCCTGTGCGTCGCACAAATCCATCGATAATCTTGTCGGCGAGGCTCGCGTAATCTCCATCGAAATGATGCCCGCCCGTAGTCTTGATGACCTCGACCGGGCCGCCTTCCAACTTCGGGCACGCCGTATCGTCTTCATCTTCACCGTAGAAACACTGGACCAGCTTCGGATCGATCTTGCCGAGTTCCGGCAAGGTCGGGACGGAGTCGGAATCGGCAGTGCCAAGCCAGCCGGCGACCGAGACCTCAAACGAGGCGTCGGGCGAAAAGCCGAGCAATGAAATCTGGCTTACGCGCTGCCTGTCCGCCTCATCCAGCACGTTGAAGCTAGCGGGAAGGACATCGGCGCCGAAAGAATAGCCGATCAGCAGAACGTGCTTGACCTTCCACAGCGCGGTATATTTATCCATCATCTGCTTCAGGTCCGCCGCCACATCCTTGGCCGGGCGCTCGGACCAGAAGTACCGTAGCGAATCCACCCCGATGGTGGGGATGCCTTTTTCCTGAAGTATCCCACCGATGGACTTGTCGAGATCGCGCCAGCCGCCATCGCCGGAATAGACGATTGCCATGGTGTCATGGGTCGGCGTGGCCGGCAGTTCCACCAGCGGAATATCGCTGGTGTCGTCCTGCGACTGGAGCACGGCGGTCACCGAATTCTCAAGCGCTGTCTGGGCCGGCGCGGTCGCATCGTTGATCTTGATGTCGAAACCCTGACCGCGCAAATCCGCGATGTGCGCGCGGCCGTCAGCGTCGGCCTGGGGCGTGAAGGTTACATCGATCGGATTGGGCATCTCGCCCTTCTCCAGATCGTAGACCGTGCCTTGTGGCGTTTCCTTGCGGGCCGCACCGCTGCACAAGGTCTTGGCCAGCGGGATGCTGGCTGTCGGATCGACGGCTATCGTGTGCCCCACCGTGGCCGCAGGCGTCTGCGCCGCAATTGCCATGACAAGGCCACCGCCTTCGCCTGCACCGGCGAGGATGGGTGGGTTGTAGTTCGAGGAGCCGGCAGAGCGCTGCATCTGCTGGCTGAGGTTCTCAATATCCGAAACCAGATAGGCGCAATCGTCCGGCACCTTGGCTATCGATTGGAGATATTGCGGAAGATCGACCCCGACGACGATCGCGCCGTCGCCGGCCAATCGCGCTGAAAAATCTTCGTCGGCTGCGGACCAACCCTGCTTGTCGGAAAACAGGAAGACGGTGCTGCTCGGCGCTCCATCCGGCATCAGGATATGCGGCGACGGAATGAGCCCGCTGTCGAACTGGTCAGCAGGGGCGGACCCTGCGATAGCCACAAGGCAAAGAGAAATCAGAGAAAACCCGACAAGCCGCTTCACATCAAAATCCCAGGTGACGCGCCGTTCCCCACCTCCGAAACCACGTTTCGGAGGTACGACGCGGGCACCTTGATCCCCAAAAATGGCCGGGATTAAGGCAAGCCATTTTTCGAGGATTGAAGCGATACAGTTCCTTCGGTCAGACGCCGATCGGCATATGCTCGGCCGAACGGGTGACAGCGCGCGGAGCGGTGATTTCCTTCCACTTCGACAGCGCCTGGTTGACCGCCGGGAAGGCGCGGCGCTTGACGAATTTGCCGCGGCCCGGCTGCGGCTGGTCGTTCTGGCCGTGCGACCAGACGACATCGCCGCGCGACAGCGTGTAGCGCGGCAGGCCACGGACCTTGAAGCCTTCGAAGACGTTGTAATCGATGATCGACTTCTGGTTGGCGGCCGAGATGGTCTTGGACAGTTTCGGGTCCCAGACGACCAGATCGGCATCCGAACCCGGCAGGATCGCGCCCTTCTGCGGGTAGATGTTGAGGATCTGGGCGATGTTGGTCGAGGTGACGGCCACGAACTCGTTCATGGTCAGCCGGCCGGTCTCGACGCCCCGCGCCCACAGCACGGACATGCGATCTTCGAGCCCGCCTGTGCCGTTCGGGATTTTGCGGAAATCGTCGAGGCCGAGCGTCTTCTGTTCGCTGGTGAAGGCTGCGTGGTCCGTTGCCACCACCTGCAGCGAGCCGGCGGCAAGACCCGCCCACAAGCTGTCCTGGTTGAGCTTGTCGCGGAAGGGCGGTGACATCACGCGGCGGGCGGCGTGCATCCAGTCGGCATTCTGGTATTCGCGCTCGTCCAGCGTCAGATGCTGGATCAGCGGCTCGCCATAGACGCGCATGCCCTTCTGGCGGGCGCGGCGGATGGCCTCATGGCTCTGCTCGCAGGAGACATGCACGACGTAGAGCGGAACGCCGGCTGCGTCGGCAATCATGATGGCGCGGTTGGTCGCCTCGCCCTCGACCTCGGGCGGGCGCGAATAGGCATGGGCCTCGGGACCGGGCATGCCGCTGCCCATATATTTCTGCTGCAAGGCGGCGACGATATCGCCGTTTTCGGCATGGACCAGCGGCAGCGCGCCGAGGGCGGCGCAGCGCTGGAAGGAGGCGAACATCTCGTCGTCATTCACCATCAACGCGCCCTTGTAGGCCATGAAATGCTTGAAGGTGTTGATGCCGCGGTCCACCACCTTGGCCATGTCGGAGAAGTTCTGTTCCGACCAATTGGTCACGCACATGTGGTAGGAATAATCGGAGGATGCCTGGCGCTGGGCCTTGCTCTCCCACTCCTCCAACGCTTCCAGCATGCCGCCGGGTCCGGGGATGACGAAATCGACGACCATCGTCGTGCCGCCGGAAAGGGCTGCGAAGGTGCCGCTTTCCCAGGTTTCGGCAGCTGTCGTGCCCATGAAGGGCATTTCGAGATGGGTATGCGGGTCGATGCCGCCGGGCAGGATATAGGCCCCTTCGGCATCGATGACCGTGTCGCCGGAGAGATCCTTGCCGATCGCCGCGATGTGCTCGCCCTCGACCAGGATGTCGGCCTCATAGGTCCTGTCGGCAGCAATGATGGTGCCGCCCTTGATCACTTTCGACATTGGAATCTCCTTCATGCTTGCCTGCCGGCAGTCGCTGCGTGTTCCCCTGCGGACTGCTCGATCTTCTTGTTTGATCCACCACACTGGCCGCCCCGGCGCGCCTGGAACAGCGCCGTCGGCCAGAATTGATTGGGCCACCTTAATCGTTTTCGGGCGGCGGCAAAGCACCTTTCCACCAAACGATGCGTTTGGTGGATGGGACAGATGAATGGAGTGCGAATGGGCGGTTGATCAGAGGTCAGGCAGCTTTGCAATGTCAAAACAGCCCCTCACCCTTGCCTCTCCCCGTGAACAACGGGGAGAGGGAGGCATCGGCGTTGGAGCCTCGTCCTTCTAACCGATCCTCACGAAGAGAAGGAGGCTGGCCGCAACGCTGACGACCCCCTCTCCCCGTTCTTCACGGGGGTCCGAAGGACGGGCGAGACCCGTGGCTCGCCCCGGAATGGGTAAGGGTGAGGGGCTGTTTCCATCCAGACCTGAATGCCCTCAGTAAACTTCCTCATACGCCGCGCAGATTTCCTCCTGCGTCTTGCCTTTCAGGAAGCCGAGTTCGCCTTCCTTGTGCTTGACATAGACGTCGGCAAAGCCTTGCGGGAACCAGCCGGTGACGACCGGATTGGCCTTGAAGCGGCGCAGCGCTTCTTCCAGCGTCTGCGGCAGGCGGACATAGCCGCGCTCGTTGAGTGTCTTGGTGTCGAGCAGCGACAGATCCTCCTGCGTGGCTTCGGGAACCTCCAGCCCTTCCTCGATGCCCTGCACGCCGGCATGAACCAACGCTGCAAGCTGCAGATAGGGGCTCGCCGTCGCATCAGCGGCGCGGAACTCGAAGTTGAACTGTGCGGCCTTGGCGATGTCGCTGAGATCGGACACCGGGCAGATGCGCACGGAGGCCTCGCGATCGCGGAAGCCGAGATTGTTGAAGGCAGCGCTCCAGCGATGCGGTGTCAGCCGCAGGTAGGAAACCGCGCTCGGCGCAGTGATGGCGACGATGGAATCGAGATATTTCAGGATGCCGGCAACGAAATGGCCCGCCGTCTTGGACAGCTCATGCTTGCCGGCGGGATCGTAGGTCGCCGGCTTTCCATCCTCCGACAGGAAGCTCATATGGATATGGACGCCGTTGCCAATGCCTTTCGGGTCGCGGATCGGCGTGAAGGTGACTTCGTGGCCGAGACGGTCGGCGACCGTCTGCACCATTTCGCGCGTGATCAGCGAGTGGTCGGCGACCGTCACGCCGCGCTGCGGCCCCATCGTAACCTCGTATTGGGCAGCACCGAATTCCTTCATGAAGGTGTCGGGCTGCACACCTGCCTCGCGCATGGCACCGACCAGCAGCTCGGCGAAATCGCGCTCGGCGCGGAAGCCGGCCATCGAGAAGGCATCGCCCATGGGGCTATGGCTGTTCTTGAACTGGAACTCGTGTTCGAAGGCGCCGAAAAGCGTCAGGCCGGTCGCCTTTTTCAGTCGCTCAAGTGCGGCGATCAGGATCGAGCGCGTGCAATATTCCCACGGCCTACCGTCGGTATGGAGGATGTTGCCGATAGCGAAATGTTCTACCGGCTCGCCCTCGCCGAACTCGATGCGAACGCGCGCGTCAGCGTCGGGGATGAGCACCAGATCGCCGAGCGAGCCGAAGGGGCTTTCGGCGATCGCGTCGAAGCAGGTGATCTGGACATTGGTCGGCGTCCAGCCGATGCCGCGCGCCAGCCGCTTGTCGAATTGCGAGGCCGGAAACGCCTTGCCCCGCACCTTGCCCGCCAGATCGCTGCAACAGGCGACGATCATTTCTTCACGTTTCATCGAATTCCCCATTCCGTTGTTCCTGACCGGGAGCCGGCGGCGCCAGCCGCACCGCATCCCAGGCCTCGATACGTTCGCGCGTGGCGGTCCAGTCGGCTTCGGAGACCTTGACGATCAAGGCCTCGACGAAGGCGACAGCGCTGACAACCGTGTCCCAGGCCGTGCCGACGCCGATCGGCAAGCCGACCACATGCGTGCTGTCGCGGGCGATGGGCGACATCCATTTGTCGGTGATCAGCACGATCGACGGTTTGCGCTTCTCGCGGATGATTTCGGCGAGCCGGGCGATATCCGGCTGATAGCGCCGGAAGTCGAACAGGATGACGACATCCTGCTTGCGCATGCGCAAGATGTATTCGGGCCATTGTTCGGAGCTGGCCGGCAGATGGTGAACCCGTTCGCGGATCTGGCGCAGATGCATCGACAGGAAGGCGGCAATGCTGTCGCTGATGCGCCCGCCTAGCAGGAAGATGTTGCGCGAGGGATCGGCGACCAATCCGCAGATGGCATCGAACTGCTCGGCTGACACGCTTGCCGACATTTCCTGCATGAGATGCCCGACGCGATTGGCGTAATCGCCGAGGAAATCTCCGGCACGGGCCGGACTTTCGACCGTCTTGAGATCAAGCGGCGAGCGGCGGCTTTCCTTCAGCTCGCCGATGAGCTGGCGCTGGAATTCCTGATAGCCGCCATAGCCGACCTTGCTGACGAAACGCGTGATCGACGGCGCGCTGACGCCGGTGCGCTCGGCCAGTTCCTGGATCGTCTGCAAACCGGCGAAGGGATAATCCGCCAGGATGGCATTGGCGAGCTTGCGCTCGCTGGCGGTCAGCGTCGGCGCGGCCTGCATGATCGTGGTGCGGACTGTCATCTGTTTCGAAGGGTCCATAAGCCGCCGAAAGCGTTGTGAGGGTCATTATTCACAGTGAAAAAAATTAGTCAAACAAACAAATATGATTGACTATGACTGAAAAATTTCTTCCATTGCATCGATAGCGGGCTGCCCACGGCCCACAGAAATAGCCTGAGGCGATGTTGCAGAACGCACAGCAAGAAACAACGGTTTTGACCGGAAACGATCCGGGCCCGGTCGAGGCGATAAACCTCACTGGGACGTCGCCATTTCTTCTGACCTGCGAACATGCCGGCCGTGCCGTGCCGCAGCTGCTGGGCGATCTCGGCGTGGACGCTGCCGAGATGGATCGCCATATCGCCTATGATGTCGGCGCGGAAAATCTTTCGCGCGGCCTGTCCGCACTGCTCGATGCACCGCTGATCATGCAGCGCTACAGCCGGCTGGTGGTCGACTGCAACCGTCCTTTCGAGGCCAAGGACTGCTTTCCCGAAATCAGCGACGGGACGGTCGTGCCGGTCAACCGATCGCTTTCGGAAGGCGAGCGCCGCCAGCGCTTCGATGAGATTCATCAGCCTTTCCATCAGGTGGTTGGCACGTTTCTGGATCAGCGCAAGGCAGCCGGAAAGCCGGCGATCCTGATCTCGGTTCACAGCTTCACGCCGTGCCTGGCCGGCAAGGACCGACCCTGGCTGGTCGGGCTCCTGGCCAATCGCGACCGGCGTTTTGCCGACGCTTTCATGGCGGCCTTCGCAGGCGCGAATCCTGGCATAAGCATCGCCCATAACGAGCCCTATACGGTCGACGATCTGTCGGACTACACCGTCCCGGTTCATGGCGAGGCGCGGGGCATTCCCCACATTCTGCTGGAAATTCGAAACGATCAGATCGCCCAGCCTGACGGCCAGGTCAGGTGGGCAAGGCTTGTGGCGGACGCACTGACCGGTGCCGTCGCCCTCATGAATACGAAAGGCAACTAGATGGCCGCCGACTTCCCGAAAACCCGCGATCTTCCGCTCGAGCCGAACGCATCGGCAATCCTGTTCATCGACGTGCAGAACTTCTGCGTCCGGCGCGATGGCGGCGAGTTCAAGGATGTGCCGGACGCCGATATCACCGGCAAATACGCCTATTATTTCGACCGCATAAAGACGACCGCCGTGCCCAACATGCAGAAGCTGCAGGCGGCCTTTCGCGATGCCGGCATCGAGGTACTCTACACCACCATAGAAAGCCTGACCAAGGACGGCCGCGACCGCAGCCTCGACTACAAGATCACCGGTTTCAACGTGCCCAAGGGCTCCGATGACGGCAAGGTCATCGACGAGATCGCGCCGGGCGACGACGAGATCGTGTTGCCGAAAAGCTCGTCCAGCGTCTTCGTGTCGACCCATATCGACTATCTCCTGCGCAATCTCGGCGTGAAGCAGCTCGTCATGTGCGGGCTGCTGACCGACCAGTGCGTGGAGTCGGCGGTGCGCGACGCCTGCGACCTCGGCTACCTCGTGACGCTCGTTCCCGACGCCTGCGGCACCTACAGCCAGGAACGCCACGACAATTCGCTGCGGACGATCAAGGGCTATTGCCGGCAGATCGATACTGACGCGCTGATCGCCGAAATCTCGGCGCTGAAAAAGGCATAGAGAGCGATGCCCCAGGTGGTTCGCGGATTGAGGTTCGAGAGGAAATAAACTTTACTGATAGTGACTTCAGCATACAGGGCCGGAAAGACTGAAAAACAGCGGGAAAACCCGCACCGGTCCTTTGGAATAACCAAGCAAAAACAGGGGAATGCACCTATGAAAACGTCAAAAACCACTCTTTTGAGCACGGCCGCAGCACTGCTGCTGCTCGGCTCGGCGGCACACGCCGCAGACGACAAGATCATCATCGGCGGTGCCATGTCGCTGACCGGCGTGCAGGCGCCGCTCGACACGCCCGGCGTCAAGGGCGCGGAAGTCGCCGTCAAATATCTCAATGACAATGGCGGCGTGCTCGGCAAGCAGATCGAGTTCATCAACATCGACGGCAAGTCCGACCCGGTGACGGTCGGCAATGTCGCGGTCGAGCTGATCGACAAGGGCGCGCAACTGATCATGGCGCCGTGCGATTTCGACTTCGGCAGCCCGGCCGGCCGTGAAGCCCAGGAAGCCGGCGTCGTCGGCATTTCGACCTGCGCCTCCGACCCGCTCTATTCGTCTTGGTCGCTCGGCGACAAGCAGTTCACCCTGTCGATGTGGAACACGACGATGGGTGCGGTGGCAGCCGATTTCGCCGCCAAGGAGAAGGGCTGGAAGACGGCCTATGTCGTCACCGACCAGTTCATCGCTTACACCAAGTCGCTGTCGAAATATTTCGTCGAGCAGTTCAAGGCCGATGGCGGCGAAGTGATCCTCGAAGACACCTACACCAACGGCGACAACAATTTCTCCGCCCAGATCGCCCGCCTGCAGGCGCTCGGCAAGAAGCCGGACGTGATCTTCCTGTCCTCCTACGGCCAGGACATCGGCGCGATCATCCGCGCGCTGCGCGAGGTCGGCTATGACGCACCGGTACTCGGCGGCGACGCCTATGACGATCCGGCAATGCACGAAGCGCTCGGCGAGAAGTTCGGCAACAATGTCTACTTCGTGACCCACACCTGGATGGGCCCGGAAGCGCATCCCGACATGCCGAAATTCATCGACCTCTACACCAAGATGCATGGCGAGGCGCCCGACACCTCCTTCGTCTCGACCGGCTGGGACACGATCATGCTGATGGCGGACGCGATCAAGGCCGCCGGCAGCACGGACGGTGCAGCGGTTGCCAAGGCGCTCGAGGACGGCCAGTTCAAGCTGCTGACCGGCGATCTCGATTACGGCACCGCCGAGGAAGGCCATGTGCCGAACAAGGCTGCGGTCGTTCTGGAACTCAAGGGCGGCAAGCCGACCTTCGTCGGCTGGCGCAAGCCCGAGAGCATTCCCGCTCCCTGACATCTCAGGCACCGGGGCCTTGCGCCCCGGTCCCTCCCAATGGGGCAGTCCATGTCTGACAAATCGCTCAACGCGGCTGGCGTATCGGTCGAGTTTTCCGGCCTTCGCGCGCTCGACAATGTCTCGCTGACGCTGTCGCCGGCCGAGATCGTCGGCCTGATCGGCCCGAACGGCTCCGGCAAGACCACGCTGATCAACGCCATCACCGGACAGGTGCCGCTTGCCAGCGGTCGCGTGACCATAGGCGACGACCAGATATCGGGCCTGTCGCCGCGCAAGATCGCCCTGAAAGGCATCAACCGGTCATTCCAGATCGTGCGCCTGTTCAACAACATGACCGTTGTCGAAAATGTCGAAAGCTCGGCGCTCGCCCACGGTGTCAGCCTGCGCAAGGCGCGCGAAAAGGCCAATACGCTGCTTGCCGAGTTCTCGCTTTCACAAAAGGCCGAGGATCTCGCCGGCAATCTCAGCTATGGCGACAAGCGCCGCGTCGAGATCGCCCGCGCGCTGGCCGCCGACCCGGCCTTCCTGCTGCTGGACGAGCCGGCTGCCGGCATGAACGAGGCCGAATCCGAAACGCTCCTGCACATCCTGTCCGAACTGCCGCGAACACGCGGGCTCGGCCTGCTGATCATCGACCACGACATGGGCCTGATCATGCGGCTGTGCAACCGGCTGCATGTCCTGGCTTCGGGCCGCACCATCGCTGAAGGCAAAGCCGATGAAGTCCGCAAGAACCCGGCGGTGATCGAGGCCTATCTCGGCTCGGAGGCCGCCCATGCTTGAGGTCAACGATCTCGAAGTGCGCTACGGCGCGATCCGCGCCGTGCGCGGGGTCTCGCTGAAAGCCGACACCGGCGAACTCGTCGCCATTCTCGGCGCCAACGGTGCCGGCAAATCTTCAACGTTGATGTGCATCGCCGGCGCTCTGAAGGCAGCTGGCGGCTCGATCCGGCTCGACGGGCAGGACGTGACATCGGCCAATCCCGAAAAGATGGTGCGGGCGGGCGTCGCCACCGTGCCCGAGACCCGCGACGTGTTTCCCGACCTGACGGTCACCGAAAACCTGACGCTCGGCAGCTATACCCGCCGCAGTGACCGCGCCGGTGTCACTGAAGATCGCGAGCGCATGCTGGCGCTGTTCCCGCGCCTTGCCGAGCGCACCGCGCAGCCCGCCGGCACGCTTTCGGGCGGCGAACAGCAGATGCTGGTGATCGCCCGCGCAATGATGTCGCGGCCCAAGGTGCTGCTGCTCGACGAGCCGTCGCTCGGGCTTGCGCCTGTCATTGTCGACCAGATTTTCGAGATGATCCGCACGCTGAAGCAATCGGGCCTGACCATCGTGCTGGTGGAGCAGAATGCCCGCAAGGCGCTGTCGGTAGCCGACCGCGCCTATGTGATGCGGCTCGGCAAGATCGCCGCATCGGGAACCGCGGCGGAAATCGGCGCGGCGACCGATCTCAGCGCGCTTTACCTCGGAGGCTGAGGACATGACCTTCACCGTCCAATTCCTCATCGACGTGCTCAGCCTTGGCGGCGCCTACGCGCTGATGGCGCTCGGTCTCGTCATCGTCTACGGCATCCTCAAGCTGGTGAACTTCGCCTATGGCGAACTCATCATGGTTGCCGGCTATGCGATGTTCCTGATGGGCGGCTCCGGCCTGCCCTGGCTGGTCATGGCGGGGGTGGCCGTGATCATGGCTGTCATCGCCGGTATCGCCACGGATTACGTCGCCTTCCGCCCGGTCCGGGCAAAATCGGTGACGGCGGTCCTTATCACCTCCTTCGCCTTCTCGACGCTGTTGCAGAATGCGGCGCTGCTGTTCATTTCGCCGCGCCCGCGCCCGGTGCCGCTGCCCGACATCTTCTCTCAGACAGTGACGATCTTCGGTGCCATCACGCCGGTGCGAAACCTCATCACCATCGTTGCGGCAATCGTTCTGCTGGCGCTGTTTGCCTGGCTGATGCGCCGCACCGTGCTTGGCATCGCCATGCGCGCGGCGGCGACCAATTTCACCATGGCGCGGATGCTCGGCGTGCCGGCAAACCTGATCATAACCTCGGCCTTCGCCATCAGCGGTTTCCTGGCCGGCGTCGTCGGGCTGTTGTGGATCGGCCGCATTGGCACCGTGGTTCCGGGCATCGGGCTGGAGCCGTTGCTGGTCGCCTTCATTGCCACCGTCATCGGCGGCATGCGCTCGATGACGGGCGCGGTGATCGGCGGCTTCCTGCTTGCCCTCATCGACACGACGCTGAATTACACGCTGTCGCAGGAGCTGCTGAAGTTCCGCGACGCCTTCACCTTCAGCCTCGTCATCCTGATCCTGTTGTGGCGGCCGGATGGCCTCATCAAGGGCCCGGCCTCGGGCCAGCGGACGTGACATCATGAAGCGCCATCTTCTCACCGTAGCGATCCTCGGCGGCCTCATCGTCCTTTTGGTGCTGGTCAATCAATGGCTGGGCATCCGGCTTTATGACCGCATCGCCACCAATCTGTGCATCTCGCTGGTGCTGGTGCTGGGCTTGCAGGTATTCATGGGCAATTCCGGCATCCTGTCGTTTGCCCATATGGGTTTCATGGGCGTCGGCGCCTACACATCCGCCGTGCTGACCATACCGGCGCAGATGAAGGGCATGGCCCTGCCTGACCTCTATCCCTTCCTCCAGACCGTGCAGGTGTCGCCTTATCTCGCCATCGCCGCGGGCGGCATCGTCGCCGCACTTGTTGCCGCCGCCTTGTCCTATCCGCTGATGCGGCTGTCGGATGCTGCAGCCGTCATCACCTCATTTGCGCTGCTGGTCGTGCTCTATACGGTGATGACGCATTGGAGCCAGGTCACCAACGGGCCGCGCACACTGTTCGGTCTTCCCAAGGCGACAGACCTGCCGCTGGCTGCCGGCGTCGCGATACTCGCCTTGATCGCCGCACTCGTCTTCAAGGAATCGCGCACGGGCCGCCTCCTGCGGGCAAGCCGCGACGATGAGACGGCAGCCGCCGCCCTCGGCGCGCATATTCCAAACCTGCGCTGGCGCGCTTTCATTCTGGCAGCACTTTTTGCCGGCGTCGGCGGCGCGCTGTGGGGCCACTTCATCACCTCGTTTTCGCCAAAGGCCTTCTATCTGAAGGAGACGTTCCTGATCCTCAGTATGCTGGTGATCGGCGGGGCGAACACGGTCACCGGCGCGATCGTCGGCACCTTCATTGTCACCATCGCCTATGAAAGCCTGCGCGGCTTCGAGGGCGTGCTGAACGAAGCCAAGATCATGTCGAACCCGGTCATCGGCCTCACCGAAATCGTGCTGGCGCTGGCGATGATCGCGGTTCTGGCGCTGCGGCCCGGCGGCCTGTTCCCGACCCGCGAAATCGGGACGCTGTTCGGGCGCAAGAAGACCAGACAGGAGAATGCAGGATGAGCTGGAAAACCGCCTACCGTTCCTTCTACTACGCCAATGCCGAGGAGCCGGCGGATATCAAACTCGATCCGCAGACGACGGCACTGCTGGTGATCGACATCCAGAACACCTATCTCGAAGACAAGGACACGCCGGAGGAAACCGCGCGCTGGCAGCCCTTCTACAGCCGCATGCGCGAGACGGTCATTCCCAATACGGCGAAGCTGATCGCCGAATGCCGTGCGCGCGGCGTCGAGGTCATCTATGCCCGCATCGCCTGTCTGAAGAATGACGGCCGCGACCGCTCGCTCAGCCAGAAGAAGCCCGGCTTCAACTATCTGCTTCTGCCGAAGGATCGCGAAGACGGCCAGATCGTGCCGGAGCTTGCACCGCTCGCAGACGAAATCACCATCATCAAGACCACCGACAGCGCGCTGACCGGCACCAATCTGCGGCTTATCCTGCACAATATGGGCATCAAGGACGTCATTTGCGCCGGCATCTTCACCGACCAGTGCGTATCCTCGACCGTGCGCAGCCTTGCCGACGAAAGCTTCGGCGTGGTCGTCGTCGACGATTGCTCGGCGGCGGCGACGATGGAGTTGCACCGGCACGAGCTGGAGATCATCAACATGATTTATTGCCATGTCGTGCAGTTGGACGAGGTGGTGGGGTTCTTCAATTAACGCGGGCTTGGGAGGTACGGACATGACCACGCCAAGCCTTTACCAGCGCGACGCCGCCGCGATCTCAAAAATGTCTTTCCTGCGCTTCTTCCCGCAGGCAGTAGTCGGCGGTGATGGCGCCTACCTCATCGGCGACGACGGGCGACGCCTCCTCGACCTCTCCGCATCCTGGGGTGCCGCCGGCCTCGGCCATTCGCATCCTGCCGTTCGAGCCGCCGTCAACAAGGTGCTGGAAAGCCAGGCCGGAGCCAGCCTGTTGTCGACGGCTAACCTGCCCTCGGTCGAACTCGCCGAAAAACTCCTGTCGATCGTGCCGAAGCGCGCCGCCGGCCGCGTCTGGCTCGGCCATTCCGGCTCGGACGCCAACGAGACCGTTGCGCGCGCGGTGATCGCCGCGACCGGCAGGCCGCGCATTATCGCCTTCAACGGCGCCTATCATGGCGGCACGTCCGGCTCTATGGCGATTTCGGGCCATCCGGCACAGCAGGGTGTCGCCAAGGCCGCCGGCCTGACGCTGATCCCCTACCCCAACGCCTATCGCGATGGCGGCGAGGAACAGGCGCAAGCCACTGCAATCGACCATCTCGAAAAACTGTTTGCCGGACCGGTTCCGCCAAGCGAAGTCGCGGCACTGTTCATCGAGCCGATCCAGTCGGATGGCGGCATGGTGGTGCCGCCGCAGAACTATTTCAGAAAGGTCGAGGCGCTCTGCCGCCAGCACGGCATCCTGCTCGTCTGCGACGAAGTCAAGGTCGGGCTCGGGCGCAGCGGGCGCCTGCATTGTTTCGAGCATTTCGGCATCGAGCCGGACATTATCGTCTTCGGCAAGGGTCTCGGCGGCGGCCTGCCGATCTCGGCAGCGGTCGGCCCCACCGAGATCATGAACCACAGCGCTGCCTTCTCCTTCCAGACCGTGCACGGCAATCCCGTCTGCGCGGCAGCCGCACTCGCCGTGCTTGAAACCATCGAGCGCAACGATCTCGCAGCCAATGCCGCCGAGGTCGGACAGCACCTGACGGACGGACTGGAACGCCTGAAGCAGAAGCATAGAATGATCGGCGACATACGCGGGCGCGGGCTTGCCATCGGCGTCGAACTGGTCACCGACCGCATGAGCAAGACGCCGGCCAGGCACGAAACGGCGCTGACTGTCTACCGCGCCTTCGAACTTGGCCTGGTCCTCTACTATGTCGGCGTCAGCTCGAACATTCTGGAGTTCACGCCGCCGCTGACGCTGACCAAGGCGGAAGCCGACAGCGGCGTCGACATGCTCGACCGGGCGCTTTCCGACGTTGCCGAGGGCCGCGTCGACCCCGCCGTTCTTGCGGCTTTCGAGGGCTGGTAAGGGCCTTTTACACGGTCGGCAAAAGCCCCTGCGGATCGATATCCGGCTTCCGTCCGGCAACGATATCGGACAGGAATTTCCCGGACCCGCAGGCCAGCGTCCAGCCGAGATGGCCGTGGCCGGTGTCAAAGTAGAGATTGCCGTAGCGGGTTCTACCGACGACCGGCACCGAGTTCGGCATCATCGGGCGCAGGCCGGCCCAGCATTCGGCCTTGCTCTCATCGATCGCGCCGGGAAACAGCTCATGCGCGGTACGAAACATGCGTTCGAAATCGGCCGGCCTGTGGCTGCGGTCGAAGCCGGCGAACTCGGCTGTCGAGGCAAGCCGGATGCGATTGCCGAGCCGGGTAAAGACGACGTAGCGATCCTCATCGACGCTGCCCATGGTCGGCCCGTTGTCCGGGTCTTTCAGTTCCATGGTCGCCGTATAGCCCTTCACCGGGTAGATCGGCAGGTCGAGCCCGAGCGTGCGGGCGAAGACACCGCTTTCCGGCCCCATCGACAGAACCGCCGCATCGCAAGGGATCGGCCCGTTGGTGGTCGTCACGGCGCTGACACGATCGCCGGAAAACTCCAATCCTTCGACGCTGGTGTCATAGAGGAACTTCGCGCCGTGCCGCTCACTGGCATACTCGGCCAATCGCGTCGTGAACAGCCGCGAATCGCCGGTCTGGTCCATCGGCGAATAAATGCCACCGGCGATCCTGTCGCCCGAATTCGCCAGCCCCGGTTCGATCTCGAACAGCCGCTTGCGGTCTACGACTTCGACTTCCAGCCCACGCTCGGCGATATAGCTGAAGTGCTCCACACCCCCATCGAGGCTCTGCTGCGTGCGGTAGAAATAGACGATGCCCTTGCGGCGCTCGTCGAAATCGATGCCGGTTTCCGAGGTGATTTCGTTGATGCAATCGCGCGAATAAAGCGCCAGCCTGAGCTTCACATCGGTGTTGGCATTGGCCCGCGCCTGCGTGCACTGGCGAAGAAACCGCCAGGTCCAGGACAGAAAGGCTGGATCGAGGCTCGGGCGGATCTTTATGCCCAGCTCCGGCTTGTAGAGCGATTTCAAGAACGTTTTGAGCGCTCCGGGCGAGGCCCAGGCGTAGGCATCGCCGGGCGATACGAAGCCGGCATTGCTGTAGCTGGTGCCGTTGGCCGGAGCCGGATGGCGCTCGACAACGGTGACTTCATGGCCATCGCGGGCGAGATAATAGGCCGCTGCCGTGCCGACCACGCCCGCGCCAAGAACCACGATCTTCATGCCATTCCTCATCGCCCAAGACGGCTGCCGAATAGCGTTTATCGGAAATTTGGGCAAAAACCACGACGCACGTGATCCAGATCACGGTCTGTACCCAGATAAGAGGGCATATTGCACCAAAGACGGCGTGGCATTTTGCCCGCATCCATGGAATGGACTGAAAAGCGGGCTGTGATTATGATCCCCATCAAAAATCGGGATACAGAAATGAACTACCAGCGATTTTTCGAGGAAGCGATCGACCAGATCCACGCCGAACGACGCTATCGCGTCTTCGCCGATCTGGAGCGCATCGCCGGCTCGTTCCCCAAGGCCATCTGGCGGTCGAACGGTGAAGCCCAGGAAATCACCGTCTGGTGCTCCAACGATTATCTCGGCATGGGCCAGCACCCCGACGTCATCGGCGCCTTCCAGAATACCGCCGGCAAGATGGGCTCGGGCGCTGGCGGAACGCGCAACATTTCCGGCACCAACCATCCGCTTGTCGAGCTCGAGCTTGAGCTCGCCGATCTGCACGGCAAGGAAGCGGCCCTCGTCTTCACCTCGGGCTTCGTCTCCAACGAGGCTTCGATCTCGACCATTGCTCGGCTGCTACCCAACTGCCTGATCCTCTCGGACGAACTCAACCACGCTTCGATGATCGAAGGCGTGCGGCGCTCGGGCGCGGAAAAGAAGATTTTTCGGCACAACGATGTCGCGCATCTGGAAAGCCTGCTGCAGGCAGCCGGCCGCGAGCGCGCCAAGCTGATCGTGTTCGAGAGCGTCTATTCGATGGATGGCGATATCGCGCCGATCAAGGAGATCGCCGACCTCGCCGAGAAATACAACGCCATGACCTATATCGACGAGGTCCATGCCGTGGGTATGTATGGCCCGCGCGGCGGCGGCATCACCGAACGCGAAGGACTGGCCGACCGCATCGATATCATCGAAGGCACGCTCGCCAAGGCATTCGGTACGCTCGGCGGCTATATAACGGGCACGAAATCGGTGATCGACGCCGTGCGCTCGTTTGCGCCGGGCTTCATCTTCACCACCGCGCTGCCGCCGGCAATCGCCGCTGCCGCCACGACCTCGATCCGCCATCTGAAAACTTCGCAGGCCGAGCGCGACGCCCAGCAGCGCCAGGCTGCGCGCGCCAAGGAGGTTTTCGCCTCCGTCGGCCTGCCGGTGATGCCATCGGAAACGCACATCGTGCCGGTTCTGGTCGGCGATCCCGAGCTCTGCAAGATGGCCACCGACCGCCTGCTCGGCGTCCATGGCATCTACATCCAGCCGATCAACTATCCGACCGTGCCGCGCGGCACGGAGCGCCTTCGCATCACGCCGACGCCGTTCCATACGGACGCGCTGATCGACGTTCTCAAGGACGCGCTGGTCGAGACCTGGGATGCGCTCGGCATTCCCTACAACACCGAAGGCAAGCCGGCGGTGGCCAAATCCGACCGGATCATCCCGCTTCTGGTGCCGAAGTCCGGCGGCTGATGGATATCCGCCTTCATTGAAGGGTGGGACAAGCCCGACAGCCTATTTGATCTCGATCGACACCACGCCCTTGACGCTTCTCGCGCCGCGGGCATCATTCGGCACGACCAGCCGGAAGCCTTCATCCTGCAATGATTTGCCGTCGCGCTCGGTGGCGATGAGGATGGCGCGGTTGCCGAAGTCCGGCGCAATCTCGCCGATCGAGAAGGCGATTTTGTAACCATCGCTGGCCGTCACCAGAAATGTGTGCGCCAGGTCTTCGTGATGGTCGCCGGCAAGTTTGGCCAGTCCCTTCTCCTGAAGCACCGGCCACAGCAGAACACCCTTGTATCGTCCCGTCTCCATGCCTTTCTTGGTCATGAAGGAGACTTCCATTTCCGTGGTTGGAAACTTGGCGAGATCGGTCGCAGTCAGCGTGCTGGAGGCTATGCCAACGCCCGAAAGCGCGATGCCGGCCATATCCTTGGCCGAAGCCAAGGGAACGGCCAGCAGCGCGAATACAGCCAGAAGGATGCGGATGGTTCTCATCGGCTCAACTCCGTAATACTCAGCGAGATATTACGGAGCCTGCCGTGAAAGGCAATCCCGGTAGAAGGGTCCGCCGGGGATGCTGGATCAGACCAGATGCACCCAGCCGTGCTTGTCGTCGACGGTGCCGCGCTGGATGCCGACCAGTTCGCTGCGCAACCTGGCGGTCACTTCGCCGTCGCCGCTGTTGCCGATTGCGAACGCGCCGTCCTTGAAACGCACCGAGCCGATGCCGGCCACGACCGCGGCGGTGCCGCAGGCGAAAGCTTCGCGCAGCCTGCCGCTTTCGGCGTCCTTGCGCCACTGGTCGAAGGAATAGGGCTTTTCGTCGATGCGCAGGCCGGCTTCCTGCGCCAGCTTGAGGATCGAAGCGCGCGTGATGCCGGGCAGGATGGTGCCGCCAAGCGGCGGCGTGACCAGGCTGCCGTCGTCCATGACGAAGCAGACATTCATGCCGCCAAGTTCCTCGACCCAGCGATGCTCGGCAGCGTCGAGGAAGACGACCTGGTCGCAGCCGTGCTTCGTCGCCTCGGCCTGGGCGATCAGGCTGGCGGCATAGTTGCCGCCGCACTTGGCATCACCCGTGCCGCCGGGAGCCGCACGGGTGTAATCGTCCGAAACCCAGACGGTCACGGCCTTGTAGCCGCCCTTGAAATAAGCGCCGACCGGCGAAGCGATGACGCAGAAGATGTATTCCGATGCCGGGCGCACGCCGAGAAACGCCTCGCTGGCGAACATGAACGGCCGCAGATAGAGGCTGCCGTCGCCTTCCGGAATCCAGTCGGCGTCGGTGCGCACCAGCGTCTCGACGGCTTCGATGAACAGGTCTTCCGGCACAGTCGGCATCGCCATCCTGTCGGCCGACATTGCCATGCGGCGCGCATTCTCTTCCGGGCGGAACAGCGCGATGCCGTCCTTGGTCCGGTATGCCTTCATGCCTTCGAAGATTTCCTGCGCGTAGTGCAGCACGGCAGCAGCGGGATCGATGGAGAACGGCGCGCGCGCCTTGATCTCTGCGTCGTGCCAGCCGCGGTCGGCGCTCCAGATCATCGTTACCATATGGTCGGAGAAGACCTTGCCGAAGCCGGGATTTTGCATCAATGCCGCGCGCGCCTCGGGCGAGGTCGGCGAGCCATGTGGAATGTGTTTTATCTGCAGTTTGCCTGTCATCGAATTTACTTTCCCGGTGTCCCCGAAACTGGAGACTTCATATTCTGCTCAAGCGAGGAGATGCAACAGCGAAGCCATGAAAATTACGCGCTGCGTATCCAGCCTGCCAAGCGCGTTGCGGCTTCTTCCAATTGGTCCAGACGGCGGTGGAAGCACAGCCGGAAGAACGCCTCGCCACCGTTGCCGAAGGCCGTACCCGGCGCCAGCCCGACATTGGCCTTGTCGATGATCTCGAAAGCCGCACTGCGCGAGTCGCTTATGCCGCCGACCGAAAAGAACAGATAGAACGCGCCCTGTGGCGCGTTGATGCGCGCGCGGCCCGTATCGCCGAGAATGCCGCAGACGATATCGCGCGCCTGCCTAGCCCGTTCGATCTGCGATTTCAGGAATTCATCGCCATGCTCGAGTGCCGCGATCGCGCCGCGCTGCATGAATTGCGCAACGCCGGAGGTGGAATACTGGACCAGGTTCTCGAAGGTCTGCTGCAACGAGGGATGGATGCGCAGCCAACCGATGCGCCAGCCGGTCATCGCCCAGTTCTTGGAGAATGTGTTGACGAACAGGATACGGTCCTCGCCTTCCATGGAATCCATGAAGGAGGGCGCGCGGTCGCCGCCATAGTAGAATAAGGAATAGATTTCGTCGGCGATGATCCAGAGGCCATGCCTGCGGGCGAGATCGAGAATTGCTTTCAGCGTCTCGAGATCGGCAGTCCAGCCGGTCGGATTAGACGGGCTGTTGAGGAAGATCGCCTTCGTGCGCGGCGTAACCGCTGCCTCGACCTTGGCGACGTCGCACACCCAGCCATTGTCCGACTGGTCGAGGCGAACTGCCACCGGCTTTGCCCCGGCGATGCCGGCCGCACCCGGAAAATTCGGCCAGGCCGGCGTCAGGTAGATGACCTCGTCGCCGGCGCCGGCTGTTGCCTGCAGCGCAAGCTGGATCGCCTGCATGCCACCGCCGGTGACCATGAATTCCTCGTCAGCAAAATGCTTGCCGAAATGCCGCTCGTGATAGCGCGCCAGCGCCTGGCGCAGGTCCGGTATGCCCCGCTGCCATGTGTAAAAGGTTTCACCGGCGACAAGGCTGCGGGTCGCCGCGTCAGAAATGAAAGACGGCGTCGGCAGGTCGCCCTCGCCCGCCCATAGTGGAATGAGCCCCTCGCGCCCGCGACCATAATTGGCGACTTCGACGATGCCGCTTTCGGGCGCAAGCCGGGCTTCTGCGCGGAGGTTGTCTATCAGGGTCATGATGAATCCAGATGGAAGGTTTGGAGGATAGCTAGCGCGTTTTCAGGCCGTCGAAAACAGAAAACCCCGGCTATAGAAGCCAGGGTTTTCCGAAAGCGGTTGAAGTGGAGGGCTATCTCTTTGCCAGAAGATCACGAATTTCGGTCAGCAGCGCCACATCTGCGGGAGGAGCGGCAGGAGCCACCGGTTTCTCCGCAACGACCCTGCGGCGCATATTGTTCACCGCCTTGACCATCAGGAAGATTATGAAGGCAAGAATGATGAAGTTCAGCACGACGGTTACAAAGCTGCCATATGCCAGCACGGCGCCTTGTTCCCTGGCTGCTGCAAGTGCCGGCGCCGTAACCGCTGAAGACAAAGGTAAAAAGTAGTTGTTGAAATCGAGGCCGCCGAAAATCGCGCCGACGATCGGCATGATGACGTCGTTGACCAGCGAGTCGACGATCTTTCCGAAAGCCGCGCCGATGATGACGCCGACCGCCAAGTCCATCACATTGCCTTTGGAGATAAACTCCTGGAATTCCTTAAGCATCGAACCCTCTCCTTTGATGGCGGCCGGGCACTCTGATTGTCCGCCTCTTCGACTCCGGCCGGTGCGGCATCATAGCAAAAACCATAGATTGCAAAACGTTTAAAATTGCACCGACGCGCGATCCGCACCGCAAAATAGGCCGGGATCAAAAAGCCGGCTAGGAAGTTGTTGCACAACCAATTGTCTAGCGCTCTCGAATGGACAAGCTAGCGCGGCTGTGATTGCCTTCGGTCTAATGCCGAGATCGCTTGGCGTGGGAGGTTGGTTCAGGCGTGCAGGGCTGGGTCGTCGTCATCATCGCAGTTGCCTATGTGACGCTGCTTTTCGCGATTGCGAGCCTGGGCGACAGGCAGGCCGCGAAGCGCGAACCGGGACGCCCGCGCCCCTACATCTACGCGCTCAGCCTCGCCATCTATTGCACGTCGTGGACCTTCTTCGGCTCGGTCGGGCTCGCCTCCGAAAAGGGCATCGAATTCCTTGCCATCTATATCGGCCCGGTGTTGGTTTTCGTCTTCTGCTTTCCGCTGCTCAAACGTATCGTCAAGCTGGCGAAGGCCGAGAAGATCACTTCGATCGCCGATTTCCTCGGCGCCCGCTACGGCAAGAGTTTTGCCGTAGCCCTCATCGCGACGCTGATCGCCATCGTCGGCGCGATCCCTTACATCGCCCTTCAGCTAAAGGCGATCTCAGGGTCGGTCAGCCTGATGGTCGAGCATTACAATGGCTCGCCGCCCTCCTTCGACCCGTTCGTCAGCGATATCTCGCTGATCGTCGCCATGCTGCTGGCGCTGTTTGCCGTCCTGTTTGGTACACGACACGCCGACGCGACGGAGCATCAAGACGGGCTGATCCTGGCGGTGGCGGTGGAATCCGTGGTGAAGCTCGCCGCCTTCCTTGCCGTCGGCCTGTTCGTGACATTCACGCTCTTCGACGGCCCCGGCGCGATGTTCGAGAAGCTTTCCGCCAATGCCGAAGTACAGCAGGCGATGGGCTACACCACTTCGCTCGGCACCTGGCTGGTCTCGACGATCATCAGCGGCTTCGCCATCATCATGCTGCCCCGGCAGTTCTATGTGATGATCGTCGAAAACCGCGGCGAGGCCGAGTTGCGCACGGCAACCTGGGTGTTTCCGCTCTATCTGGTCCTGATCAACCTGTTCGTCCTGCCGATCGCACTTGCCGGTCTCGCCATGGTCGGCCCGCAGACGAGCAGCGATCTCTACGTGCTTTCCGTACCGCTGTTGAACGGGCAGGATCTGCTGGCGATGGCGGCCTTCATAGGCGGGCTGTCGGCGGCCACCGCCATGGTGATCGTGGCCAGCGTCGCGCTGTCGATCATGATTTCCAACGACCTTATCATTCCGCTGTTCGTGCGGCGCGTGCTCAAGACGGAGGCCAGCGAGAACGAGGACTGGTCGAGCCTCATCCTCAACATCCGGCGTGCGTCGATCTTCATCATCCTGTTTGCGGCGTTCCTCTATTACCGCGAGAGCACCAACAATGCGCGATTGGCGTCAATCGGGCTGATGTCGTTCGCCGCGATCGCGCAATTCGCGCCGGCCTTCTTCGGCGGGCTGATCTGGCGCGGCGCCAATGGCCGGGGGGCGGCACTCGGCATGGCTGCCGGCATCCTCGTATGGGCCTATACGCTGCTGTTTCCGTCTCTCGTGGCACCGGACACGCAGATCCTGACTGAAGGCCTGTTCGGCATCGAGGCGCTGCGGCCGCAGGCGCTGTTCGGCACGATTGCCGAGCCGCTGAACCATGGCGTGATGTGGAGCCTTGCGATCAACACGCTCTGCCTCATCCTCGGTTCCCTTTCGCGCGCCTCGGTGCCGCTGGAGCGCATACAGGCGGCGATCTTCGTGCCGCGCGACACGAGCCCGATGCCGAGCCTTCGGCGCTTCCGCACCGCCATCACCGTCAACGACCTGAAGGACACGATTTCGCGCTATCTCGGCGTCGAGCGCACCGAGCGCTCGTTCCAGACCTTCGAGCAGACCGACGGGATCAAGCTCAACGGCAACGAGCAGGCGAGCATGGAGGTGGTGCGCTTTTCCGAGCAGCTTCTGGCAAGTGCGGTCGGCTCGTCTTCCGCACGGCTGATCCTGTCGCTGCTGTTCAAGCGCAACGACAGTGCCTCGAAGGACGCCTTCCGCCTGCTGGACGACGCGACCGAAGCCCTGCAGCACAATCGCGACCTGCTCCAGATCGCGCTCGACCAGATGGAACAGGGCATAACCGTCTTCGACAAGGATTTCCGCCTGACCTGCTGGAACAGGCAGTATCGCGCGCTGTTCAACCTGCCCGACGACATGGGCCAGGTCGGCGTATCGCTCGACAAGATCCTGCGCTTTCTGGCCGCGCGCGGCGACATCCCCCACGAGGCGCGGCTTTCGACGCTCAACCGGCTGACCAATTTCGACAGCGCCTGGCAGATCGAACTGAAGACCAGCGGGCGCATCATCGAACTGCGCTCCAACCCCATGCCTGACGGCGGCATCGTCGCGACCTATGCCGATATCTCCGCCCGCGTCGCTGCCGACCTCGCGCTCAAACGAGCCAATGAATCGCTGGAACAGCGTGTGAAAAGCCGCACCGCCGAACTGACGCTGGTCAACGAAGAGCTCGCCCAGGCGCAGATGCTGGCCGAGGAAGCCAATCTCGGCAAGACGCGCTTCCTCGCGGCCGCCGGCCACGACATCCTCCAGCCGCTCAACGCCGCGCGGCTCTACTGCTCGTCGCTCATCGAGCGTGCCGGAAAAGGGACTGTCGGCGATGCGGCAACCAACATCGAATCCTCGCTGGAATCGGTCGAAACCATTCTGGGTGCCGTGCTCGACATCTCGCGGCTCGATGCGGGCGCGATGAAACCTGCCGAAACCGTCTTCCGGCTCGACGGGCTGCTGCGTCAGGTCGGCACCGATTTCCAGCCCATGGCAGCAGAGAAGAAGCTCGAACTCGTCATCGTTCCGTCGTCACTGACGGTCGAAACCGACCGCAACCTTTTGCGCCGCCTTGTCCAGAACCTTGTCTCCAATGCGATCAAATATACCCGCAGCGGCCGCGTCCTCGTCGGCGTCCGGCGGCGCGGCGAGCTGGCTGAGATCCAGGTCTTCGATACCGGCATCGGCATTCCGGTCGACAAACTCAACACCGTGTTCAGCGAGTTCACCCGCCTCGACGAAGGCGCGCGCGAAGCGCAGGGACTAGGCCTCGGCCTGTCGATCGTCGACCGCATCGCGCGGGTTCTGCGGCTGGAAATCCAGATCGATTCCGGCCGCGGCAAGGGCACACGTTTCTCCGTCATCCTGCCGGTGACCGATGCACAGGAAACCGTGACCGAAAGCGTCGCCAAGCCGCAGCCTGCCGCCAACGCCGCGCTGAACGGGCTTTCGGTGCTGTGCATAGACAATGATGCCCGCATCCTTGAGGGCATGCGCCTTCTGCTCGAAGGATGGGGCTGCGAGGTCAGCGCCTATTCGGGCTCAGCGGCTTTCGCGAAAAATCGCCCCGCGCGGCAGCCGGACATCATCCTCGCCGACTATCACCTCGACGGCGAAACCGGGCTCTACGTGATCGCGAAGCTGCGCGCAGTCTATGGCAACGGCACGCCGGCAGTTCTATTGACCGCCGATCGCTCGAACGAAGTCCGCACGGCAGCCGACCTGATGGACGTGCCGGTCATCAACAAGCCGGTGAAGCCGGCGGTGCTGCGCTCGATGATGACGCGGCTGAGACGCATGGCGCCCGCCGCCGAATAACTTATGCGCTTAGTTTGCCGAAAGCGGGTCGCTGCCGATCTTCGATAGCAGGATCACCGCCTGCGTGCGGCTGTCGACGCCGAGCTTCTGCAGCACCGCCGAGACATGCGCCTTGATGGTTGCCTCTGACACCGACAGCTCATAGGCGATCTGCTTGTTGAGCAGCCCCTCCGCCAGCATGCCGAGCACCCGCGTCTGCTGCGGCGTCAGCGATTGCAGGCGCTTGATGAGGTCGGAAATCTCCGGGTCGCGCTCGACGCCGAGATCGATGCCGACCGGCGCGCTGATATCGCCCGAAAGCACCGTCTGAACCGCCTTGCGGATATCGTCCATGCTCGCCGATTTCGAGATGAAGCCCGAAGCGCCGAGTTCCAGCGCGCGCCGGATGGTTTCAGGATCATCATGCGCCGAAACCACGACCATGGGCACGGCGGCGTGAATACCGCGCAGCGAGATCAACCCGGAAAGGCCGCTGGCACCCGGCATCGACAGGTCGAGCAGAAGGAGATCGATGTCCTCATTGGCGGCAACGATGGCCTTGGTCGCTTCGAAATCGCCGGCCTCGAGGATTGTGGCGACGTCGGCTACCCCCGACAGCGCCTGTTTGAGCGCGCCGCGAAACAGCGGATGATCGTCCGCGATGACGAACTTGTAGCCTGACGGCAAATGTCCCTCCCGAAATCTCGCTTATTGTTGTTGTAAGGCACGAGATCAAGCAACCCAATTATGCGGGGATGAACAGGCATTTCAAGCGGCAACCGCCTGTTTTGACGCTGGCGGCGCTCGCATTTCAAATTCCGCGTATGATATCGTCAGGCGGCATCAGGTCTTGTTGGGATCGGAGGGCTCGACGCCGGGCGTCTTGTTGTCCTGATCCAGATCCTTGGCGATGCCCATGAAACGCCGCATGAAGCGTTCCATGTAGCCCATGGTCTTTTCGAATTCCTCGTCCGTGGGCAGCACGGATTTCGGATTGATCAGCGGCGATTTTTCGATCGCGGCAACCCGCTCCTCCAGCGCCTTCAGCTCCGACTGCAAGCGATCGGCCTGATCCTGATAGGCCTTGCGCTCATCGGCGGCGAGCTTGCAGACCAGTTGTCCCGCGCGTTCCTCGCAGATCGACATCTCGCCGGTCTGCGTGTCCATGCGGACATAGCCGCTTTCGGATTTCTCCAGCCGGTAGCGTTCGGTATCGGCTGCGTGTGCCGCAACGCCGGTGAACGAGACGAAAACCGCCGAGGCGACGATGGCTTTAAGATTCATAATTTCCTCCATTCGCAAGCGGTCCAGATCGATCCCGGCAAACTACATTTCGTTTACGCCGGAAATGGGGAGTAAACGGCTTGCCCGTCTTTCCCGTTCCGCGCTTTCGGACTATAGGGCGCGCATGCAACAAACCATTTACAAGATATGTCCTGAAGCGCTGTGGCGCGAGGCCGAAAAAACAGGCGTCTTTACCGGCGCGCCGATCGATCTCGCCGACGGCTTCATCCATTTCTCGACCGCCGAGCAATCCGTGGAGACCGCAGCCAAGCATTTTTCGGGGCAAACCGACCTGCTGCTCATCGCCATCGACGACGCCAAGCTCGGCCCTGCGCTGAAATATGAAGTGTCGCGCGGCGGCGCATTGTTTCCGCATCTCTACGCTCCGCTCGACCTGGCAAGCGTGCTGTGGGTGAAACCGCTACCGCTCGGCGCCGACGGCGTCCACCAATTCCCGCCCTTGGGGTCCGCATGAGCCTTTTCGATACGCTTGGCCGCAATCTTCTCTTCACACTGGACCCTGAAACCGCGCACGGCCTTTCCATCAAGGCGCTGAAATGCGGGTTTCCGGTTCAGGGCCCGCCTGTCTTGGACAAGCGTCTTCACGTCAGCCTCTGCGGCATCGATTTTCCCAATCCGCTCGGCATGGCCGCCGGCTATGACAAGAATGCCGAGGTGCCGGATGCGCTTCTCGGTCTCGGCTTTGGCTTCGCCGAGGTCGGCACCGTCACGCCGCTGGCGCAGACCGGCAATCCCAAGCCGCGCATTTTCCGCCTGACCCGCGACGACGCGGTCATCAACCGGCTCGGCTTCAACAATGAAGGCCATGAAGCTTGCGAGCGCCGTCTCGTTGCGCGCGCCGGGCGGTCGGGCGTCGTCGGCGTCAATATCGGCGCCAACAAGGACAGCGCCGACCGCATCGCCGACTACGAGCTCGGCGTGAAGCGCTTTGCGCGCTATGCCTCCTATCTCACAGTGAACATCTCCTCGCCCAACACGCCCGGCCTGCGCAACATGCAGGCCCGCGAAAGCCTGGCCGAACTGCTCAGCCGCGTCGTCGCCGCGCGCGATGCGGTCACCCGGAACCAGCCTCGCAAGACACCGCTGTTCCTGAAAATCGCGCCGGACCTGCATGAGGCCGATCTGGAAGACATCGCCGCCGAAGTGACGGAAAAGGCAGTCGAAGGCATCATCGTTTCCAACACGACGATCACCCGCCCTCGCCTCGCCAGCAGCGCCCACACCGGCGAGACCGGCGGCCTTTCGGGAAAGCCGCTGTTCGAACGCTCGACGATCGTTCTGGCCAAGATGCGCAGGCTGCTCGGACCCCATGCGGCGATCATCGGCGTCGGCGGCGTCGATTCGACCGAGATCGCGCTGGAGAAAATCCGCGCCGGCGCCGATCTGGTGCAGCTTTATACCAGCATGATCTATGCCGGGCCGTCGCTGCCCGGAAAGATCGTCAGGGGTATGGCGCGCTTCGCAGCGTCCGAAGGCATCGCCAACTTCCGCGATCTTCGTGACACGCGGCTGGCGCAGTGGGCGGGCCGACCGCTCGACTGATCAGGCAATGGTTTTGCGCATGTCGTCGTCGCAAAACCGCTGCACAGTTTTGCGCGACATGCGTCAGACGAAAGTCGCGCGCACGCATCGCGGCATTGCCGCAAACAGGCTCAATCCGCGCGTGATGAGAAAGACGTGGAGCGCGGCCCACAAGCCGTGATTGCCGAAATAGTGGCCAAGCAGCAGGAGCGCTGCGATGAAGGCCGCAAAGGACAGCAGCATCATGTTGCGCATGTCGCGCGACCAGGTCGCGCCGATGAAGACGCCATCCATCTGGAATGCCAGAACGCCGCTCACCGCCGTCAGTGCCGCCCACGGCAGGTAGGCCGAAGCCTCTGCGCGCACGTCAGCCGCCGTGGTGACGACGGCAACCAGCTGGTCTCCGAACAGAAGCACGACGATGGTGACGGCGCCCGCCATGGCGAAGCCCCATATCAATGTCAGCCTGACAGCTCGCTGGAAAGCCGGCAGGTAGCGCGCGCCGACCGCCCGGCCCGCCAGTTGCTCGGCGGCGGTCGCGAAGCCGTCGAGAAAATAGCCCGCCACGAGGAAGAAGTGCATGAGCACTGCATTGGCGGCGAGTGTCAGCGTGCCGAGTTGCGCGCCCTGCCTCGTGAACAGCGTAAACGCGCCCATCAGCACGAAGGAACGGATCATGATGTCGCCGTTGAGCGCCAGCATGCGCCGCATGGCAATGCTGCTGAAGGTGCGCTGCCACGGCATGTCCGGCATCGGATGGAAGCGGCGGAGAATGACCGCCAGGCCAACCAGCGTTGCGACGACCTCGCCGCAGACCGTGCCCCAGGCAACGCCTTCGACGCCCCAGCCGAGATGAAGGCCGAACCAGATCGAAAGCACGATGTTCACACCGTTCAGCAGAAGCTGAAGCATCAGGCCACGGCTCGCCTCGCCGCGCCCGAGGAAGTAGCCAAGGATGGCATAGTTCAGCAGCGACGCCGGGGCCGACAGCAGGCGTATGCGTATGTAGGTGTCCATCGCCTGCGTGACGCGCGGCTCGGCTCCCATGAACCATTCACCTGCGGTAGCGATAAGCGGCGCAAGCAGGATCAGCACGAAGCCGGCAACCACGGCGATGGCCGCAGCCCGCCAGAAGACTGCCCGTTCTTCCAGCGAGTCATCGCGTCCGAAAGCCTGCGCGACCAGCCCGGTCGTGCCCGAGCGCAGGAAATTGAAGGTGGTGAACACGACATCGAAAATGATCGCGCCGGCAGCCAGCCCGCCGAGCAAGGCGGCATCGCCGAACTGGCCGACAACCGCCGTATCGACAAGACCCAGCAGCGGCGTGGTCAGATAGGCAAGCATCATCGGAATGGCGATCGTCAGCACAAGGCGGTTGTTGACGTCGAAAGCCCTGGGGCTGGCCGCCGATGAGGTCTGATCCATTCCGGGGTCTTTCGATGCTGGCCTGATGCTGGCGTTGAACGCGATCTGAACCATTCCGCATCATCGGCGCAAGCGGCTGATGTCAGGAGACTTTTGACGCAGGAGCGATATTACCGCTTCCCTTCCAACGGCCGACGCTGCAAGAAACGACGATGCCGCTCCAGATCGTCCACCATCCCGACTACGACGCCGGGTTCCCCTCGACCCATCGGTTTCCCATGAGCAAGTACCCGCTGCTCATGGAGGAGTTGATGAGGCGGGGTCTCGTGTCGGACGGCAATCTACATCTCACCGATCCCGCGCCTGCCGCGTGGCTCAAGCTGGCGCATGACGCAGCCTACGTGGATCAGGTAATCGCCTGCGCCGTACCCGCGCAGATCGAGCGCGATATCGGCTTTCCCATCGGCGAGCGCGTGTCGCGCCGCGCCCAGCTTGCGGCCGGCGGCACGGTTCTGGCGGCGCGGCTGGCGCTGGAGCATGGCATCGCCTGCAACACCGCCGGCGGCAGCCATCACGCGCGGCGCGCCCAGGGCGCCGGCTTCTGCACCTTCAACGACGTGGCGGTCGCGTCTCTGGTGCTCCTTTCGGAAGGTCTGGCCGCCAACATCCTCGTCGTCGATCTCGATGTGCATCAAGGCGACGGCACCGCCGACATTCTGCGGCCGGAGCCACGTGTCTTCACCTTTTCAATGCATGGTGAGCGCAACTATCCGAACGAGAAGATCGCCTCCGATCTGGATGTCGCGCTGCCGGACGGCACGGGCGACGCCGTCTATCTCGAAACGCTGTGCGACGTGCTGCCGACGCTTTCCGGGAAGGCGAACTGGGATCTCGTCTTCTACAATGCCGGTGTCGACCCGCATGCAGATGACCGCCTTGGGCGGCTTTCGCTGACCGATGCCGGCCTGCGCCAGCGCGACCTGACGGTGATCGAGCATTTTCGCGAACGCGGCATCCCGGTCTGCGGGGTTATCGGCGGCGGTTATTCCAAGGACGTGCCGGCTCTGGCTACCCGCCACGCCATACTGTTCGAAGTTGCCTCAGGCTTCGCCTGATATCACTTGCGGTAGCTGAACAGCCGCAACAGAAGAAAGGCTGGAATGACGATCGCCGCACCCAGGATGAAATAGCCGACAAAGCGGTCTATCGCCCTAAAACCCATGTTCCACAGCTGCAGGATGGAATCGCGTATCTGGTAGAACACGTCATAAGGCGACCAGCCGAAGAAGCTCATGACGATGCCGACCAGGAACGAAACCACGAGGAGCTTGAGAAAAACCCGCAGCGGGCTGTCTCCAAGAAAGCGCGTAAGTCCGGACACTGTGGTTCTCCTGCGATTCGCTTTCGCGTTGCCGTTCCGCCGAAATACGCACTTGTTGCGCGGCGTTCAAGGCGAATGCCTGGGAAGGCTCGTTTAGCGATTGCCGATTGGCGCTCCACCGTGATATCGAAACCATACGCGGGTATGATGTAATGGTAGCTTGTCAGCTTCCCAAGCTGAACGCGAGGGTTCGATTCCCTCTACCCGCTCCAGCTTTCCTTCACGGCACAGCCCCTCACGGCTTGATGAAATCGAACAGGATGGCGCGGGCCGCGGCCTCGTCATTGGCGTCGACAGCCACCTTGAGTTTCTGCAAGGCGGCAGGCACGTCGCGATCTTCCATGCTGGAGCGCTTGGCCCGCATGATTTTCGGATGAAGGGTCGGCAGGGCCGTCGCTTCATCGTAGAAGAGTTCCTCGAACATTTTTTCTCCGGGCCGCGCGCCCGTAATGACGATCTCGATGTCGCCTTCCGGGTGGTGCTGGTCCCGCACCGAAAAGCCGGCGAGCCTGATCATGTTCTCCGCCAGTTCCTGAATGCGCACCGGCGTTCCCATCTCGAGCAGGAACACGTCGCCGCCTTCCGACAGCGCCGCCGCCTGCACGATCAATTCGGCTGCCTCGTAGATGGACATGAAATAGCGCGTCATGCGCGTGTCGGTCACCGTGACCGGGCCGCCTGCCGCGATCTGTTCCTTGAAAACCGGCACCACCGAGCCGTTGGAACCAAGCACATTGCCGAAGCGCACCGCACAAAAGCGGGTGCCCTCGCCTCGCTCGTGAACGCCCAACGACTGTTCCCGCAGGATCAGTTCGGCCCAGCGCTTGGTCGCGCCCATGACATTGGTCGGGCGCACGGCCTTGTCGGTGGAAATCAGCACGAAATTCTTCACGCCATTGTCGACCGCACCCTGCGCCACGGTCATGGTGCCGAAAACATTGTTTCTGATGCCTTCGATCGCATTGGCCTCGACCAGCGGCACGTGCTTGTGCGCCGCTGCGTGGAAGATGACTTCGACATCGTTGTTCCTGATCGCGCGCCCGACGCTCACTCCGTCCGTAACGGAGGCAAGTACCGGCACGATCGGGCAGGAAGCCTTTCGGGTAAGTTCCTGATCGATGCGATAGAGTGCGAACTCGTTTGCTTCGTAGAGAACCAGCTTGGCAGGCGCCCAGCGCACGATCAGGCGGCAAAGTTCCGATCCTATCGATCCGCCCGCACCGGTAACGAGGATGTTTTTTCCCTCGATCATATTGCGAAGCAGGCCGGCATCGGCGGGCACCGATGAACGGCCCAGAAGCTCGTCGATATCGATCTCGCGGATCTGGTTGACCAGATACTTGCCCGCGACGAGATCGGTGATCGGCGGAAGGGTGCGGATGCGAAGTGGGTAGCGGCTGAGCTTCGCGACGATGGCCTGCCGCCGCGCCACGCTGATGGACGGCATGGACAGAACCACCTCCTTGATCCCGTAATTCTCGATCAGTGCCGGGATTTGAGACGGCGAGAAAACCCGGATGCCGGCGACGTCCCGCCCCCTCAGCGCAGCGTTGTCATCAAGAAATCCGCCGATCGTCAGGGTGCCCTGGCTGAGCAGGCTGGTGGCCAATTGAGAGCCTGCATTGCCGGCGCCATATATCAGCACCTGCCCATATTGCGGGGCATTCCCCGTCGGGGTCAAAAGCAGCCGCTTCGCCGCAAAACGGCTTCCGCCGATCGCAAAGGTGCCGAGTATCCAGTAAATCAGCGGCACCGAGCGCGGGACAGCATCGCTGCCGGCCATCTCGGTCAGAAACACGGCAAAGACCCAGGCCAGCGCCGCCAGCGACATCGCCTGCAGAACAGTCCATATCGCTCGCTCGGGCAGATAGCGAATGACTGCCCGGTAGAGCCCGATACGGATGAATATCGGCACGGCCAGAACCGGTGCCGCCAGCATGATCATCATCTGCTCGTTGGTCGGCACGAACAGGCGGTTGAGCCTCAGGGAATAGCTCGCCCAAAGCACGATCAGGAGCACGACGATATCGAAGGCGATCAGGATGCCGCGCTTGGCCCGGCGCGGCAGGCTGCTGATGGTCGTGCGCATTCTACTTACCATCTTCAGAACGCCCCGCTCCGGCAAAAACCGCCGAAATCACCAAAATCAGATAGGCGACCACCACCAGCAGCCAGGCCTCCTGTGGCCGGCTGTTTGCCGCGAAGGCCAGCGGCACCACAAACAGCAGATTCACGCCCGTGTAAATCAGCGTTGCCGAGCGATGCGATGCAAGCCGACGCGCCAGATGCTGATAGGCATGCTGACGATGGCCGGCCCACCAACGCTCCCGATTGAGGATACGCCTCAGAAGCGTGACCGTGGCATCGCAGACGAAAACCGCCGCAAGCACTGCCCATGCCTGATAGGAAAGCCAGCCCGCCGAGATCGACAGCAGGGCCAGCGCGAAAATCATGAAGGCGAGATAGTTGCTGCCGGCATCGCCCATGAAGATGCGGGCCGGTGGAAAGTTCATGCCCAGAAAGCCGGCTGTTGCAGCCGCCACCGCCAGAAACCACCACCACACCGGGCCGGCCGGAATGCCGGTCAAATGTGGCGAGCACAGAATGGCGGCAGCCAGCAGCATGACAATTCCCTGCAGGCCCGCCAATCCATCGATGCCGTCCATGAAATTGAAGAGGTTGATCCACCACAGGCCGACAAAGGCTATGACGGCCAACAGCGGCCAGCCTGAAATCGTCAACCCGAAGATTTCAATCGCCGGAAGCGCGGGCATCGCCCCAATCAGAATGCAGATCAGCAGCATCTGGATCGGAAACCGCAAGGCCGAACGCAGGCTGACAATGTCGTCGAGCAGGCCAAGCATGGCGAATGCCAGCGAAAGCAGCAGAATGATCCAGAGCGGAGAGCCGGATTGCCATGCCACCCAAACGCCGAAGATGGACGCGGTCAGGGCGATACCGACGCCACCTCCGGTCGGCGTGGGACGAACATGCGAGGATCGTTCGTTCGGCACCTGTACAAGGCGAAGTTGGACTGAGTGACGCCTCACGAAAGCCGTAGCAGCCCATGCCGCTACTCCGCAAAGCACGACGAAGAATATCAAATCATCTTGTCCCGGTTACCCTCGATTGCCGTCGTAATGCTGGCAGCGCTGGAAGTCCAGATTGTTTACCGACAAGGCACAGGAGAGATGATCGAACATCTTTGTTCGCAGATTCTTAAAGCCTTTGTTCCCGCCGATAGTATTCGACGGTCTGACGCAGTCCTTCGTCAACGCCGACAGGCGGCGTCCAGTCGAGCAGCCGTCGCGTCTCCTCCACATCCATGCGAAGCGAGCCGCACAGCCGGCGAGCTATTTCCCCCTTGCCGAGGAGACCCGCCAGAGCAGAAAGCAGGTCCGGCGGTACTGAGATCAGACGGCTTGACCGGCCCATGATTGCATAGAGACGACGCAGAAGGTCGGAAGTCGAAAGGTCTTCGCCGTCTCCAGCGAGGATCACCTTTCCGGCTGCATCCCTATGTTGCGCGCACAGCAGGACAAGGTCGACGAGGTTGGGCAGCGCCACCAGCGTGCGGCGGTTGTTCACCGCGCCAAGCGGCAAAGGCACGCCGCGATCGACCCATCGCATCATGCTCAGGAAATTCGCTTTCACGCCCGGGCCATAGACCAGCGGTGGGCGGATGATCACGACTTCCATTCCTCGTTGCGCACCCATCTCGACAAGCCCGGTTTCGGCCTCCAATTTGGAGATCGCATAGGGGTCGGAAGGGTGGGGCCTGTCGGATGCCCGGAAGGCCTGTCCGGGAGCGGTTTCTTCGCCATTGACCTTGATGGTGCTCAGGAAAACGAAGCGTTTGACGCCTGCCGCGGCGGCCTGCCGGGCCAGCGCCAGCGTGCCTTCGACATTGACGCGCCGGTACTCAGTGAGCGGATTGCCGGTGCGATCGTTCAAGATATGAACCCGTGCCGCCGCGTGGATGACGACGTCGAGACCCCGCAGGAAGGACGACCAGTCGGTCTGCCCGGAGAGATCGCCTGCCGTGACAGGACGGACTTGCGGCGGCAGGCCCGAGGGTACCGATCCACGGTACGCTGCCGTGCAGGAATGTCCGGTTTCGGCGATTTGGCTGACCAGCGCCCCGCCGACAAAGCCCGACGCGCCGGTCACGCCGACGTTCGGTCGCGGCGCTGGCGACGTTTCCTCAATCGATCCGGGCATCAAGTTGCGGCCTTGGTTTGCGATATGGATGCCGGTCTAGCGCAGGCTTGGGGCTCATGCTAGTGCAGCGAGCCATGAGCCATTTCGACCTATGCTGCGGAAAGCATTTGGATTCCTTCGGCACGCCATGCATGGGACACCCGCAAGAATGACCGCCAAGGCATGACGAAAGTCGTCGTCATCTGCAACGACCAGGAATACTTCCTGCGCCACCGGCTCGCTGTGGTCGAGAAGCTCGTGCGGACGGGCGCGGAAGTCACCGTCATCACCGGCGGCCAGGAAGAGCCCTTGCGCAAGCCGGAAGGCTGGACCTTCGTCCATATGCCGATCGAACGTTTCTCGTTTCGCCCGCTTGGCGACCTGGCAATCGTCGCGCGCTCTGCACGGCTGATTGCAGCCATACGCCCCGACGCCGTGCATCTGATAACGCTCAAGCCTGCCGTCTTTTCAGGGTTTGCCGCCATTCTGGCTCGCCTCGTCGGACGCGGCCCGCGCCGCATACTCGTCACCATTCCGGGCCTCGGACGGTTGATGTCGCCGGGTGCGACCGCGAGCGGCGCAGCGTCTGTGGCCCGCGCCGCCGTGCGCCGGGCAATACGTTTCCTGTCGGATCGGCAAGGCGTCTATTTCACCTTCGAGACCTCGCACGACCGCGACCTGTGGGTGTCGGACGGGCTGATCCGCAACGACAATTCCACCGTCATCAACGGCGCCGGCGTCAATCCGGACATATTTTATCCGGCCACCGGGAAAGCCGCCCCCGGCATCAAGGTGCTGTTTGCTTCGCGGCTTTTGAAGGCAAAAGGCCTCGACGCCTTCATCGATGCGGCCAAGCAATACGCGAACCGCCCGGATATCGAATTCATCGTCGCCGGCATGATCGAGCCCAACGATCCCGACGGCTATTCCCCGGAAGAACTGCGGAAGGAGCCGGCCATATCCTTCCTCGGCGAAGTGACGGACATGCCCGCATTGCTGCGCGACGTCGATCTCGTCTGCCTGCCGACACGCTATGGCGAAGGCATCCCGCGCATCCTCATCGAAGCCGCCGCCAGTGGCGTTGCCTGTCTGGCGACCGATCTCGAAGGTTGCAAGGAAATCGTCGAGGACGGCGTTTCGGGCACGCTTGTTCCGGCGTCGGAACCGGAAGCGCTTGCCAAGAACATCAGCAACGCCGTCGACGCCTATCTGCAAAATCCCGAACTGCTGCGCACGCAAGGTGCTGCCGGATATCAGCGCTTCCTGTCGGGTGGTTTCAGCGAGGAAGCGGTCGTAGGCCACTTCCTCGACTTGTTGACCGGGCCGGGGCCCGACCGCGTTTAGGTATTGCGCTTTTTCAGCATCTCTTCCCACTGGATCGCGTGGGAGACGATGGTTTCGAGATTGTCGTATTCCGGCTTCCACTGGAATTCCGATTTCGCCAGATCGGCATTGGCGACGATCGCAACCGCATCGCCCGGACGGCGTTCGCGGGTGCGCACTTCAAAGTCATGGCCGACGACGCGCTTGACCGCATCAATGACCTCGTGAACCGAATAACCTTGGCCGTAGCCGCAATTGGCGGTGATGCTTTTGCCGCCGTCGCGCAGGCGCTTGAGCGCCAGGTAATGCGCGTTCGCCAGATCGCTGACATGGATGTAATCGCGCACGCAGGTGCCGTCCGGCGTCGGATAGTCGGTGCCGTAGACTTCCATATAGTCGCGCTTGCCTGTCGCGGCTTCGGAAGCGACCTTGATCAGATGGGTAGCACCTTTGGTCGACTGGCCGGTGCGCATCTTGGGGTCAGCCCCGGATACGTTGAAATAGCGCAGGATCGTGTAGTCCAGATCGTGCGCTGCAGCGGCGTCGCGCAGCATCAGCTCCGTCATCAGCTTGGACGTGCCGTAAGGCGACTCAGGTGCAGCCGCCTCATTCTCGGCAACCGGAATTCGCTCCGGGCTGCCATAGACGGCGGCTGTCGACGAAAAGATGAAGTTCTTGACGCCCGAGCGCACGGCGCTCTCGATCAGGTCGCGCGACTTTGCCGTGTTGTTGAAATAATAGCCGAGCGGATCGGAAACCGATTCCGGCACGATGATCGAGCCGGCGAAATGGATGACGGCATCGACCTTCCTGCGCTTCATCGTCGCTTCGATCAGCGCCTGGTCGGCAATGTCGCCGACAACCAGCTCGGCTTCCGCAGGCACGGCCCAATCGAAGCCGGTGCTCAGGCGATCGACGACGACGACCTCTTCGCCCTGGTCCAGCAGTTTCCAGACCATGTGGCTGCCGATATAACCGGCCCCGCCCGTCACCATCACCGCCATGCAATATCCTTTCCATTGTCATCGACAGATTTGCCGATCTGCGTTTTAGCGATTTTTCCGGTTTTTGCCAGAACAGGCCCGTTCACACTCGCAGACAGCGCCGACACACTTTAGAGGTATGAATTATCCTAAAAGCCAAGTGCATCCGAACCGACCGCATTTCATGACCGGAAAAGCTGAAATATCGATGACATTGATCATCCCGGTGCATGACCGCCAGGACGCGCTCGACCGCGCGCTGCGAAGCGTGGCCGCACAAGACGTTTTGCCGGCCGAAGTCATCGTGGTCGATGACGCCTCCGAAACACCGATGCTCATACGGCCGGAATTCACGCGCCGATTGCGGCTGCGCCTCATTCGGCATGACAAGAACAAGGGTGCGGCGGGTGCGCGCAACACCGGCATGAGCGCCAGCACTACCGAATGGATAACCTTTCTCGACAGCGATGACGCCCTTCTGCCCGGCACGCTCGGCCGCCGCTGGGCGCTCGTGCAGGAAGACCAGCAACGGCAACCCAACGACAAAGTAATCTATGGCTGTGGCTGGATCGATTGCGATGAAGACGGCAAGTCGCTGGGCATAAGGCGGCCAAGACCATCGCATGACCCGCTGGATTTTGCCGCCGGCTGCTGGTTCTCGCCAGGCTCCTGCATCATCATGAACGGCAAGCGGGCCGTTGAAGCAGCCGGGGGACAGGACGAAACTTTGCGGCGGTTCGAGGACTGCGACTGGTTTCTGGCGCTCGCGCTGAAGGGGTTTTCCCTGCAGGTTCTTCCCGTTATCGGCGCGAATATCGAGCGCAAGCGCCAGCAAAATCCGCACGGCATAGAACAGGCAGCAGATACCCTCTGCCGCAAATGGGCCGAAAAAGGACTCGACAGGCCTTTGATGTCGCGCTTGCGAAGCTATATGAGCCTGGAAACTGCGGCGGCGCATTTTTTTGCCGGTTCGCGCGGCAAAGCCCTGCTTTGGCTCGCCCGCACACTGATTGAATGCCCGCGTTTTTCACTTCAACTTTCCCCGGGATGGGATAGGGAGAAAGTTTAAAGCCGGCGAGAGACGGAACAGGGTTTCCGATGCGACGGACACCCGACATGATAGGATTGACCATGACCGATCTTTACTCCCTGAAAAACAAGCGCGTCTTCGTCGCCGGCCATCGCGGCATGGTCGGATCGGCAATCGTGCGCAGGCTGAAGGACGAGGATTGCGAGATTCTCACGGCAAGCCGCTCGGAACTCGATCTTCGGGACCAGTCGGGCGTGCAGCGCTGGATCGCCGAACGCAAGCCCGATGCCGTTGTTCTGGCCGCTGCCAAGGTCGGCGGCATTCTCGCCAACGACACCTATCCCGCCGATTTCCTCTACGAAAACCTGGTCATCGAAACGAATGTCATCGAGGCCTCTTTCCGCAGCGAGGTCGGCAAACTGATCTTTCTCGGCTCCTCCTGCATCTACCCGAAATTCGCGCCGCAGCCGATCCCGGAAGACGCGCTGCTGACCGGCCCGCTCGAGCCCACCAACGAATGGTACGCCATCGCCAAGATCGCCGGACTCAAGCTGTGCCAGGCCTATCGCCGCCAGCATGGCGTCGATTACATCTCAGCGATGCCGACGAATCTTTACGGCCCCGGCGACAATTTCGACCTGGAAAAAAGCCACGTCATCCCGGCTCTGATGCGCAAGGCGCATGAAGCGAAGCTTGCTGGCGAAAAGCAGCTGACGATCTGGGGCTCCGGAACACCGAAGCGCGAATTCCTCCATGTCGACGACGCAGCCGATGCCATGGTCTCCCTGCTCAAATCCTATTCGGGCGACGGTCACGTGAATGTCGGCTCGGGCGAGGACATCGCCATTCTCGAGCTTGCCAAGCTGGTTGCTTCCGTCGTCGGCTTCGAAGGCGAAATCCGCAACGATCCGACCAAGCCGGATGGCACGCCGCGCAAGCTGATGGACGTTTCGCGCCTGTTCGAAACGGGCTGGCGGCCGAAATACGATCTCAAAACCGGCCTGGAAGACGCTTATGCGTGGTTCCGCGAGCATGTCGAGAAGGGCGAAGCGCGGCTCAACGTCGCCTGAGCCGCCGCTCGCCAGCGATATCAGCCCGCCCGGATCAGATCCGAAAGCTCTGACACCTTCTTTGCCAAAAGGGCGGTGTCAGCGCGGGTCTCGACATTGAGCCGCAGCAGCGGCTCGGTGTTGGACGCCCTCAGATTGAAGCGCCAGTCGTCAAATGCCATGCTCAGGCCGTCGATGGATTCGACCAGCGGGTTCTGAGGCAGGAAGCGCTCGGCGATCTTCTCCTGCGACAGTTTCGCGTCGGCCACGGTGAAGTTGATCTCGCCCGAACAGGGGAAGGCGGCGATGCGCTGCTCGACCAGTTCGGCAAGAGTGGCGCCGCTGGTCGACAGTTCGATGACGATCGCCAGCCAGGCCAGCATGCCGGAATCGCAATAGGCGAAATCGCGGAAATAGTGGTGCGCGCTCATCTCGCCGCCATAGACGGCGTTTTCCTGGCGCATCATGTGCTTGAAGAAAGCGTGGCCCGTCGGGCACGTCTTGGCGACGCCACCCGCCGCCGTCACCACATCGATGGTGTTCCATGTCAGGCGCGGATCATAAAGGATCGTCGAGCCGGGTGCCGAGCGCAGCATGGTCTGGGCGATCAGCCCGACCAGATAATAGCCCTCGATGAAGCGGCCGTTGTGATCGTAGAGGAAGCAGCGGTCGAAATCGCCGTCCCAGGCGATGCCGAGATCGGCACCGTGGTCGATGACCGCCTGGCTGGCGCGCGTGCGCTTTTCCGGCAGCAGCGGGTTTGGAATGCCGTTGGGCAGCGTCGGATCGGGCTCGTGGTCGATCTTGATGAACTCGAACGGCAGATGCTTTTCCAGGAGATCGATGATCGGACCGGCGCACCCGTTGCCGGCATGGCAGACGATCTTCATCGGCTTCAGCTTCACGCCTTTGACCTGCTGCAGCAGCCTCTGGATGTAGGGTTCGCGATTGAGCAGAGGCTTCAGCGCTCCACGAGAGCCGTAGTCCGAAACAGCGGGAATGGCCGTGTTCGACAGGACGAGCTTTTCGATGGCATTCAGCGCATTTTCCCGCGTTGCAGCGGTCGCGCCTTCCAGCACCATCTTGAAGCCGTTGTAGTTTTCCGGATTGTGGCTCGCCGTGACCATGATGCCGGCATCCGCGCCCGAATGCTCGGTGTGAAAATAAACCTCTTCCGTACCGCATTGCCCCACCGGCAGAACGTTCACGCCGCTATCGAGCAGGCCCTGGGCGAGTGCGGTGGCAAATGCCGGACTGTCCTGGCGCATGTCGTGGCCGACGACCACGGCGGACGGGCTGCGCAGGCTGGCGACTGCCTGCCCGAAACGATAGGCGAAGGGGGCGTTGATCTCATCGGGAATCTGTCCGCGAACGTCATAAGCCTTGAAAGGTGATTTCACGTCGTCTCCCCGACTATCAGCATATCGGCCAAATGCGGCCGGCCAGCCGTGTTAGAAAGGAAGCAGGCTTGATGCAACCGGTAATCATGGCTACTGGCTTTGTCGGCCGCATGACTTTGCATTACCTGGCCGACCAAAATGTGATCGCTGCCTTGCCCCCGGGCCTGCGGTCACGCCCTTTCACTTTCCGCCTGTTGTAGGCGGAACTCGGAACCCTCGATGGAGGCTTCGATCCTCAGCATTGTCATGCCTTGCCTGAATGGCATGCCGCACATTCGCGATGCGATCGAGTCGGTGACCTCGGCCATTCCCGTAGGAAATGTCGAGATCATCGTGGCCGACGGCGGCTCCACCGACGGAACCCTGGAATTTCTGCGCAATGCACCGGTCACCTTGATAGAGGGCCCGGACCGCTCGCTCTATGAGGGCCTGAACAAGGCGATCGCCAGCGCGCGGGGCGAATATCTCGTCTGGCTCAATTCCGACGATCTTCTTCTTGGCGGCATGGCCGAGCTTTGGCGCAAGACGCAGGAAAGCCTTGCCGACATCGGCACCGGAGAGGCCGAGATCGCGGTTGACGGCACATCGAACTGGAAGAGCGATCACCACAGCCATGAGATGAGCACGGAATCACTGCTGTTTGCCGTGCCGACCATCAACAGCCGGGTCATCCGCGCGGGACTTCTGCGCGAAGCCGGGCCGTTTCGCTGCGATATCGGCCTGGGCGCCGACCGCGACATGATGCTGAAGCTGTTTGGCCTGTCCCAGAAGCGGATATTCCTGAATTCGGCCGTCTATCGATACAATTCGCACAGCGGATCAAGAACGATGGGGGCGACATGGAAGTCCTATCAGGATGTCCACGACGCCAATCTGCAGATGGTGCGGGTGCTGCGCGAGGAGATGACCGGAAACGGTGACCGCGAGCTGATCGACGCGTTTGAACTGGTTTCCACGATTGCCCGCGCCCGCGCCGAATTCTTTAACGGTGCGCCTATGGCTTCACTAGGCGGCGTTCTCAAGGCTTTTCGACCCCCCCCCTCGCCTCGCACGTGGCTCAGAGGCAAATCTCTTTATCTCGACAATCGAGGGCACGGTTCGGGCTGGTGAAGCAGCCTGCCGGGAAACAGATTTGCCATCACCAATGCGTCCAGTGTAGTGAGCCCGCAAGACTTCTGCCGGCAAGGAGAAATAGCAGTTCATGTTTTTGCCAGTAATCATGGCCGGCGGCTCCGGCTCGAGACTTTGGCCACTGTCGCGTCACCTCTATCCCAAGCAGTTCCTTGCTCTTACCGGCGAACGGACGCTGCTGCAGGACACGGTGATCCGGCTTGAAGGCCTGGGCGCCGAGAGCCCGCTGCTCATATGCAACGAAGAACATCGCTTTCTCGCCGCCGACCAGATGCGCGTGATCGACAAGGAGCAGGCAACGATCCTGCTGGAGCCGGTGGGCCGAAACACCGCGCCTGCCATAGCGCTTGCCGCATTGCTTGCAACGCAGCAAGGACAGGACCCGCTTCTGCTGGTGCTCGCCGCCGACCACTTCATCCAGGATGTCGCACGCTTTCAGGAAGCCATCCGGGCGGCCGTGCCGCTGGCCGAACAAGGCAAGCTGGTGACTTTCGGTATCGTGCCCAGCCGTCCCGAAACCGGCTACGGCTACATCAAGCGCGGTGGCGAAATCGGCGCGGGCTTCGCCGTGAGCCGCTTCGAGGAGAAGCCCGACCGAGAAACCGCAGAGAGCTATCTGGCGACGGGCGAGTATTACTGGAACAGCGGCATCTTCATGTTCCGTGCCAGCCGGTATCTGGAGGAACTCAAGCGCCATAATCCGGAAATGGTCGCGGCCTGCGACCGCGCGATATCGAACACGCAGACGGACATGCACTTCGTGCGCGTCGATGCGGAAGCCTTCAAGGCATGCCCGGCCGATTCCGTCGACTATGCAGTCATGGAGAAGACCGAGGATGCGGTGGTGGTGCCGCTTGACGCGCGCTGGAGCGATATCGGCTCCTGGTCGGCCCTGTGGGAAGTGCAGGAGCAGAATGCGGACGGCAACGCGTTCCGCGGTGACGTCATCTCCATCGGCAGCAAGAACAACCTTGTCCACGCCGAGGGGCGCCTAGTTGCCGTGATCGGCGTCGAAGACCTTATCGTCGTCGAGACCAAGGACGCGGTGCTGATCGCCCACAAGGATCAGGTCCAGAAGGTCAAGGACGTGGTCGAGCAGATCAAGTCCGATGGCCGCCATGAACATCTCAACCATCGCCAGGTCTATCGGCCATGGGGCCACTACGATTCGATCGATTTCGGCGAGCGCGACCAGGTCAAGCGCATCACGGTGAAGCCCGGCGCCAAGCTCTCGGTCCAGATGCACCACCACCGCGCCGAACACTGGATCGTCGTGCGGGGAACGGCCAAGGTTCACAAGGGCAATGAGACGATCCTGCTCACCGAAAACCAGTCGACCTATATTCCTCTCGGCGAAATCCACGCTCTGGAAAATCCGGGCAAGATCGACCTCGAACTGATCGAGGTGCAGTCGGGCTCCTATCTGGGGGAAGACGACATCGTCCGCTTCGAGGACAGATACGGCCGATTGTAAGCATCTGGCTTGGCGAATGGGGGAAGAACATTTCGAGCGAAAGCATTGCTGTCGCTCGAAATTGAGGCTTCCCACTTCGTCCACAGCCGCATTTCACTCTGATTTTATTGACTAATTCCTTTTGTCGTCCAACTTCGGCAAAGCGGCAGGTTCCGGTGGCGGAACAAAAAACCGGCGGTCTTTTTCCCCGCCTTTCGCGCACGGCCGATACTTCGGGTCTCAACAATCGGGACCCGCCATCATGGAAAGCCTTAATCTCAATCTTCCGCTGCTTATGCCGTCGCAGGCGCAGAAGCATGTCACCCACAATGAAGCGCTGGTCGCGCTCGACGCCATCGTGCAGCTGGCGGTCGAGGACCGGAACCGCACTTCGCCTCCAGTCTCGCCCGCAGACGGCGCCCGCCACATCGTGGCATCCGGCGCTACGGGCGAGTGGGCCGGCCATGCCGGGGAGATCGCCTGCTTTCTTGACGGCGGCTGGCGGTTCTACGTTCCACGGGACGGCTGGCTCGCCTGGCTGGCCGACGAGGCGAAGCTGATGGTGCGGAAGGGCGGGGCCTGGCAAAGCGTCGTCGAGAACTTCTCCTCGCTCGGTGTCAACGCCACGGCCGACGCGACGAACCGGCTTACGATCGCCAGCGCCGCGTCGCTGTTCAGCCATGAAGGCGGCGACCACCAGCTCACGATCAACAAGGCCAATGCCACCGCACGTGCCACGCTGATGCTTCAGTCGGCCTTTTCCGGCCGCGCCGAAATCGGCCTGATCGGCGACAACGACCTCTTGTTCAAGGTGAGTGCCGACGGAAGCAACTTCGTGGAAGCCGTCCGGGTCAACAATGCGACAGGCGACACTTGCCTGCGCAGCTTGAACTCGGGCCCGCTGGGCGGATTGCGCAATGCCATAATCAACGGCCGCGGCACGATCAACCAGCGCGGTTTTACCGGCGGCGCGCTCACCGGCTATGGCTACGACCGCTGGAAGGCGGAAGGCACGGGCTGCTCGGTCACTGTTACGGCCGGGCGATTTTCACTTACCGGGGCCATCAGCCAGACCATCGAGAAATCCGGCCTGCCCGGCTCGGTCGTCACGGTTTCGGTCGATGCACCCAGCCGGAACATGACCGTGACGCTTGGCACGCAGACAGGCACCATTCCATCCGGAGCCGGCCGACGCCATATCACCCTCACGCTCGGCAGCGGAGAGGCCGACGACCTGAAGCTCACCCTTTCAACGAGTTTGGAAACCACATTCGCCGACGTGCAGGTCGAGCGCGGACCATGGCCTACGCCCTTCGAAACCCGCCCTGCGGCGCTGGAGGAGTTGCTGTGCAGGCGCTATTTCGAGGTCGCTCACCCGGTCTTCAGCGGGGCTGTGGTCAGCGGCAACAGCTTCCGGGCAATCGCGCCCTACACCGTTGCAAAGCGGGTGGTGCCGACGACGACGGTCCAGGAGGTCGAATTCTCTTCGAACGTACCCACGACGGTGTCCTCCTACTCCATCAGCGGCCTCAGCCGGGTCACCGGCGCGCATGTCTATTTCGTGTCAACGGCCACGAGTTCGGCAGCGGGCGTGCAATTGAAAGTGTTTGCCAGCGCCGAGTTCTGACCCAATCATCGGCTCACAAATTGCCCGCCCGCGCCTGAATTAACGCGGGTGGGACGACGGCCGCGGCCGGGCTACCACTATTTGGTAATGATGTCTTCAGGTGACAGTTGAAGTAATCTTTCTCTCAGGTACTTTCGATATGCGGCATCTTCTTTTGATTTCATACGGATCGTGTATTACTGCGACCAGCGGTAGAGTTCGGCGAGCGGATCGCCTTTTATGACAAGCATCGGGCATCGGGGAACTATGCGAAAAGTCGACGGCATGGAGGAAGCCAAGGGGACCTTTTGGAAGGCCACCTTGTCGCTCGCATTGTTCAGCTGCGTCATCAACCTGCTGATGCTGAGCGGCCCGCTCTTCATGCTGCAGATCTACGATCGCGTGCTTTCAAGCGGAAGCGTGCCTACGCTGGTCGCTCTCACCATCCTGATCTGTGCGCTGTTCGCCTTCATGGCGCTGATAGACGCAGTGCGGGCGCGCGTTTTCTCGCGTATAGGCGAGCGAATGGAAGAGGTGCTCCAGGCGCCCACCTTCCTCGCGGTCGTGCGCCGGACATGGCGCTCGCCAGACAAGGCCGGCGCTCAGCCGCTGCGCGACCTCGACACCGTGCGCAGCTACCTTTCCAGCGCGGGGCCGGCGGCCTTCTTCGATGTGCCGTGGGTTCCGGTGTACATCGCGGCCATCTATATTTTCCATCCGGTGATGGGCACTTTCGCGCTCGCCGCCGCCATCGTTCTCGTCATACTGGCGGTACTGACCGAACTCCTGACCAGCAAGCGGCAGATGTCTGCGGCAACGGCTTCCGAGGACGCTCATCGCTTTGCCGAGGAAGTACGCCGGCAATCCGAGATCGTCACGGTGCTGGGCATGAGCGGAGCACTGAATGACAGCTGGCTCGTGCAGAAGGCCAAGGCGATGGGGCTGCACAGCGCGACAAGCAACCGCGCCACGATGCTGTCGTCGCTGTCGAAATCGCTGCGCCTGCTGTTTCAGTCGGGAATCCTGGCGGTCGGCGCGTGGCTGGCAATCAAGCAACTGATCACGCCCGGCGCGATGGTTGCAGGCTCGATCATCATGTCGCGCGCGCTGGCGCCGATCGACCAGCTGATCGGCCAGTGGCGCATGATGATCGGCGCGCGGCGGTCCTGGGCGCGCCTCAAGGCACTGCTGACCGCAGACAAGCAGGCCGGCAATTCGCCGATGGCCCTGCCCAAGCCGGTGGGACGGCTCAGCGTTTCGGGACTTGCCTGCCTTGCTCCCGGAAAGCAGAAGCCGCTTGTTTCGCGCGTGCAGTTCTCGCTCGAGCCCGGTGCCGGCCTGGGCATTATCGGCCCATCCGGTTCGGGCAAGACGACGCTGACCAAGGCCCTGCTCGGCATCTGGCCGCATACCCAGGGCGACGTTCGGCTCGACGGCGCCAAGTTCGATCAGTGGGACCGCGACACGCTTGGCAGGCATATCGGATATCTTCCGCAGGACGCTGCCTTGCTGCCGGGAACGCTGGCGCAGAATATTTCACGTTTCGACCCCGATGCGACCCCGGACAAGATCATCGCTGCAGCCCAGCTCGCCGGCGTTCACGAACTGTCGCTCAGCTTCGAAAATGGCTACGATACCCAGCTCGGCATCGACGGCGTGCAACTGTCGGCCGGGCAGAGGCAGCGCGTGGCCCTGGCAAGGGCCGTCTATGGTGACCCCGCACTGATCATTCTCGACGAGCCGAATTCCAATCTGGATTCCATCGGCGATGCCGCACTCCACAACGCCATATTGTCGCTGCGCAAGAACGGCACCACCGTCATCGTCGTCGCTCACAGGCCGAGTGCCGTGAATGCGGTAGACCAGCTGCTTTTCATGGCTGACGGCGCGCAGGTCGAGTTCGGGCCCAAGGAAGAGGTTCTGAAGAAGGTGACCCGTGTGGCTACACCCCAACCTCAGCCTCAGCCTCAGCCGCAACCCCAACCTGCCGCGCAGAACATCTCCAAATTCAGCGTAGGTCCGGTGCGCGTATCATGAGCGTGACGCAAAAATCGCTGCGCATGACGCAGTTCTTCGGCATTCTCGTCGTCCTTCTCCTCGTCGGAGGCGTTGGCGGCTGGGCGGCGACCACCGATATCGCCGGCGCCGTCATTGCGCGCGGCAAGATGTCGGTTCTGAACAACGCCAAGAAAGTGCAGCATCTTGAAGGCGGCATCGTTGCAAAGCTTGCGGTTCGCAACGGCGACCACGTCAAAGCCGGCGATCTTCTCATCCGCCTGGACGACACCGAAACAAAGGCCAACCTCGCCATCATCGAGTCGCAAAGGGACGAGTTCCTGATCGAGCGTGCGCGCCTCGAAGCAGAGCGCGACATGCGACCGGCACTGGACCTGCCCGAGACCTTAGCAGGGGACCAGAACAGCGGTCGGCTGCAGACCATTCTTGAGGGGCAGCAGAAGCTTCTGACATCGAAGCTGGATGCGCTCGAGGGCAAGAAAAACCAGCTTGCCGAGCAGGTCGAGCAGATCGGCGGACAGATTTCCGGCCTCGAGTCCCAGTTCGCCGCCAAGCAGCGGCAGGTGGAAATTCTCGGCCGCGAACTGGAATCGCTGCAAACCCTGCGCGCCAAGGGTCTTGTCGAGCAAAGCCGTATCCTGGCGCTCGAGCGGCAGGGCGCGATGCTGGACGGCGACATGGGCCAGATACAGGCCGAAATCGGCCGCCTGCGCGGGACGATCAGCGAAACCAAGCTTCGCATCATCCAGGAAGACGAGGAGTGGCGCAGCGAGGCGCTGACCACGCTCGGCGAGGTGCGCGCCAAGCTGGCGACGCTGGAAGAGCAGCGCACGGCGGCGGTCGCCAAGCTCAGGCGGATCGACATTACGGCCCCGCTTTCAGGCTATGTACACGAGTCGAACGTCTACACCGTCGGCGGTGTGATCGGCTCAGGCGAGCCTTTGATGCTTATCATCCCGGAAAGCGACGCGCTTATCGTCCGGGCGCGGGTCGGGCAGCGCGACGTCGACAACATCCATATCGGCCAGGAGGTGCGGCTGCGCTTCACCTCGCTCAGCCAGCGCGTCACGCCGGAACTGATGGGCGACGTCACCACCATCGCACCCGACGTGACCACCGATCAGGCCACCGGCGAGGTCTATTACCCGATCGAGATCACGCTGATCGACGGCGAGGTCAAGAAACTCGAAGGCATTCAGCTGAAGCCCGGCATGCCGGTAGAGGCCTTCATCCAGACCGGAATGCGCACGGCCCTGTCCTACCTGACCAAGCCGTTCACCGAACAGCTGCAGCACGCGTTTCGCGAGTAATTCCTGACGGCGTGGCCGCGCGTTACGCGGCTACGGCTCTGCTGTCAGCCCTCGGTCCGAAAATGCTTCGAAAGCTTCAGGCCCTGCGCCTGATAATTGGAGCCGAGATCGGTGCCGTAAAGCGCCTGCGGCCGCGACAGCATGTGCTCGTAGACGAGGCGGCCGACGATCTGGCCATGTTCGAGAATGAACGGCACCTCATGGCTGCGCACTTCCAGCACGGCGCGGCTGCCGGTGCCACCGGCCTTCGAATGGCCGAAGCCGGGATCGAAGAAGCCGGCATAATGCACGCGGAATTCGCCGACCAGCGGATCGAAGGGCGTCATCTCGGCGGCATGGCCGGGCGGCACATGCACTGCCTCGCGGCTGACCAGGATGTAGAATTCGTCCGGATCAAGCACCAGTTCGCCCGGGCCGCGTTTGTATAGCGGTTCCCAGAAATCATGCACGTCCTGTGCAGCGCGCTTGTCGACATCGACAAGGCCGGTGTGATGCTTGCCGCGATAGCCGACCAGCCCATTCTTGTCGCCGTTGAGATCGATGGAAAGCGCGATACCGCCGCCCGAAATGTTCGGTGTGTCGGAAGCGACCAGCGTCTCGGTGCGGTGCAGCTCGTGCAGCTCGGCTTCGGAGAGCAGCGCCTTGCCAGTGCGGAAGCGTATCTGAGACAGGCGCGAGCCGGTGCGGGCGATGATCGGGAAGGTGCGCGGGCTGACTTCCAGATAGAGCGGCCCGGAATAACCGGCCGGTATCTTGTCGAATTCCTGGCCGTTGTCGGTCATGACGCGGGTGAAGATGTCGAGCCGGCCAGTCGAGCTTTTCGGGTTGGCCGAGGCCGAAATCTTTGCCGGCAAGGCGAGGCGCTCCAGCAGCGGCACGATGTAGACGCAGCCGGTCTCTAGAACAGCGCCCGCGGTCAGGTCGATCTCGTGCAGGCGCAGCCGGTCGAGCTTTTCACTTACCTTGTGGCCGGGACCGGGCAGGAAGCTGGCGCGCACACGCCATGCCTTTTCGCCGAGCCTGAGATCGAGGCTTGCCGGCTGGATCTGGTCGTTGTCGAGCGGACGCGCCGTAACCAGCGCTCCCGACTGGAAAAGCGCTGCGATGTCCCGATCCGGAAGAATACCCGACTGCCGCAAACTTCTACTCCTGCGATGAAGGGGCGAGGTTTAACGATGTCCGGCATTGACGCAAGAAGGCACGGGGTCTAAAGGACCGTTATCCCGTGGTGATTTGGCCGGTCGGCTTGCAGCCACGTTAAACAAGTCGCTAAAGGGCCGTCTGTGGACCGGCATGCGACTTTTCGCGGCCGGTTTTTTTGTGTTTGGATCAAGGCTATGACGAACAAGAAGCAGAATTGGAAGCCCGCAACGCAACTCGTCCATTCCGGCGTTCTGCGCTCCGGTTTCGGCGAAACGGCCGAGGCAATCTACCTGACGCAGGGCTATGTCTATGACACGGCGGAAGCCGCCGAGGCCCGTTTCAAGGGCGAAGAGCCCGGCTTCATCTATTCGCGATACGCCAATCCGACCGTCGACATGTTCGAAAAGCGCATGTGCGCGCTGGAAGGCGCCGAAGACGCCCGCGCACTGGCATCGGGCATGGCCGCGGTCACCGCCGCGATCCTGTGCAGCCTCAAGGCCGGCGACCATATCGTTGCCGCACGCGCTCTGTTCGGCTCCTGTCGCTGGGTGGTCGAGACGCTGGCGCCGCGATACGGCATCGAGGCAACGCTGGTCGACGGCACCCAGATCGAGAACTGGGAAAAGGCGGTGCAGCCCAACACCAAGCTGTTCTTCCTCGAAAGCCCGACCAACCCGACACTGGAAGTGGTCGACATCGCAGCGGTCGCAGCGCTCGCTAACTCGATCGGCGCCAAGCTGGTGGTCGACAATGTCTTTGCCACACCCCTGCTGCAGAAGCCGCTGGAACTCGGCGCGCATATCGTCGTCTACTCGGCCACCAAGCACATCGACGGCCAGGGCCGCTGTCTCGGCGGCGTCATCCTCTCCGACAAGGAGTGGATCGACGAGAATTTGCACGACTATTTCCGCCACACCGGCCCGAGCCTGTCGCCATTCAACGCCTGGACACTGCTGAAGGGCCTGGAAACGCTGCCGCTGCGCGTGCGCCAGCAGAGCGAGAATGCGGCAAAGGTCGCCGATTTCCTCGCCGGCCGGCCGGAAGTTTCCCGCGTCATCTATCCGGGCCGCGCCGACCACCCGCAGGCCGACATCGTCAAGAAGCAGATGAAGGGCGGCTCGACGCTGATCTGCTTCGACCTCAAGGGTGGCAAGAAATCGTCCTTCGCCTTCGAAAACGCACTGGACGTGGTGCTGATCTCCAACAATCTCGGCGATTCCAAGAGCCTGATCACCCATCCGGCCACCACCACGCACAAGAACCTGACCGACGAGGCCCGCACTGAGCTCGGCATCGCCGACGGCACGCTGCGCATTTCGCTGGGGCTGGAAGATGCGGATGATCTGCTGGAGGATATCGAGAAGGCGCTGAAGGCGGCGGGGTAAGGGCTAGCGAAACACCCGTCCCGCCAGCACGACGCGCGAGAGCGCGGTATAAAACGTCACCGCTGCAAACACATAGGCGATGACCGCAAACCACGCCGGGAACAGGCAGAAGGCGACGAAGACGGCCAGCGTCTCCGTCGCTTCCGCCAATCCGGTGGTGAAGAACAGCGACTTTTCTCCCCTCGCCTGCCCCTCCAATTTCCGTTTCTCGGCCATGATCGCATAGGCAAGGAAGCTGGAGCCGTTGACGTAGAAGGACTGCAGCAGCACTGCGCCTGCAACCGCGTTCGCCGCCGGATCGACCAGCACGAAGCCGAGCGGGATCGCACCGTAGAAGGCGAAATCCAGCACGATATCGAGATAGCCACCAAGGTCGGTCTTTCCGCGCACCCTCGCCACGGCTCCATCGAGACCGTCGCCAAGGCGGCTGGCAAGCAGAAGGACAAGGCCTGCCAAGAAATGGCCGTGGGCAATGGCCGCCGCCGCGGCAACGCCGACCGCGAAAGCAGAAATCGTCACCGCATTGGCCGACACGCCCGCCTGCGCCAGCCTGCCGCCAATGGCGTCAAGCGCGGGATCGATGCGCTTGCGCGCCCAGCCATCCAGCATATTGGAATCTCCGCCTCCGATTCACCCAATAGACGCGAAATCCCGCCTTGCGGAAATCACAATCACGCGGTTTATCGCTCAGGGTTGTTGACCTGCCGGCCATGTCGGCGGAGTCTTGTTCGAGTTGGAGTGCCAGACATATGTACAGCGCCATCACGCGCGACATCGAGGTGAGTGTCGAGCCTTTCTATCTTGAGGAACGCTCGGACCCTGCGCAGAGCCGCTTTGTCTGGGGCTACCGCGTAACCATCGCCAACCAGTCGGAGGAGTTCGTGCAGCTTCTGTCGCGCTACTGGCACATCACCGACGGGCTCGGGCGCGTGGAGGAAGTGCGCGGCGCCGGCGTCGTCGGCGAGCAGCCGGAATTGAACCCCGGCGACAGCTATCAATACATGTCCGGCTGCCCGCTCACGACGCCGTCCGGCATCATGGTAGGCCGCTACACCATGCGCAACGCGCGCGACGAAATGTTCGACGTGGATATCCCGGCGTTCTCGCTGGATCTGCCGGGGACGAAGCGGACGGTGAACTGAGGCATTTTCGGGCAGGTTTACGCTGCCCCTCATCCCCCTGCCGGGACCTTCTCCCCGTATAGGGACGGGGAGAAGGAGGAAGCTCCAACGCTGACGCCCCCCTCTCCCCGTCCCTATACGGGGAGAGGGTAAGGGTGAGGGCAGCGCCGACCTCAAGCCTCAGCCGAAAACTCCGCTGGCTCGAACTCATACGCCTTCGAGCAGAATTCGCAGTTCACGCGGATGACGCCGTCTTCGACGCTGTCGGTGATCTCCTCGGCGGAAAAGCCGTCGAGGATGCCGCGGATCTTTTCGCGTGAGCAGGAGCATTCGTCGCGTATTTCGATAGGCTCGAAGACGCGCACGCCGTGCTCGTTGAACAGGCGATAGAGCAGCCGCTCGGCCCCGATGGTCGGGTCGAGCAGTTCGGTGTGGTCGACGGTTGCGACCAGCGCCAGCAGCTCCTGCCACGCATTGTCGGTGACGTCCTGCGCATCTGCACCCGGGTCGCCATCGCCGCCGTGAAGATCGGGCATGCGCAGGCGCTCCGGCGCCTTGGGCAGGAATTGCGCCAAAAGCCCGCCGGCGCGCCAATGCTCGCGGCGGCCGCCTTCGGCCGGCAGCACCAGCTTGCCGACAGACAGTTTCACGTCGGTCGGGATCTGCTCCGACTGCCGGAAATAGATCTTCGCAGCCTCTTCCAGCGTCGTGCCGTCGAGCTGGACGATGCCCTGGTAGCGCTGCGTATGCGCGCCCTGGTCGATGGTCAGCGCCAGAACGCCGCTGCCCAGCAGCGTCTCGGGCTTGTCCTCGCCGGCATCGAGCAGCGCCTGGAGCCTCTCGGCATCGAAACGCGCATAGGCGCGCAGCGAATGCGGCGTGGTGAAGTCGGCGACAAGCATGTCCACAGGCCCGTCGGTGCGGGTCTGCAGGATGAACTTGCCTTCGAATTTCAGCGAAGTGCCAAGCAGGACGGTGACCACCACCGCCTCGGCCAGTAGCCGCGCGACAGGCTCGGGATAGTCGTGGCGCGCCAGTATCCGGTCGAGCAGCGGCCCGAGCTGGACCATGCGGCCGCGTACGTCGAGCGGGCCGACCTCGAAAGGTACGACATTGTCATCACCGGCAAAGCCGAATTCGCCAAGTTTGCGTTCCGTGTCAGCCACCAGACCAAATCCCTTTACAGTCTCCGGACAGGCAAGACTCATCGCCCGGAAACCGCTCGTTCAAACGACAGTTTAATGTGATCCGCCCCAGATAGGCATGCAAGCCTTCCGGATCAAGCTTTCACAGCTTCGCGGCCCAGAGACTGTTTGATAACCCGTCCTGCCGCGTCAGATGACCGGCAGGGTGGAGGTAGCAGGCGTTCTCTATGCGCCGAGGCACCAGGCGAGCACAGCCTTCTGCGCGTGCAGGCGGTTCTCAGCCTCGTCGAAGACAACCGAGTTCGGCCCGTCGATAACCTCGTCCGTCACTTCCTCGCCACGATGGGCCGGCAGGCAGTGCATGAACAGGGCGTCAGGCTTGGCGCGCTTCATCAGGGCTTCGTTGACCTGATAGGGCTGAAAGATGTTGTGGCCGCGGGCGCGATGCTCCTGGCCCATCGACACCCAGCAATCGGTGACGATCGCGTCGACGCCTTCCACCGCCTGCTCGGGGCTGCGGGTGAAGTTGACCGTGCCGCCATTGCCTGTGGCCCAGTCGATATATTTCTGCTCCGGCTCGCTGCCTTCCGGCACCGCGACATTGAGGTTGAAGCGGAAACGCGCCGAGGCTTCCAGCAGCGAATGCAGCACATTGTTGCCGTCGCCGACCCAGGCCACCGTCTTGCCGGCGACCGGGCCGCGATGTTCCTCGATGGTCATCACATCGGCCATCAGCTGGCACGGGTGGGTGTCGTCGGTCAGACCGTTGATGACCGGGATCGTTGCATTCTCGGTGAGTTCGAGAAGGCGCTCATGCGAGGTCGTGCGGATCATGATCGCGTCGACATAGCGCGACAGCACCTTGGCGGTGTCGGCGATGGTCTCCGAGCGGCCGAGCTGCATTTCGGTGCCGGTGAGCATGATCGTCTCGCCGCCGAGCTGGCGCATGCCGACATCGAAGGAGACGCGTGTGCGGGTCGACGGCTTGTCGAAGATCATCGCCAGAACCTTGCCTTCCAGCGGTCGCGAGCGCTCGCCGGCCTTCAGGCGTCCCTTGCGCGCGACGGCATCGTCGAGAATGCCGCGCAGCGTCGTGTCGGAAACGGCGGAAAGATCGGTGAAGTGGCGGATACCACTGGTCATAGCAAACCCCGGAGGTGTTGTTTCAGCTCATGCGGCGGCTTCGGACAAGCCCTTGGCGGCAGCGCGGATGCGCGACAGCGCTTCGCGGATCTCATCGTCCGTGACGGTCAACGGCGGCAGCAGGCGCACGACATTGTCGCCGGCCGGCACCGCCAGCATTTCTTCCTGTCGCAGCGCGCCGTTGACGGTGGTGTTGGGCACATTGCATTTCAGGCCGAGCATAAGCCCGGTGCCGCGCACGCTTTCGATGATTTCGGGAAACTCGTCGGAGATCGCGGCCAGCCCCTGCTTCATCAGCAGCGCCTTGCGCTTGACCTCGTCGAGGAAGCCTTCTTCCAGCACGACGTCGAGCACGGCATTGCCGACCGCCATGGCAAGCGGATTGCCGCCAAAGGTGGTGCCGTGGACGCCGGCGGTCATGCCGACAGCCGCCTCGTCCGTCGCAAGGCAGGCGCCGACCGGGAAGCCGCCGCCAATGCCTTTGGCGATCGCCATCAGGTCCGGCGTCACGCCGGTCCATTCATAGGCGAAGAGTTTTCCCGTGCGGCCGATGCCGCATTGCACTTCGTCGAAAATCAGCAGCAGGCCGTGCTGGTCGCAAAGCTCGCGCAGGCGCTTCAGGAACGCTGCCGGCACCTCGCGGATGCCGCCCTCGCCCTGGATAGGCTCGATCAGGATCGCTGCCGTCTCCGGCGTGATCGCCTTTTCGACTGCCGCGATATCGCCGAAGGGCACCTGGTCGAAACCGTCGACCTTGGGGCCAAAGCCTTCAAGATATTTTTCCTGCCCGCCGGCAGCGATGGTCGCCAGCGTGCGGCCGTGGAAAGCGCCCTCAAAGGTGATGGTGCGGAACTTTTCCGGGTGGCCGCTGACATATTGATAGCGCCGCGCCGTCTTGATGGCACATTCCAGCGCCTCCGCGCCCGAATTGGTGAAGAACACCTTGTCGGCGAAGGTGGCGGCGACCAACCTCTCGCCAAGGCGGCGCTGGCCCGGAATCTCATAGAGGTTAGACGTGTGCCAGAGCTTGCCGGCCTGCTCGGTGAGAGCCGCGACGAGCTGGGGATGGCCATGGCCGAGCGAATTCACAGCGATGCCGCCGGCGAAATCGAGAAAGCGTCGGCCGTCTTCCGCAACCAGCCAGGAGCCCTCGCCCCTGTCGAAAGCCAGGGGTGCACGTGCGAAAGTCTCGTAAAGCGCCGAACCGCTCATTATATGCGTCTCCGGGACCGGAAAATCAAAAAAGCCGCCTCAAGCGGCGGCCTTAACGGGCATATTGCGTTTCCGGTCACAAAGTCAACGAAAACGTCGCGCAGAAGCGCGCGGCAGACAACTTGGCCCAATAAGCCACCTTTGTTGCGGCAAGTTGTTGAAAACCCAAAAAACCGATTCGTGTGGCACCCCGGACTCTTGTCACCGAGTCAGCCGATAAGGTAGTTTGAAGTCTAGAAATAACCAGATTTGGTGCGGCAAACCCAATCACCCGAGTATATGTGGTGTCACCCCGAGCATTTGTCGGGACGGGAATGGATTCAGGGAAAGGTCGCACTCTCAAGCAGGAGCATGCTCTCATGAACTGGACTGACGAGCGAGTGGAAACCCTCCGCAAATTGTGGGCCGAAGGCCTCAGCGCCAGCCAGATCGCCGCCCAGCTCGGCGGCGTCAGCCGCAACGCCGTCATCGGCAAGGTCCATCGCCTGAAGCTTTCGAGCCGCGGCCGCTCGACGGCTGCACCAGCCCGCCAGAAAAAGACGGTGCAGGTATCGACCGGCGTCAAGACGGCGCCAAGGGCAACGACCACGACGCGCACCGTGACCACCTCGATCGGCGCCACCGCGCTGCAGGCGCAGTTCGACACCGAGCCGGTGGCCCGCCATTACCTGCGCCCCGTGGAAAACGTCGTCGTGCCGATTTCCCGGCATCTGCAGCTGGTCGAGCTCAACGAGCGCACCTGCAAATGGCCGAACGGCGATCCGCTGTCGGAAGAGTTCCACTTCTGCGGCAACGACGCCGCCGAAGCCGGCCCCTATTGCAAGTACCACTCGAAGATCGCCTTCCAGCCGGCAGCGGAGCGTCGGCGCAGCCGCTGATAGTGAATAGTGAATAGTGAATAGTGAATAGTGAATAGTGAATAGTGAATAGAAAGCAGCGCGGCAGTTCGAAGGCGCGCAAGTGCCTTCCCTATTCACTACTCTCTACTCACTATTCCCTCTCTTCTCACTATTCCCTTCCTCACAGCCAACCATTCTTGCGGAACCGCCAGTAGAGAAACGAGCAGATCGCTGCGATGGCGACGAGAACCGTGGGATAGCCATATTCCATCCTCAGCTCGGGCATATCGCTGAAATTCATGCCGTAGATGCCTGCGAAGGCCGTCGGCACCGCCAGAATGGCGGCCCATGAGGCGAGTTTCTTGGAAATCGCCGTTTCCTGGCTCTGGCCGACCAGAAGGCTAGCCTCGAAGGCGAACGCCAGCACCTCGCGCAGACTGTCGATCTTCTCCTGTACGGTGCGGATGTGGTCGGTCACGTCGCGGAACAGCGGGTGCATGGCCGCATGGATCTGCGGCAGGTCGGCACTGGTCAGCCGCCGGCAGACCTCGACCAGCGGCAGTGCTGCATTGCGCAGCCGCAGAAGGTCGCGGCGCAGCATGTACAGCCGTTCGATCTCGGCGGCGAGCATCGGCTTGAGCAGGACCTTGTCCTCGATCTCCTCGACCTCGTCCTCGATCTGCTCCAGCACCGGCATGTAGTTGTCGACGATGAAATCGAGGATGGCGTAGAGGACGAAATCCTCGCCCTTGGCCAGCGAATGCGGGCAGCTTTCCCAATGCTGGCGAACGGTGGCGTAGGAGGTCGACGGGCCGTGCCGGACGCTGACGATATAACCCTTGCCGACGAACAGATGCGTTTCGCCGAAGGTGACGCGGCGGTCGATCAGCTGCGCCGTGCGGGCAACGATGAACAGCGCATCACCATATTGCTCGATCTTCGGCCGCTGGTGCGGATGCTCGGCATCTTCGATCGCCAGCGCATGAAGATTGAACTGCGCCTGTACGCGCAGCAGAAGTTCGCGGCTGGGCTCGAGAAGGCCGATCCAGACGACATGGCCTTCTTTGGCTGCCCACTCACCGGCCTCCTCGACCGGAATGTCGGCGACGCGCTTGCCTGCGGCATAGACGCTCGAGGCAACGATACCAGCCTCCGCCGGGGCGGGCGCAAACTTGCGGACATGATCCATCACCACCTCCCGAAGGCATAACCTTCACTGCGTGATGAATGCGCAGGTCGGTCAGTCTAGCGCAATTTTGCGGAAAGTTCGAGGATGCGGACAGCCGCTATCTGGCAGTTGGCAGCTGTGAAACAGCCGCCGCTACTGCACAATCTCCGCCACCGGGCAGATGGGTGGTAATCAAACGATGAAAGAGGGTTGCCGCGCTCACTTCGCCACAACTTCCACCGGCATCACGACCTTGTCGGTCTTGTCTTCCTTGGGGCGGTCGATCGGCATCTGGTCGCCGGTGACGACATAGTAGATCGTCTCGGCGATGTTGGTGGCATGGTCGCCGATGCGCTCGATGTTCTTGGCGCAGAACAGGAGATGCGTGCAGGGCGTGATATTGCGCGGGTCTTCCATCATGTAGGTGAGGAGTTCGCGGAACAGCGACGTGTACATAGCGTCGATCTGGTTATCGCGGGCGCGCACGAATTCGATGCGCTCGACCGAGCGCGAGGCATAGACGTCCAGCACTTCCTTGAGCTGCGTCAGCGCCAGTTCGGCCAGCGCCTGCAGGCCGCGGAACAGGCTGACCGGCTGGCGGCCTTCCGAAACCGCCACCACGCGCTTGGCGACATTCTTGCCGAGATCGCCGACGCGCTCGAGGTCGGCCGAAATGCGGATCGCGCCGATGATTTCCCGCAAATCCCCGGCAACAGGCTGGCGCTTGGCGATGAGCACGATCGACTTGTCGTCAATCTCACGCTGGGCTTCGTCGAGGATGGTGTCATCGGCGATAACCTTCTTGGCCAGCGCCGCGTCCGCATTGACGAGTGCTGCGATCGCCTGATCGACAAGGCGCTCTGCCTGGCCACCCATCGCCGCAACCTTGCGGGTCAGGTATTTCAGCTCGTCGTCATAAGCACTGACAATGTGGTGCGACTGCATGAAGGTCCATCTCTCTTCGGAACCGCCAAATCACGATCCCTGAATCCATGCATATAGGCTAACGACATGACGGAAAAAAGAAAGCTTGGATTGGCGGCACGCTGACGCCACAATTCGGGCTGATAGCGCCTGCGCGAGGGGTCCGGAACCATCGTCTCCAACGAGCAGCGGCTATTTTGGCCGGCGCGCGAAGTGGTCCATGCATTCCCGTGACGTCCATCCTCCTGACTGCAAAAGGCCGCGCGGTGCTCCAAAGCACGATCACAAAGCTCCTTTCCTCCCGCAAGAACCACGCGCAAGTCCGCACGGCTCTGCACCTTCTCAGCGCGCGCGGCATAGCCGTCGTCGGTGTGGCCTGTGTCGTCGGAGCGCTAGCGGCGGTGACCGTCACGGCAATGAGCTGGATCGTTCAGGAGATGCACTGGCTGCTTTTCGGGCTGGAGCGCGGCGCGCGGCTTTCGGCCATGTTCTCGCTGTCCAGCTCTTCCCAGGCGCTGGTGCCGGTCATGGGCGGCGTGCTGCTCGGGTTGACCATCGCCTATCTCCGGCGCCGGCAATATCGCACGCCGATCGATCCGATCGAGGCCAATGCGCTCTATGGCGGAAGGCTGTCGGCGACGGACACCGCCATCGTCGCGGTGCAGACGATCATCTCGAGTGGCTTCGGCGCGTCGGTCGGGCTGGAGGCGGCCTATACCCAGAGCGGCTCGGGGCTGGCGTCCCGGCTGGCCAGCTTTCTGCAGCTGCGCCGCAATGACGTCAGAATACTGGTCGGATGCGGTGCTGGCGGCGCGATTGCGGCTGCCTTCGGCGCGCCGTTGACGGGTGCGTTCTACGGTTTCGAGCTCATCATCGGCGTCTACTCCGTCGCCAATGTCGCACCGGTGATGGCAGCGGCCGTCACCGCCTCGCTGACGGCGAGCTATCTTGGCGGCGCGCAATTTCCCATCGAAGTCGGCCCGGTGCCGGCGATGACAGCCCTGCAATATCTGCCCTATCTGCTCCTCGGCTTCCTGGCGGGTGCGGCGTCGATCGCCATCATGCAGCTGGTGACGGTCGTGGAGAAAGGTTTTTCACGGCTTTCCATCGACGCCGCGCTGCGACCGGCGATCGGCGGGTGCCTGATCGGCGCGCTGGCCTTGATCACGCCTCAGGTGCTTTCGAGCGGCCATGGCGCGCTGCATCGCGAACTGGCGATGAATTACGGCCTCTATGTCGTCGCCGAGCTTTTCGTCCTCAAGCTGATCGCTTCCGCCGTATCGCTGGGTTCGGGATTTCGCGGCGGCCTGTTTTTCGCCTCACTGTTTCTGGGCGCCCTGCTCGGCAAGATCTTTGCCGAGGCGATGATCTTCCTTTTGCCGCAGACCGGGGTCGACCCGATGATCGCGGCCGTTGTCGGCATGACCTCGCTCGCCGTCGGCGTCGTCGGAGCGCCGCTGACCATGACATTCCTGGCGCTGGAATCCAGCGGCAACCTCGCCCTCACTGGCGTCGTTCTGGCGGCGTCGATCGTGTCGGCGGTGCTGGTGCGCGAAACCTTCGGCTACTCCTTCTCGACCTGGCGGTTCCATCTGCGCGGCGAAACGATCCGAAGCGCCCATGACGTGAGCTGGACACGCAACCTGACCGTCGAGCGCATGATGCGCGAGGACGTTCGCACCCTGCCCGACACGACGACGATCGAAGAGTTCCGCAGGCAAGTCCCGCTGGGTGCCGCGCAGCGTGTGATCGTCACCGACGCAGAGAAGAAATACGCCGGAATGCTGCTTGTCGCCGAGGTCTACGCCCTTGATGCGGGCAACGAGGCCGAGGGTGCGTCCATCCGCACGTTGGCGAAATATCAGGACACGCTTCTGGTGCCGTCCATGAACGTCAAGGCAGCCGCCGACATCTTTGCCCGCTCGGGCAGCGAGGAATTGCCCGTCGTCGACAATTTCTCGAACCGCCGGGTGGTCGGGCTTTTGACCGAAGCCCACCTGCTGCGCCGCTATGCCGAGGAACTGGACAAGGCGCGCAAGGATCTTTCAGGCGAAAGCTGAGCAGCCTTTGGCAAAGCTCGCCCGCCCTAACTTTCAAACCGGACAAAAATTGACAACATCCGAAACAAAAAACTTTGCGTGACAGCGCCGCAATAGTTCTAAATTACCGATTTACATCGTTAGATTCATAGATATAGCTATAGTTACTCATGTTGCGGACAGGCAAACGCACCGAGGAACGGCAATGCTGAATGCACACAGCGAATTGCTCGATTTCATCGAGCGGGCGGAGAGACATCCAAACCTGTCCCTCCTCGTCAACGATTTCTCACAAGTCATCGATCGGCAAGGCTTCAACGCGTTCATCATGACCGGCCTGCCTTCGGCCGGCATCGACGTGGAACCGATGGTCATCGCAAACCATTGGCCGGAAGCCTGGTCCGATCGTTACCGCGAGCAGGTGTATTTTCCCGACGATCCGGTCTCGAAATGGTCGATTACCAAAGACCGGCCTTTTCATTGGCGGGAAGCCTGGGACGCATTTCCCGTCACCAAGCGCGTCCAGCAGCTGAACGGCGAGGCCGCTGCTTTTGGCCTGGTCGACGGCATTGCTTTCCCCTTGCGGACTGCCAGAAGGTGGCAGGCGGTTGTCTCGCTTGCCAGTCACCGCCGGATGGACATCGACAAGAAAGACGAAGGCCTGCTCTATTGCGCCGCCGTCTATTTCCAGATGGCCGCGAATGACCTGGCGTCGAAGAAAGCTCCTCCGCCTCCATCCCTGAGCGACAGGGAGCAGGAAATCCTGAAATGGGCGGCTGCCGGCAAGACCGCCTGGGAGATATCGACCATCCTCAATATTTCCGAGGCGACGACGCGCACCCACCAGCGGCATATCAACGCGAAGCTGGATACCGCCAATACAACCCAGGCGGTTATGGAAGCAATCAGGCAACATATTATTCACGTGTAAATTGCCGGTCAATCATCGATTCCGATGATAGCTGACAGGCCCGTTACGGTTCATCCTTCTGCGAGAGAATCAACCGCAGGGGGTAGTAGCCGTGCAGATCCACGTCGTAAACGCCGCAAACCGCCACCTCTATGTCGCCGAGCTCGAAGACTTCTTTCGCGCGCGCCACGCCATCTATGTCGAAGAAAAGCAATGGCGCGACGACGACGGCAGCGGCATGGAAATCGACCAGTTCGACACCGACGAGGCCACCTACATGATCGGGATCGTTGACGATCAGGTCATGACCGGGACCCGGCTTCTGCCGACCACCGAACCGCATATGCTTAGCGAAGTGTTTCCGCACAGCTGCAATTTCACCGGCGTCCCCAGGCAACCGGACGTCGCCGAATGGACGCGCGGCTTCATCGTCCCTTCCTTCCGCGAAAAAGGCCACGGCCCGATCAAGGGCCAGTTCTGCGGAACGGTCATGGAATACTGCCTGAACGAAGGCATCAGCCGCATCGGCGGTATTCAGGACCTGTATTGGCTGCCGCTGTGGAAGCGGTTCGGCTGGACGGTGAGACAGATCGGAAATCCTATTCTGATCGACGACCGCTGGTGTGTCGCCGCCTATTTCGACGTCACGCCGGAAGCGCGCGACCGCGCGCTCGCCAGGGGCAATCTCGACCATTCCATTCTGGTGCATCGCGGCCCCTACGAGCCGTTCATGCAGCAGTATCGCACCAGCCGTACAGGAGGCGCTCGTGCAGCTTAAAATGGGACAACACGAACACGGGGGGCACCCGGTGCGGCATCGGAACGGATCTCGGGCAGCACTCGCCAACACCAGCCATAACGACGATCTGGTGGTGCCCGAAATCCCTCGCAAGGAATATTTCGCTCAGTTCATGAGCGAACTACGAAAGGAGATGCAAGCAGCCCGCGCAGAGGAGGCGCGGCTGCTTCAGGCGGACAAGGCGCATATTTCCGGGGGCGGCAGCCTCCGGAAAACGCCGAGCGGTACAGACTACATCCTGTGGGGCAGGATCGGCACAGGCGGTGTGCCCGATCTGCTCAACCGGATCGACGACGATATAGAGAGGTGCTGCGAGCCGGTCGTCATTACCGGCACGGCCTTCTCCACGAGGTACCGGTTCAGCCGCTGGCTTTTGCGCAATGGCCACATCGCGCGAGCCGATCTCGGCGAAGATGGCCTGGTGGTCGCGAGATCGGCTTAGAGCATCGGACCGAAAAGTGGTTACCGGTTTTCGGAATATTCCGATGCTTGTTCTAAGTCCTAGATCGTCCTTTGTGCGTCCGAATGGACGCACGGCGATCTAGAGGAAGGAAATAGATCGCGTCTTGCGCGCCACTGGACGCGCGGAGCGATAGACAGGTTCGGCCTCCCCGGACATACCGCTCGTCCGGCGGCGGATATCATTCCGCCGCCGGAAAATGGACGGTGAAGGCCGCACCCTCGCCCAGCTTCGAGCGGATCGACAGGCGGGCGTTGTGACGGGTCAATATATGCTTGACGATGGAAAGGCCGAGGCCCGTGCCTTTCTGCGAACGGCTGGTTTCCACGTCCACCCGGTAAAAGCGCTCGGTCACGCGCGGAATGTGCTCTTCGGGAATGCCGGGACCGAAATCCTGGATCGTGACCGTGGTTTCATGCTCGGCATTCGTGTCCGGACCGCCGATAGAGACGACGACGCGGCCGCCCGACGCGCCATATTTGCAGGCGTTTTCCAGCAGGTTCTCGAAGACCTGGAACAGTTCGTCGCGGTCGCCCAGCGCCTCGAAGGTGCCGGCGGGGAAGTCGCGCTCGACGACGACGCCGGACTCCTTCGCCAACGGGCTGAGGGAATCGATGACGCTTTCCACCACGCCGCGCAGGTCGACTTTCACGCCGGGCCGCAGATGCGACTTCATCTCCAGCCGCGACAGCGACAGCAGGTCGTCGATCAGCCGTGCCATGCGCGCGGTCTGGTTCTGCATGATCTGCAGGAAATGATCACGCGCCTTGGCGTCGTCGCGCGCCGGGCCGCGCAGCGTCTCCACGAAACCAGAAATCGAGGCCAGCGGCGTGCGCAGCTCGTGGCTGGCATTGGCGATGAAATCGGCGCGCATGCGATCGATGCGGCGCGTCTCGCTCTGGTCCTTGAACACCATGACATAGAGGCCGGTGCCTCTTCCGACGGCGGAGGCGGTGACGCGAAAGACGCGCTCGATCGGCACCCGCTCGATGAAGTCGATCTGCCGCGACGCGGCATGGCCGAACAGCACCGCCTGTATCATCTCCTGCATTTCCGGCGCGCGGAATTTCAGCAGCAACAGGATGCCCGGGCGCAGCGCCCCGAAAGCATTGACGGCCGCATCATTGGCATGGACGACCGCGCCCGCACCGTCGAAGACGATCAGCGGGTCGGTGACGGCGGCGGCGAGGTTTTCGCCCGAGAGGCCACGCGTGCCGCCATTGGCGGTTTCTTCGGCCTCGGCCGTGAGAAGACCCGCCGTGCGGCTGGGCGCTAGACCCGCCACGACGATCAGCGCGCCCACCACTGCGGCGACCGTCCGCGTGTCGCCTCCGGCCCATATGTGGACGGCAAGCACGGCTGCGACGGCTGCGGCCAGCATCCAGCGGTTCTGGCGAAACCGGTTTGCAACCAGCCGCATTGCGCGGCGTATCCATTGTTCGCGGCCTTGATCGCTCATGCGAAAATCCCGTGATGCCTTGTACTTGGGTGTAAAACTTCACGCTGGACCAGTATGGCCGCACCCAATAGCATGAAAGGGAAACCAAGAAAGGTTTGTCGAAATGAAAAACGCCGACGACGCGCCGGAGACCGCAGCAGCGAAGGAGACCGCGGGTCTCACACCGTTGAAACTAAAGGTCGGCGGCAAGGAGCGTCTCTTCGACATCAACAATCCCGAATTGCCCGACTGGATCGACAAGAAGGCCTTGCGTTCGGGCGGCTATCCCTATGACGACAAGATGCCCTCCAAGGACTATGAAGAGACGCTGGAGCGGCTGCAGATCGAACTCGTCAAGCTTCAGGCCTGGATGCAGGCGACAGGCCACAGGGTGCTGACCCTTTTCGAGGGGCGTGACGCCGCCGGCAAGGGCGGGACGATCAATGCGGTGCGGGAATATATGAACCCGCGTACGGCCCGCAACGTGGCGTTGACCAAGCCGACCGAAACCGAGCGCGGCCAATGGTATTATCAGCGCTACATTTCGCATTTTCCGACGGCGGGCGAGTTCGTCACCTTCGACCGATCCTGGTACAACCGCGCCGGCGTCGAACCGGTGATGGGTTTTTGCACGCCCGAACAGCACGAGCATTTCCTGGAGGAAACGCCGCGTTTCGAAAAGCAGATCGTGCGTGAAGGCATCCATTTCTTCAAGTTCTGGCTGGATACCAGCCAGGAGATCCAGCTCAAGCGCTTTCACGACCGCCGCCACAGCCCGCTGACGAACTGGAAGTTCTCGCCGATGGATGTCGCCGGCATCAGCAAATGGGACGCCTATACCGAAATGCGCGACCTGATGGTCAAGCGGACCCACACTTCCGAGACGCCATGGACGATCGTTAAGGCCAACGACAAGCGGCGGCTGCGTATCGCGGTGATCCGGCACATTCTCCTTGCCCTGCCCTATACGGGACGCGATCTCGACGCCATCGGCAAGCCTGACAAGAAGATCATCGGCGAAGGGCCGAAGTTCCTGAAGTGAAAGCTCGGCAACTCATCGGCAACGCCGGGTTAGAGACTGTTTGATAACTCGCCCTGCCGAGGCATATGGCGTGGTTTTCGAGAACCGGAGCGGAGCGTACATTTAGGTACGTGAGCACCGGAAGCGCAGAAAACTGCGTCAGATGACCGGCAGGGTAGAGTTAGCAAGCGGTCTCGCTTCCCGGTGCGGCGTCTTGTGCCAGTGATGCGGCCGCTTCCACAGTTCGTAGACGGAGCACCATGCCGCCAGCGACAGCATCAGCCAGTAGACCGGCGTCATCAGGCAGACCTTCCAGAACCCCCGGCTCTCGCGCTCGTTGAGTGTCATTCGGCCAAGCACCATGAAGGATGCGTAGCCAAGCACCACGGTGATGGAGTCGAACGCCAGCAGGCCCCATTGCCAAAGGCTCAGCGGAATGCCGCCGCTGACCTGAACGGTCAGCACCAGCGCCGACAGGATCAGGAACGGGTGCATCAGCGCCGACATGACCATGCCGGCGAACAGGATCTGCGCCATGCAGAACGAAGCGAAAGGCACTTCGCGGGCGAGCCTGACGGGATTGCGCATATGGACGAACCAGGTCTGAATCCAGCCCTTGAACCAGCGTTTGCGCTGGGCGAGCCAGGTGTCGAAATCTTCCGGCCCGTCCTCGCGCGTCGGGCATGACAGAGTGTCGGCCCGGTAGCCGAAACGCGCCAGCCGCAGGCCAAGATCGGCATCCTCGGTGACGTTGTAGGGGTCCCAGCCACCGACTTCTTCCAGAGCCGACCGGCGAAAATGATTGGACGTGCCGCCGAGCGGCAGAACGAGCCTGTGCGCGGCCAGCCATGGCAGGAGCCGCCGAAAAAGACCGGCATATTCGAAGCCGAACATGTTCGAGATGAGGCTTGCCCGGCGGTTCGAAATCTCGAGCGGCGCCTGAAGGCAAGCGAGTTCCGCGTCTGCTGCCGCGAACCTCTGCCAGGCCTCCATCAGCTGCATCGGGTGCGGCCTGTCTTCGGCATCGTAGAGCACCACGAACTCCCCGCTCGTCAGCGGCAAAGCATAGGCAAGCGCCTTCGGCTTGGTGCGCGGCAATGACGCCGGCACCGACACCACTTCGACATAGCTGCGCAGCGGGTGAGCCCGGATCGCCTGGATCGTCGCCTTGTCGTCCTCCTCGCAGACCAGCTTGATCTCCAGCTTGCTGCGCGGCCATTGCAGCTTGCTCAGCGCGACCAGAAGCTGCGGCACGACCTCCGCTTCACCGTGGAGCGCGACGAGCACCGAATAGACCGGCATCTTGGGAGACAGCGCAACTGACGGTTTCTGCGGCGGTCGCTTCTCGAACCAGAAGGCAGCGGCAATGCGCAGCGCCACGCAAGCCAGGAAAAACACCGAGAACAGGACATGCAGCAGGACGAAAAAAGCCGTCGATCTCAAAAGCAGTGCAGTCGGCACGGCGACCGCGAAGGCACCCAGAAAGAAAGCCTGCCAGGCGCTCAGCACACTGCGCGCGGAGCAATCGGGTCGCTGATCGGAGAGACCGGTCAGGGCGCGTTCGGTCAGTATCTTGCGCGATCGCCGCAACACAGCCTGCCGCAGAACCGCAGGCGCCACGATCCTTGCGCGCCGGGAAAGCTCGCTGCCCTGAAGGTGCCGCAGGCGTTTCCAGCCGGCCAGATCCGGCGCGATGAGAAGGACGATGCGGCCGAAACCGTCCTCGATCCGCGCCGCGCCCTTTGCCGGTGCCTGTCGCAGCATCGTCACCGCCTGCTCTTCCCCCAGCATCAGGCTCTGCGGATTGATCCTGGTCTCGAACTTCATGCCAAGCTCGTCAGCAATGGCGCGATAGAAGGCGACTTCCGTGACAAGGCCGGACACGAGAATCTCGGCCTGGAAGGTCGTGCCATTGACGCCGGCGCGCGAGGCGATGACAACGCTGTCGTCGAAGGAAATGCCCAGCCGATCGAGCACCGGCCGCCATTCCGCCACTTCCGGCAGCACGAGAGCCGCGAAAAGACTTATGCTGCCGCTCGCAGCTCCAATGTGGAATTCGTCGTCAGGCTGTTCGGCCTCATGAAAAGGAAATCCGCTGGGACGCTCCGATTCTAGCGCAGCCATCGAACACCGGTCCGGATCTGCAGATCGCCCGCGCCGAATTCACAACGCGCGCGCAAATCCGGCGGCCCGCCCAATGCAGGCGAGCCATGCCTCCTGCCGCAGTAACCCCGCGTCGGCACAAAATACGCCATCGCAACACCCCCATGTTGCAATCCCCGCGTGCATTAATGCACATCCCGACGCCTCCCGCCATGGCAAAAAAGCAAATGCTAATTTATTAGCCAGCCAAATGAGATGACCCCTTTCCACAATGTTTTTGCCTGCCGGCCAAGGGAAGGGTAAATGTCTACGCACTTGTTCGCATTACTAGGCGTTTCATGAAACCACGTTCGATCCTGATGGCCGTTTGTTGCGCGCTGATAGCGCTGAGCGCACCGGCGCGGGCAGCCGGACCCGATGTTCCGGTTTTCTGGGACACCAAGGAGCGCTTGCCCAAGCCGGACCTTTCGACGCTTGAGAGGCTTCGCTTCCTGACCACCACCGATTTTCCGCCGTTCAACTTCCTCGATGGAAACGGCCGGCTTTCGGGCTTTCATGTCGACCTTGCCCGCGCCATCTGCGCCGAACTCGATATCGCGGCGAAGTGCCAGATCCAGGCCCTGCCCTGGGGCGAACTCGACGCGGCGCTGCAGAAGGGCGACGGCGAGGCGATCGTCGCCGGCGTTGCCGTGACGCAGGAAAACCGCGCGAAATATGCGTTCTCGCGGCCTTACCTGCAATTTCCGGCACGTTTCATCATGCCGAGATCATCCGCCGTCGCCGAGCCGATCTACGCCAAGCTGGAAGGCAAGCGCATCGGCGTTCTCGCCGGCTCTGCGCATGAACGCCTGCTGCGCAGCTATTTCCCCGACGTGAAGGCGGTGACCTATGCCAAGCAGGAATGGCTGTTCGACGATCTCAAGGCCAACAAGCTCGACGGCGCTTTCGGCGACGGCATGCGCTTCGGCTTCTGGCTGGGCGGATCGGAAGCCGCTGGCTGCTGCCGCTTCGCCGGCGGTCCCTATCTTGCCCCGGAATATCTCGGCACCGGCCTCTCAATCGCCACCAAGGCAGACAATCCGCAACTGGCGGACGCCCTGAACTATGCGCTGCATGAAATATCGGTGAAGGGCATCTTCGCCGAGTTGTATCTCCGCTATTTTCCGGTCAGCTTTTACTGAAGCGTCCTGATGCCAGTCCATCCACGCGATAGCGCGCTCGGCGGCAGCTGGCGGGTTCCGATAGCTCTAAACCGAAGCCAACCCTATGTTCGGCATGAGCAACTGGGATCGGCGAGGCACTTCTTAGCCTTGTTGGCCAATCGTTCGCTCTCCTCAACCAACGGAGCGTATTGCGCGAGAAATTGGTCCATCTCGGCAACATACGCGGAGTTCACTTTCTTCGCCTGAAGCTCCTCTTGCCTGTTCTTCCGGGCAAGGTCGATTTTCCATTTATTTTCGCGCACATAACCAGTCTCCCTGGCTACAACCTCTTTCAGAAGCCCTGCCGGCATACATGATTTGCTAACGGAAGAGTTTGAATTGTTTTTGTCTTCGTACTCAGTGCACTTCTTGACCTTGATATTCTTCTTGGAAATCGGCTTTGTGCTGAATAGGCTTTCCGGTTCAGCATTCGAATTTCGAAGAATTGTCGTGTTCGGCGTTGAATCCAAATAGTACTCAACCTTCGAGCATGCGTTTGCGCTGCTGTGAACGGTAATCTCAGCAGAATAACTTGGCTTTGAACCGCCAGAGCTTTCAATACTTATTGAACCCGTGCACGAGCCGACAGGCTTGTCGAAATTGCATTGTGCCGCTGCTATCACCTCGGATGGCAGGGAGGCTGCAAGAACAACGCCGAGAAAACCGATCGAAACCACTGCTTCTACCGTGAAGTGTCGTCGCGACATCAAAGCCCCCGCTCGCCAGCGCAGATGCGCCTGAATTGTCGTGGAACCTTGTGCACAGAATTGCGGCGGCCGAACCACCCAATTGGAGGGTGAGGTGCGGCAGCAGATTCGTTATCGTCACGGCACAACGGGCATCCCAAGCAACGCGCCAGGTGGGACCCTATATTTGTGAGGGGATGTTTCTTGCGACTGCTTCTTTCTGCCGTCTATTCGGCTTTCATGGTTCTTGCATCCTGGTCGGTTGCCGCGGCTGCCGATTGTGATTTCAACAAGCGGGTGGGCAGCTGCAAAGCACAGATCGAGATCAGGAGTTCGACAGGCTCGAAGGGCAGCTACTCCGCTGAAATCATCGTTCGCAGTTCTGCTCCGACCTGCTCCAAGGTCGACTACTATCTGGACAACACGCCCCAGCGCGCCATCCTGAAAGGAGGCAATGCAGAACCCGAAAGCGTCTTCGGCACGCGTCCAATCTCAAGAAAGAATTTCAAGGTCGAAAAATGCGCTGCGTTTGAAGATCGCCAGAATGCCGCGCAGGGCGGCCAACAACAAGGACGTGAGGGTTCGAAGTCCTTTGCAGGAACCTGGCACGGTAAGGTCGGCTGGATGATGCTCTCCGCCCCGATGACGCTGAACCTCAGGATCAACGGGAACTCGGTCTCGGGAAACTCTTCGTCACCCAACGGCCAATCCTACGAGATCCAGAACGGCCGGGTTTCGGGAAACACCGTCTCCTACACCTACCAGCAGCCCTCCGGTGACGGCGAGGCCAGCGTCCGAATTACGATGAAGTCTGCAAACAGCATATCGTATTCCGCCTCGGCAAGCGGCGTAACCATGTCGGGGACTTTGCAACGCCGGTAAACAACTCATGAGGCATCGCGCCCTGACCTGAACGGCAACGCCAGCAGCCAGCCAAGCCGCGACGGCTTTTCGTCGCGCCACTGCTCGAGGCCGATCGCCATGCCGTCGTGGCCGCGCTTCGGCTGGCCGACATAGGTTTTGAACAACCGGTCCCAGAACGAGAAGTTGAAGCCATAATTGGAGTCGGTCTCGGGCCGGTCCGTCGAATGATGGACGCGGTGCATGTCCGGCGTGACGATCACCTTGCGCAGCCAGCGATCGACCGAAGGTGAAATCCGAACGTTCGAGTGGCTGAACATCGCCGAGCCGTTGAGCACGATCTCGAACACCAGCACCGACAGCACCGGCGCGCCGAGCGCTATCACCACACCGGCCTTCCAGATCATGGAAAGCAATATCTCCAGGGGGTGAAAGCGCAGGCCGGTGGTGACGTCAAAGCCCGTATCGGCATGGTGGACGCGGTGGATACGCCACAGGATCGGCAGCTTGTGGCTGGCGACATGCTCCAGCCAGACCGCGAAATCGAGCGCGACGAAGGCGACGATGCCGCCGAGCACCCCGTCGAGGCCGGCAGCGCGCAAAAGCCCCCAGCCTTTCGCCTCGGCAAAGGCTGCCGCACCGACGGCTGCAGCCGGAAAGATCACACGCAGCATCAACGACGAGATCACCACCAGCGAAAGGTTGGCGAACCAGCGGCGCGATTTCAGAGCGCCGGCCATTTCCTGCCGTTCCAGGCGCGGCGACCACAGTTCGAACAGCGCCATGGCCAGGAAGATCGCCAGGAAGGCGACAGTGCGGACGAACGCCTCGGAAGCAGCGATATCGCCCATCACCTGCTGCCGGTCACGTCAGCATGCGGTGGCGTGCCTTGGTCGCCCATTCGATCGCCGAGATCATCTTTTCCTCGATGCTGAGATGACGCCGCAGAAGCTGCAGCACGCGCACCTCCTCCAGCCGCATTTCGAGATCGACGGCAGCGACTTCGAGCGCGGCCGCATAAGCGGTGTCGTGGAGGCGCTGCGGAATGGCCTTGGCGGCGGCCGAAAGAACGCCGTCCAGGCCTTCCTGCTCGTGCAGCAGCTTCTGGCAATCCTGCGAGATGCGGACGAGCTTCTGGTCGTTGAAGCCTTCGAACACCGGCCAGGAGCGAACCACGTCGCCGATGCGCGCAAGTTCGAGATCGGTCATGTCGCGATCGGAGGCGGAGGTGACGACCATCAGGTAGATCAGGGCTTCATGGGCGGTTGGGCCGGGCATTTGCTGTCCTTGGGCTTGCGATGGGCTTCGAAGTTAGGAAGGCGCCGGCTCGACCGCAAGGAAAAACGCCCGCAATCGTTGACGCTTCCTGCCGCGCGCCTTAGAGCAGGCATCGCCGGACTGTGCCGGCAAATTATGCAGGAATGGCGACATGACGGGATCAAACATCATCGATCTCAACCCCGAACTTCTGGCGGCCGCGACAGAAAGCAAAGCCTGGCCGTTCGAGGAGGCGCGCAAAATCGTCGCGCGCTACAAAGGTCGCGAATTCCCCGAAACAATCCTGTTCGAGACAGGCTACGGCCCGTCTGGCCTGCCGCATATCGGCACTTTCGGCGAGGTGGCGCGCACAACGATGGTGCGCCACGCCTTCCGCGTGCTGACGCAGGACAAGGTCAAGACCAGGCTGCTGTGCTTCTCCGACGACATGGATGGCATGCGCAAGATCCCCGAGAACGTGCCGGACCGCGCCGCGCTTGAGCCGTATCTGCACATGCCGCTGACCGCCGTGCCGAACCCGTTCGGCGGCGACTATGCCAGCTTCGGCGACCACAACAATGCGATGCTGCGCCGCTTCCTCGACACCTTCGGCTTCGACTACGAATTCGCCAGCGCCACCGAATATTACAAGGCCGGCCGTTTCGACGCGATGCTGCTGCGCGCGGCTGAACGCTATGACGACATCATGAAGGTGATGCTGCCGACGCTGGGCGAAGAGCGCCAGGCGACCTACAGCCCCTTCCTGCCGATCTCGCCCAAGAGCGGCCGCGTGCTCTACGTGCCGATGAAGAACGTCGACGCCAACGCCGGCACCATCACCTTCGATGACGAGGACGGCCAGGAAACCACCCTGCCGGTAACCGGCGGCCGCGTGAAGCTTCAGTGGAAGCCCGATTTCGGCATGCGCTGGGCCGCCCTCAATGTCGATTTCGAGATGTTCGGCAAGGACCACCAGACCAATCAGACCATCTACGACCGCATCTGCGTCATCCTTGGCGGCCGCGCGCCGGAGCATTTCGTCTACGAATTATTCCTCGACGAGAACGGCCAGAAGATCTCGAAGTCGAAGGGCAACGGCCTGACCATCGACGAATGGCTGACCTATGCGCCGACGGAAAGCCTTGGCCTCTACATGTTCCAGCGCCCGCGGCAGGCCAAGAAGCTTTATTTCGACGTCATTCCCAAGGCGGTGGACGAGTATTACGCCTTCCTCTCCGCCTATCCGAAGCAGGAGTGGAAGGAGCGGCTGGGCAACCCGGTCTGGCACATGCATGACGGCAACCCGCCAGCGATCGACATGCCGGTGACGTTTGCGCTGCTGCTCAATCTGGTGAGTGCATCCAACGCCGACAGCAAGGACGTGCTGTGGGGCTTCATCTCGCGCCACGCGAAGGATGTCACGCCGAAGTCGCATCCCGAGCTCGACCGGCTCGCGGCCTATGCGGTGCGCTATTTCGACGATTTCGTGAAGCCGACGAAATCCTTCCGGAGCCCGGACGAGGTGGAACACGCAGCCCTTCAGGCGCTGTCGGACGCGCTCGGCCAGTTGCCGGCCGATGCAAGCAGCGAAGCGATCCAGAACGAATCGCTCAATGTCGCCCGCAAGATCGAGCGCTATCAGGATCATTCCAAGCAGAGCCCGGAAGGCGGACCTGGCGTTTCGGTCGCCTTCTTCCAGATGATCTATCAGGTACTGATCGGTCAGGAGCGCGGCCCGCGCTTCGGTTCGTTCGCGGCACTCTACGGCATTGCCGAGACGCGCGCGCTCATTGCAAAGGCGCTTGCTGGCCAGTTGGCGGCGTAGGAGCCGGCGGGAAAGGCCCCGGCGCAACCGGGACTGTTTGCGCCGGCTGCTCTGCCGGCGAACCCAGCAATTCGTCCGGCGGCGGTAGAGGCGCCGGCAAGGCGCTTGTAGTCGCGGGCGAAAGCGTCACGCTGACGCGGGCGGGCGGCGGGCCGAATATGCCCTTCTTGTCCGACTGGGCCTTTTCCCCGGCCTCGGCATAAGGGCCACCGGTGGCGGCGCGCGCCCAGCCATTGGCCACCAGCCACGTTCCGACATCCTCCTTGCCGACACGGCAATCGGCGGAAATGACGGTGCGGTCCGGCTCGGGCGGAACGATGCAGGTGACGGCGCGGCCGCGCAGCCAGGAACGGAACGCCGTGCGAGCCCGCGCGCCGCAGGGCCACGACGTGCCTTCGAAACTGCAATCGTCACTCGCCGCCACCGGATCAACGCCAGCGATGGCGATCGAATAGCCCTTGGCCTCGATCTGCCCGGCCGAACTCGCCACCGGCTGGTAGAGCGGCGTGCCTTTCCAGTCTTCGGGCGCAACCAGCTTCGGCGGCTTCGGCGGCAGCGCGAGACCGAGCTGGCTCAGCGGCTCGCGCGGCGCGATGCGTTCCAGCTCGCCTGATTTATTCGACGGCGCGGCATTGTTTTCCGGCGCAGGTGTTGGGGATTCCGGAGCGGCCGGCAAGATGCTGTCATCGGCGGGTGCTGTCTGCTGTAGATCGTCGTTCGGGGAAGCATCGTCATCCATCGGCGGAATATCGGTCTCGTCCGGGACCTCAATACTCGACGGGTCAAAGCTCGCTTCGTTCGAGGTGATCGCGTGCCCGCCAGCAATGATGCCGTAGCTCAGGGCGAAAAGTGCCGCGACCGTCAGCGCGAATATGCCGGGACGCATCAACCCGGCGCCCTACTGGCTTGCCCAGACGATGCGGGCGAGCCAGTCGACATCGCCCATCGCTATGTTGCGGACCGGGTGTTCGGGATTGATAGACAGAAGCTCGATCTCCTGCGCGCTCCTGCGCACCAGAACCTTGGCCATGACCTCGCCGGACTGCGTCTTGACGACGACGCGGTCGCCCTTGCGCACCGTCGCGCCCGGCTCGACGATCAGCACGTCGCCATTGCGGTAGAGCGGCAGCATGGAATCGCCCTGCACCTGAAGCGCATAGGAATTTTCGGTCGACTGCGCCGGCAGTTCGATGAGATCCCAGCCCTGCCCGGCCGGAAAGCCGGCATCGTCGAAAAAGCCACCGGCACCGGCCTGCGCGAAGCCAAGCAGCGGCACCGAGGATTTCTGCACCGGCAGCGGCCGGTCATCCTTGGATCGTCCCTCGACCAGCCCGAGAAACTCATCCAGCGATGAATTGGTCGCCTCGATGATCTTTGCCAGCGACTCGGTCGAAGGCCAGCGCGGACGACCGTCAGCAGACGCGCGTTTCGACTTGTTGAAGGCGGTGGAATCGAGCCCCGCCCGCTTCGCCAGACCGGAAGCCGAGAGCGAGTATCGTTCGGCCAGCGCATCGATGGCAGCCCAGACCCGGTCGTGCGAAAGCATCGTCATGGTCCCGAAACAGGAAAAAATACCTCTATGTTCTAGCGCGGGTGCGAGAGGTTGTCCAGAAGCGACGATAATTATCAACCGCCGCCTCACCCCTTCTTCGCCAGCGAGCGCAGGCCGTCGTGGGATTGCATGAAGATGCGCTCGGCGTCGTTTGGCGGACGGGCCTTCGCCTCGCTGCCGAGTGCTGCAATCACCTCGTCGATTTCAAGGAAGCGGCGGTTGCGTGCGTCGTAGACGCCGGCGGTCGTCAGCACCAGCGCTGCGGTCACGCCATTATCGAGGATGAATTCGTGGCGACCGATGACCTGGGTACCCTCCCAGGTCTCGACGGTCGAAACGACATCGAACTGCCGCCACAGCCTGATCTCACGCACGAAAACCGATTGGAGCCCGCCCATCATCGGCGCCCAGCCATTCTTGCGCGCCAGCCCGATCAGGCCTGCGCGCAGAAAGATGTCGATGCGGCCAAGATCGGCCAGCATCATGTAGCGAGCATTGTTCAGGTGCATGTTGGTGTCGATGTCAGTCGGCAGGCAGCGGAAGCTCAGCCTGCTTTCGTCACCCATGCGGTAGATGCCGCGGCGACGCGCCGTCACCGCGGTTTTTATAAGCCGTGCCCAGACATACATGCTTTTCGCAGAAAGCGACCGTCAGGCCGCCTTCTTCGCCTCCGCCTTGGCATAAGGATCGAAGCGCTCGTAGAAGGTTTCGCCCTTCTCGGCCATGTCGTGGAGAAGCTTGGGCGCCTTGAATTCGGCGCCGTATTTCTTCTGCAGCGACTTGGCGAGCTTGACAAATTTCTGCGCGCCAATGCCGTCAATGTAGGACAGCGTGCCACCGGTGTAAGGCGCGAAGCCGAAGGCGAGGATCGAGCCGACATCGGCTTCGCGCGGGTCGGTGACGATACCCTCTTCCATGACGCGCGCCGCCTCCAGCGCAATCACCACGAGGAAGCGCTGCTTCAGCTCCTCGAAGTCGATCTTGTCGGGGTTGCGCTGCTTGTAGAGGTCCTTCAGGCCCGGCCACAGCTTCTTCTTGGCGGGCTTTGCCGGATAATCGTAAAAGCCCTTGCCGTTCTTGCGGCCGAAGCGGCCATGGTCGTCGACCATGGTGTTGATGAGCTTCATCTGCTCGGGGTCGACGGCCTTCTCGCCGAGATCGCGAATGGTCTGCTTCATGATCTTCTGGGCAAGGTCGACAGCCGTCTCGTCGGTCAGCGCCAGCGGCCCGACCGGCATGCCGGCAGCGCGCGCGGCATTTTCGATCATCGGCGCCGGCACGCCCTCGATCAGCATCTTGAAGGCTTCCGACATGTAGCGCAGCACGCAGCGATTGACGTAGAAGCCGCGCGTGTCGTTGACGACGATCGGTGTCTTCTTGATGGCGCGGACATAGTCGATCGCGACCGCAAGCGCCTTGTCGCCGGTCTTCTTGCCCAGGATGATCTCGACCAGTAGCATCTTGTCGACCGGCGAGAAGAAATGGACGCCGATGAAATTCTTCGGCCGCTTCGAATTCTGCGCCAGCGACGTTATCGGAATGGTCGAGGTGTTGGAAGCGAACACCGCCGCGGGCTTCAGCACGGCCTCTGCCTTTTCGGTCGCGCCCTTCTTGACCTCGGAATCCTCGAACACCGCCTCGACCACCAGATCGCAGCCGTCGAGATCGGCATAGTCAGCCGTCGGCGTGATCAGCGACAGAAGCTTGTCCTTGTCTTCGGCTTTCGCGCGGCTTTTCTTGACCTGATCGGAAATCAGGCTTTCCGAATGCGCCTTGCCCTTGGCGGCGGATTCCATGTCGCGGTCGAGCAGCACCACCGGAATGCCGGCCTTGGCCGTGACATAGGCGATGCCAGCGCCCATGAAGCCGGCGCCAAGCACGCCGATCTTCTTGAACTTGGTCGGTGCGACGCCTTCGGGGCGGCGTGCGCCCTTGTTGAGTTCCTGCAGCGACACGAACAGCGAGCGGATCATCATCGCCGCTTCCGTCGTCTGCATGATTTCGGTGAAATAACGCTGCTCGATCCTGAGGCCGGTGTCGAACGGCATCAGCAGGCCTTCATAGACGCATTTCAGGATCGCGCTGGCCGCCGGATAGTTGCCGTAGGTTTCGCGACGCAGGATGGCGATTGCCGGTGGCCAGAGGTTGGCGCCGGCAGCCGAATAGACCGGGCCGCCCGGCAGCTTGAAGCCCTTTTCGTCCCAGGGCTGGACCGGCTTCAGCCCATTCTTGATCATCGCCTTGGCGGTTTCGATCAGCATTGCCGGCTCGGCGATCTCGTGGATCAGGCCCATGCCCTTTGCCTTCTGCGGCGAAAGGTTCTGGCCCGAAGTCAGCATCTGGAGTGCCGACTGCGGGTCGGCCAGACGCGGCACGCGCTGGGTGCCACCCGCGCCGGGGAAGATGCCGACCTTCACCTCGGGCAGCGCCATCTTCACCTTGTCGGAATTGGCCGCGACGCGACCATGGCAGGACAGCGACATTTCGAAAGCGCCACCCATGCAGGTGCCGTTGATGGCCGAGACCCAGGGCTTGCCGGAAGTCTCCAACTTGCGGAAGAGCTGGCTCATGCGGCCGGCATTGTCGAACAGAAGCTTGACCGCCTTGTCGTGGTCCTTGGCCTCTTCGTCGTGAAACAGCGTCAGCATGCGCTTCAGCATGGTCAGGTCGGCGCCGCCCGAGAAACTATCCTTGCCGGAGGTGATGACCGCGCCCTTGATCGCGGCGTCGCCTGCGACCTGATCGATGATCTTGTCGAGTTCGTTCATCACCTCCTCGGTGAAGACGTTCATCGATTTTTCCGGCATGTCCCAGGTGACGAGTGCGATGCCGTCAGCGTCGGTTTCGACCGTGAAATTTGTGTAGCTCATGTTGTTCCTCCCGGTCAGACGCGTTCGATAATCGTGGCGGTGCCCATGCCGGCGCCGATGCACAGCGTCACCAGCGCGGTGTTGAGATCACGCCGCTCCAGCTCGTCGAGCACGGTGCCGAAGATCATCGCGCCGGTGGCCCCCAGCGGATGGCCCATGGCGATCGCGCCGCCATTGACGTTGATCCTGTCATGCGGAATGTCGAAGGCCTGCATGTAGCGCAGCACCACCGAGGCGAAGGCCTCGTTGAGTTCGAACAGGTCGATGTCCGAGATCTTCATCTTGGCGCGCTTCAGCAGCTTTTCCGTCACATCGACCGGGCCGGTCAGCATCAGCACCGGCTCCGAGCCGATGTTGGAGAAGGCGCGAATGCGGGCGCGCGGCTTCAGCCCCATCGACTTGCCGGCCTTCTTGGAACCGAGCAGGACGGCGGCAGCGCCATCGACGATGCCGGACGAATTGCCGGCGTGGTGGACGTGGTTGACCTCCTCCACTTCCGGATGCTTCTGCACCGCGACAGCGTCGAAGCCGCCCATTTCGCCGGGCATGACGAAGGACGGGTTGAGCGAAGCCAGCGACTGCATGTCGGTCGACGGGCGCATATGCTCGTCATGGTCGAGGATGGTCAGGCCGTTCTGGTCCTTCACCGGAACAACCGACTTCCTGAACCAGCCCTTTTCCCAGGCGTGTGCTGCGCGCTTCTGGCTCTCGACCGCATAGGCATCGACGTCGTCGCGCGAAAAGCCATATTTCGTGGCAATCAGATCGGCTGAAATGCCTTGCGGCACGAACCAGCCGGGAAAACCGACCGACGGGTCCATGAACCAGGCACCGCCCGACATGCCCATGCCGACACGCGACATCGATTCCACGCCACCGGCAATGACGATATCGTCCGCGCCCTGCGCGATCTTGGCCGCGCCGAAATTGATGGCATCGAGGCCAGAGGCGCAGAAACGCGAAATCTGCATGCCGGGTGCCTTGGTGTCGTAGCCGGCCTCGAAGGCGGCAGCGCGCGGAATGACCGAGCCCGCCTCGCCGACAGGATCGACGCAGCCAAAGATGATGTCGTCGACCGTGCCGGTGTCGAGATCGTTGCGGTCGCGCAGGGCTTCAAGCACCTTGGCGCCGAGCCTTACCGCCGGCACCTCATGCAGCGAGCCATCCTTCTTGCCGCGTCCGCGCGGTGTGCGCACGGCGTCATAGACATAAGCGTCAGCCATTTTCTTGCTCCTTAATTGGGCTTTTTCATCTTGGCGACGGCGAGTTCCGCGATCTCCGCGTCAACTTCGCTATCATCCTTCCAGGCGATTTGGTTGGACGTCCAGAACAACCGGGCATTCAGCTCCTGAACATCTTCAGTCTGCGATGCTTCCTTGACGAACCTGTCGATCACGGCACTGTCCCCACCGTCACGATCCACGAAATTTTGCCGGAACACGTTTCCAAGCTTCTCGGCACCAATTCTGGATAGTCCGTTCAAAATGTCCTTCTTGGTCAACGGATGGAGTGGCAGTTGCGTTTCCTGAAAATTAGCGGCTCCGCCCTCGATCAACTCCAGAAGAACGAAATCGTTGTAGTAAATCGCCAGTACGTCCGCAGGAAATTCCTCAAATTCGTAACCCGACTGTTGAAGGGTATTGATACCAAGGATCAACTCTTCCGCTGCAGATCGATAGTCTGTTTCGTAGACCGTCTTCGGCATCGGAAATTTTTCCATCGCAGAAACCTCAGAAGGCAATACGGCAAGGCCAATCACAATCGACAGCGCCGCAAGAATTTTCACTCACAGGCTCCGCGCGATCAACAGTTTCATGATCTCGTTGGTGCCGCCATAGATGCGCTGTACGCGGGCGTCGCGGTACATGCGCGCGATCGGATATTCGTTCATGTAGCCATAGCCGCCATGCAGTTGCAGGCATTCGTCGACGACCTTGCCCTGCAGGTCCGACAGCCAGTATTTCGCCATGGATGCCGTTACCGGATCGAGCCCGCCATTAATGTGACGCTCGACGCAATTGTTGTAGAAGACGCGGCCGATGGTGACTTCGGTCTTCAGCTCGGCAAGCTTGAACTGCGTGTTCTGGAAGTCGAGGATCGTCTTGCCGAACGCCTTGCGCTCCTTGACGTAGTCGATGGTCAGCGCCAGCGCCCGTTCGGCCATGGCGATCGCGGTCGTGCCGATCTGCAGGCGTTCCTGCGGCAGTTGCTGCATGAGTTGGACAAAGCCCTGCCCTTCCTCATGACCCAACAGGTTCGCGGTCGGCACGCGGACATCGTTGAAGAACAGCTCCGAGGTGTCGTTCGATTTCAGGCCGATCTTGTCGAGGTTGCGGCCGCGCTCGAAACCTTCGACCTCGTCCGTCTCGACCACGATCAGCGACGTACCCTTGGCGCCCTTGGCCGGGTCGGTCTTGGTGACGACGATAATCAGATTGGCAAGCTGGCCGTTGGTTATGAAGGTTTTTGAGCCATTGATGCGGTACTGGTTGCCATCCTTCTCGGCGCGCGTCTTGACGCCCTGCAGGTCGGAACCCGCACCCGGCTCGGTCATGGCGATGGCGCCGATCAGCTCGCCGCTTGCCATCCTCGGCAGCCATTTTTTCTTCTGCTCTTCCGAGCCGTAGTGGAGGATGTAAGGCGCGACGATGGAATTGTGGAGCGCGATGCCGAAGCCGTCAACGCCGACATGGCTGATCGCTTCGATGATGGCGCTCTCATGGGCAAACGTGCCGCCCGAGCCGCCATATGCCTCCGGCATCGAAGCACAGAGTAGGCCGTTCTCGCCGGCCTTCTGCCAGCTTTCGCGGTCGAAGATCTCGGCCTTCTCGAACTCGTCGTAGCGCGGCGCGATCTCGGCCTCGAGAAACTTCGACGCCATGTCGTAGAGCATGGCCACGTCTTCGCCGGCCCATTCGGGCTTCGGCAGACCAAGCACTTCTGCGGGATTTGTTGTCATCAAACAGGACCTCCCATCCCGATCATATAATGAAGACGTTCAAACTTGAACAGAGATGCGCTGGAATTGAAGGTTAGAACGCTTCCGCGTCCAGCGCCATCATCGTGTCGGCGCCGCTGGAGATGCGGGCGAGATGTGCGGCCGTCTCCGGCATCACCCGCTCCATGAAATAGCGGCCGGTGACCAGCTTGTTTTCGTAGAAGGCGGCTGAGCCGTTGCCGAGCTTACCCTGCGCCGTCTTGGCCATGCGCGCCCACATATAGCCGAGCGCGACGAGGCCGAAGAGGTGCAGATAGTCGGTCGAGGCGGCCCCGGCATTGTCGGGCTTGGCCATCGCGTTCTGCATCAGCCACATGGTGGCGGCCTGGAGGTCGTTGAGGCCCTTCTTCAGCGCCTTGGTGTAGGGCGCCAGCTTCTCGTCGGAACGGTTTTCCTCGCAGAATTCACCGACTTCCTTGAAGAAGGCCTGCACGGCGCGGCCGCCATTCATGGCGAGCTTGCGGCCGACGAGGTCGAGCGCCTGGATGCCGTTGGCACCCTCATAGATCATGGCGATGCGGGCATCGCGCACGAACTGGCTCATGCCGTGTTCTTCGATGTAGCCATGGCCGCCGAAAACCTGCTGCGCCATGACGGCGTGGTCGAAACCCTTGTCGGTCAGCACGCCCTTCACGATCGGCGTCATCAGGCCCATATGGTCGTCCGCCGTCTGGCGCTCGCCATCGTCGCCCGAGCCATGCGCAACATCCGACTTAAGCGCCGTCCACAAAACCAGCGCGCGGCCGGCCTCGTTGAAGGACTTCATGGTCATCAGGTTGCGGCGGATGTCCGGGTGGACGATGATCGGATCGGCCTTCTTGTCCGGGGCTTTCGGACCCGACAGCGAGCGGCCCTGGATGCGCTCCTTGGCGTAGGCCACCGCGTTCTGATAGGCGACTTCCGACATTGCCAGCCCCTGCAGGCCGACGCCGAGGCGGGCTTCGTTCATCATCGTGAACATGGCCTTGAGGCCGCCATTCTCAGCGCCCAGCAGCTTGCCGGTCGCCTCGTCGTAATTCATGACGCAGGTGGAATTGCCATGGATGCCCATCTTCTCTTCGATGGAACCGCAGGAAACGCCGTTGCGCTCACCGGGATTGCCGTCGGCGTCGAGATGGAATTTCGGCACGATGAACAGCGAAATGCCCTTCACGCCTTCTGGCGCGCCCTCGATACGCGCCAGCACCAGATGGACAATGTTGTCGGCCATGTCGTGCTCGCCGGCCGAGATGAAGATCTTCTGGCCGGAAATCTTGTAGGTGCCGTCGCCATTCGGCACGGCCTTGGTGCGCAGCAGGCCGAGATCGGTGCCGCAATGCGGCTCGGTCAGGTTCATGGTGCCGGTCCAGCTGCCCTCGACCAGCTTGGGCAGCCAGGTGTTCTTCTGTTCGTCGGTGCCGTGGACGAGGATGGCCGCAATCGCGCCCTGGGTCAGGCCGGGATACATCATCAGCGCCATATTGGCCGAGATCATGTATTCCGCGACCGCCGTGTGCAGCGAGTAAGGCAGGCCCTGGCCGCCATATTCGGCTGGCACGGCAAGACCCATCCAGCCGCCTTCGCGATACTGGTCGTAGGCTTGCCTGAAGCCCGTGGGCGTCGTCACCGAGCCGTCGTCATGGCGCACGCAGCCTTCGAGGTCGCCGGTGCGGTTGGTCGGCTGGAGCACGTTTTCGGAAAGCTTCGCGCCCTCGGCCAGGATGGCTTCCAGCACATCGGGCGTTGCGTCGGAAAATCCGGGAAGATTGCTGTAGCGCTCATAGCCGAGCACCTCATTCAGCACGAAAAGCGTATCCTCGACCGGGGCCCGGTATGTCGGCATTTTGAATCCTCCGCCACAACACTATGCGGCTCCCGACGCCCGTGATTCAAGCGTCGAGTCCGCTTTCCAGATCGCCATAGCAATAATTGACGTTTGCGTAAACGTCAATTTTTTCATGGTTGTGAATTTTCTGAAGGAGGACGACGGCAAGAGACCGCAAAGCTAGCCGCAAGTCCACGTCGGCAATATGAAAAAAGCCACACAATGTCGTCGGACATTGTGTGGCTTTATTTTTCGAAATGCCCGAGACCGAAGCGGCCTTTGGGCATCAGCACCGGGTCAGCCGTTGGCTGCAACCGGCAGCGGACGGTCGGCAAGCATGCCGCGCACCGCCGACATGGCGTTGCTGAGTTCGCCGATCGCGTCCTCGATCGCCTCGCGCTGCTTGTGCAGGCGCGAAAGCTGCTTTTCAGACTTGTCGAGAGCGAGCTTGAGCTGCTTGGCGTTGGTGCCCTTGGGATCGTAGAGATCCATCATCTGCTTGACGTCGCGCAGCGAGAAGCCAACCTTCCTGCCGAGCAGGATCAGCTTCAGCCTTGCCTCTTCACGATGGGTGTAAAGACGCGTGCTGCCTTCCCGCTTCGGATTCAGCAGGCCCTTGTCTTCATAGAAACGAAGCGTGCGCAGGGTCACGCCGTATTTCTTGGCTATTTCGCCGATGCGGGAAAGATCGTTCTCCGCCGCATCGGTAACAGTTTCGGTCATGGCCGCAGTGTTGCCGGCCTGCATAAGCTTCATCGTCATGTTCTTTTGCTTCCCCGTTGGCCACCGCGGTTTGACCGGCGGGGCCTGAACGAAAGCAATCGGGGCTGTGCTTCCGTTCGTGGTTTCAACGAATACTGCGCAAGGGTGCTCAAGCACCGCTTACGTTTACGTAAATGCTATACTCAGAGTGCCGTTACGTTGCAAGCGCCAACTGAATGAAACTGTTTTGCGACTTTTCGTTGCATTCTTTGCCGCGCGGTAAGGTTGGTTAACAACTTGTTTACCACGTTGGGGGAAATGTGCGCATGTCGGTCCGCCGTGGATGATCATTATTCCGATTTGTTCACGTTTGAGAGGACGCGCCCCGCGGATGCGGGCGCATCCGCGCCGATGGGGAAGTTGAAGAACCTGGCCGAAAGCCAGCAAGGGGCGAATGGGCGTTTTGATGAACAGCAAGCGGTCCTATCTCGACACACTCAATACCGGCAGGCTGCGCAAGCCTCACACCACGCTTGAGGAGCTGAACCGCTCGCTTGAGAATCTCGAGCAGCGCCTCAGCCGGCCGCAGGATGCCGGACCCGACTTCTCACGCGAGCGCGACGACATGCGCCGCCAGCAGCGCTTCGCCGACCTGCCCTACGGCCAGAACCGCGTGGAAGACAACCGTTATGCCGCCCCGCAGCCGGCACCGCGCGCGTCCGCCTACGACCAGCCCTACCAGACGATCGCCCGCGACCTCGACCGCGTGCGCGCGCAGGAAGACGGCGTCGCAGCCTTCGGCAAGATCGCAGCGGAACTGCAGGCGCTGCGCGAGGACCTGCGCCAGCAGGTGACGTCCGGTATGCGCCGCGAATTCGAGGCGGTGCGCGAGGACATCCGGCGCGCCTATGCTTCGGGTGCGGCCAAGGGCGGGGGCGACGAACTCGGCGTCGAATTCGAGCGCCTGTCGAGCGCCATCCACTCGCTTTCCGAACGCAGCGACGACAAGAGCATCAACATGCTCCGGCTGGAACTGGAGCAGGTCAAAGGCTCGCTCGACCTGCTGGCGCGCGAAGAAACGGTGCGCTCGGTCGATCGCCGCTGGGACGATTTCAACAAGCGCTGGACGGATTTCGAGGATCGCATATCGACCGGATCGCACGACCCGGCGATTTCCGCACTGACCTCGCGGCTCGAGCAGATCAACGACGCCGTCAACAACCTGCCCGAATCTCTGTCGCTGCGCTCGCTGGAGGAAAAGGTGCGCACGCTGGCCGGCGCGGTCGACCATTTCGCCCGCCAGCAGGAAAATACCGACGCCAACACATTCGGCCAGATCGAGGTGCGGCTGGACGAGATCTCGCGCGCCATCGTCGCCTCCACTGCCGCAGCCACGCTGCCCAATTTCGACCCGGCACCCTTCGAACGCATCGAAGCGCGGATTTCAGCACTGGCCCGCCAGATCGAGGAAGTCGCCGGCGACCAGCCGACCGGCAATGAGGTCATGGAGCGCCTCGGCCTGCTTTCCAGCCGTGTCGACCAGATCACGCAGCAGATCCACCTGCCGGAAGCCGCGGTCGAGCGTCTCGGCAAGCAGATCGCCATCATCGCCGACAAGATCGACCGCGCACCGGCTGCACCGGATGCGGACTATATTTTCCAGGGCATCGAGCAGCGCTTCTATCACCTGTCCGATATGATCGAACGCCGCCAGGGCGACGCTGCCGAACAGAGCAACACGCTGTTCCGCGATCTCGAGCGCCGGCTCGATGAAGTCGCCGACCGCCTCGACCAGCGCGCGCATGCGCCGGCGCTGGACAATAGCGGCATCATGGACGCCATCGACGCGCGCTTCGCCACGCTTGCCGAACGTCTTGAAGCCCGCCAGCCCGAACCGGCCGACAACGCCGCCATCCGCAAGCTCGAAGCACGGCTCGAAAGCATTTCAAGCCGACTCGATTCGTCTGCCAGCCAGTTCGCCAATATCGATCCGGACCTGATCCGCAATCTCGAAGCGCAGGTTTCCGGCCTGTCGCAGCACCTCGCCCGCCCGTCGAGCCCGCTGCCGGAATTCGAGGATATCGGCCCGCGCCTCAACGACATCGAAAAGTCGATCGCCGGCAGCCATGACAGCATCCTCGAGGCCGCGCGGCAGGCCGCCGAAAGCGCTGTACGCTCGCTGTCGGGTTCGCAGACGCATACAGTGGCGGTCACCGGCCTCGCCGACGACCTGAAGGCGCTGGAAGCGCTGACGCGCCGCTCCGACGAGCGCAACACCAAGACCTTCGAGGCAATCCACGACACGCTGCTCAAGATCGTCGACCGGCTTGGCTCGCTGGAACAGGACGAGCGCCCGGCCAGCAAGGTCGAGCCCGAGCCCCTGAACACGCTGCGCAAGATGACGCTGCAGGACACGCCGTCGCTCGATTTCGACGACGGCTTGCCGCTGGTCGAGGGCGAAGATCGCCCCTCGCCTTCACGCGTCGCCAGCTCGCTCACGCCGGCTCAGGCAGCTGCTGCGGCAGCAAGTGCTGCGCTGGATTCGGACACGATCGCCGACGACGAGCCGGAGGCCGGTTCGCGCTCGATGTTCGGCGGGCTTGGCCGCGTCTTCAAGGGCCGCAAGGGGCAGGCGGCGAAAGCCGCGATCCCGGAGCCAGTGGACGCCGTCGCCAAGGACGAAGCACCGAGCCTCGACCTGGACGAGCCGCTCGATCCCAAATTCGCCAATCGGCCGCTCGAACCCGGTTCCGGCGCGCCCGACCTCAACGCCATCATGCGCCGTGTTCGCGACGAGCGCGGCCAGCCGGCAAAGCCTGTCGAAACCGAAGCCGCCAAGGCCGACTTCATCGCCGCCGCGCGCCGCGCCGCCCAGGCAGCGGCTGCGGAAGCCGAAGCGCTGAAGCGCGATTCCAGCCTCAAGGGCCCGGTAAAGGCGCTGCGCATCGGCGATCTCCTGAAGGCACGCCGCAAACCGATCCTGATGGCCGCCGCCGCGATCATGATGGCACTGGCCGGCCTGCAGCTCGGCAAGGCCTTCATGGCCGGCGATGCGGAAGTGGCCGAAGTTGTCACGCCGGCAATCGAGCAGCCAGCGGAACAACCCGCTCAGACGGCCATGGCCGAAGTACCGCAGGCGCCCGCCCCCGTCCAGATGGACAGCCTTGCCGACGCCCGCAGCGAAGCCCCGGTCGCACGCACCGTCGACCTGCCGCAGGACAGCCTCGCCGCCGATCCTGAAACAACGCCGGAAGAGGCGACCGCTGCCGTCACCGAGCCTCCCCCGGCACCCGAAACGACGGCATCGACGTCTCCGATCGAGCAGTCGGTCGATAATCCGGCGGCAGTCATAAACACCCCTGTCGAGCCCATGTTTGCCAACCCGGTAATGGCTTCCGCCAGCCCGGCAGCAACGCCTGCGGCTATCGAACAATCTACCACCGCTGCCGTCAGTGTGCCGACGGAAGCCGGCCCGGTGGCGCTGCGCGAGGCAGCCGGTTCCGGCGATGCCAAGGCGCTGTTCGAAGTCGGCTCGCGCTATGCGGACGGCCGCGGCGTCAAGGCTGACATGAAGACTGCCGCCAAATGGTACGAGCAATCGGCCGAGGCAGGATTTGCACCGGCGCAATACCGCATCGGCAATTTCTACGAAAAGGGCCTCGGCGTCGAACGCGACGTGAACAAGGCCAAGACCTGGTATCAGCTGGCCGCCAGCCAGGGCAATGCCAGCGCCATGCACAATCTGGCCGTTCTGTTCGCCATGGGCGCCGACGGCACCGCCGACAATGAATCGGCTGCGCGCTGGTTCATCCAGGCCGCCGAACTCGGCGTCAAGGACAGCCAGTTCAACCTCGGCATCCTCGCTGCCAAGGGCGTCGGCATGCCGCAGAACCTCGAAGAGTCCTACAAATGGTTCGCCCTCGTCGCCAAGACCGGCGACAAGGACGCCACCGCCAAGCGCGACGAGATCGGTCACGCACTGCGTCCCGAACAGCTCGAACGCGCCCGCGCCGCAACCGAACTGTGGAAGGCAAAGCCGCTCGACACGGCATCGAACTCGGTCGACATCCCCGAAGCCTGGCAGGAAAGCCAGGGCACGACCGCCAGCGTCGACATGAAAAAGGCCGTCCGCAACATCCAGGCCATCCTCAACAAGAACGGCTACGACGCCGGCGGCGCCGACGGCGTGATGGGCCTGAAGACCAAGAACGCCATCGCCGCCTTCCAGAAGGCCAACGGCATGGATGCAAACGGCGAGATCGACGAAAAGGTCGTGCGGGCACTGCTGGCGCTCAACAAATAATGGCAGTCGCCTACTTCGTCACGCACCCCGAGGTCGTCATCGATCCCGAGGTGCCCGTGCCGCAGTGGGGCTTGTCCAGCCGGGGTCACGAACGCCTCCAGGCCTTTTGCGCGCGCCCATTCCTGAATTCGGTGACCGACGTCTTCGTCAGCGACGAGCGCAAGGCGCTGGACTGTGCGGAGACGCTCAAATCTCTGCGCAACCTCGAATTCCGCATAAACCCTCGCCTCGGCGAAAACGACCGCACGTCCACCGGCTATGTAGCGCCGCCGCGTTTTTGGGAGATCGTCGCGGAATTCTTCGCGCATCCCGATGCAAGCGTGCTGGGTTGGGAAACCGCAGCCGACGCACAGCGCCGCGTCAAAGCGGCAGTGACCGAATGCATCCGCGATAGAGAGGGCAAGGGAGATGTGGTCATATTCTCTCACGGTGGGGTCGGAACGCTGTTGCTGTGCGATCTCTTAGGCGAGCCGATTTCGCAAAATAGAGGCCAGCCGATCAGCGGAGGCGGCTGCTATTTTGCCTTTGATGCCGATACGCTATCCGTCATTCATGCCTGGCAGGATATCGTTCCGGACCGATCCTGAAATTTGCTCTGAACAGCGTGGGGTTTCGATGGTCAAGTTCGACTGGCACAGCAACCCGATCACCCGCGATACGCCCGTGACGGCAAGCTACAAGAGCACACAGAATGTCCGACGGTTCATGACCGCGCAATGCGGCAAGGACTTCAAGTTCGACGTTAGCTTCATGCAGTGGATCAGGGACGGGACCGGCAAAACCATGGGCGATGTCGCGGACGAATGGATACGGCGCAAGGCCGGCAAATAGCTTTTCAAGGCACGATTTGCCGTTCGTCCCCCCCCTTGTGCGACGTTCCACGTTGACGAAAGCTTCGCCAAGGCATAATGAGACAGACCTGTCTCACCCTATCGGATCTGTCTCATGTCCTCGACCTACGGCAATAGCGAAAAGCGCCAGCATATCGTCGAAACGGCTTATGCGCTGTTCAAGCGCGAAGGCTTTCACGCCACCGGGATAGACCGGATCATCGCCGAGGCGGGCGTGGCGAAAATGACGATGTACCGCCATTTTCCAAGCAAGGACGGCCTTACTGTCGAGGTGCTCGCCTGGCGGGCACGGCGCTTCGACGATCAGCTCGATCGGCTCGCCGAGCTTGACGCCACGCCTGAACAGAAGATCATGACAGTCTTCGACTGGTACGGGTACTGGTTCCAAAGCCCGGATTTCCATGGCTGCCTGTTCGCGCATGCGCTCGCGGAATTTGGCGATCCCGCCCATCCGGTTTTCAAGGCCGTGGCCGACCAGAAGAACGGCCTGAAAACGCGCATGCGCCGGATTCTGGAAGAGGCTTTGCCTGAAGATCAGGCAGAGAGCAGTGCATCGGCGCTTTTGATGCTGCTCGAGGGCGCGACCCTTCTGGGTCAAATGGGTCAAGCAGAGACCGCCATCCGGGATGCGAGAAACGCCGCTCTCGGCCTTCTTGCCAAGCTGCCACAATGAGCACAGCAGTCGTCGGTCTGGCGCTCTTTGCCGCGATCCTGCACGCAACATGGAACGCCTTTCTGCGGACGGGTGCCGACAGGCTCTGGACCGTCACGGTCATGAGCCTTGCCGGCACGATCGTCGCGCTTCCATTCGTCTTCATCTATCCCCTGCCAGCAAGTTCGGCCTGGCTTTATATTGCTCTGTCGGCGTGTCTTCAGGTCGGCTACAGCATCTTTCTGGTTGCCGCTTACAGAAATGGCGAACTGGGACAGGTCTATCCCATCGTTCGCGGCACCGTGCCGCTGCTGGTGACTGTCGGTGGATTCCTGCTCGCCGGCGATCGCCTCGACACCTACCAGACGGCCGGCGTCGTCCTCGTGGCAGCCGGCATCATGAGCCTTTCATTGGGGAAAGGCAGGGCGGCAACCTCGTCGATCCTCTTTGCCCTGGCAACGGGCGCGATCATCGCGGCTTACGCGACGGTCGATGCAATCGGCGTGCGGCAATCAGGCCATACCGGCGCTTACACTGCATGGGTGGTGGTTATCTATGGCGCGCTGCTGCCGATGATTTTCGTTCTGGTGCGCGGCAAGCTCGTTATCGACATACGTTCGCCCGAAACCTTGAAAGCGCTCGGCGGCGGCCTGGTTGCGCTCATAGCCTATGGCGTCGTCATAGCGGCATTCGCCCTTGGACCAGCCGGCCCCATTACCGCCTTGCGGGAAACCAGCGTCGTGTTCGCGACCCTGATCGGGTGGCTTTTTCTCGGCGAGACATTGACGCCCCGTCGCGTCCTCGCTTGCACCGTGGTGGTGCTGGGAGCCATCTGCCTCGGTTTTTGATTACGGCGCCGGAGACCCGGACATTTGCGACGAACCCGGTCGCAAAGGTCCGCCTTTGCTTGCTATAGTCCAAGCGGCAAACATCGAAGGCGCGAAAAAGAATGCCAGCCGCCCAATTCAGGATGCTCCGTTGCAGAACCGCCGGCGTGGAAGCGGTTGAGGCCGCTACACGCCACGCCTTTACGCGACACTGGCATGAGCAATATGGCGTCGGCGTCATCCATCAGGGCGCGCAGAAGTCGCTGAGCGGGCGTGGCATGGTGGAGTCCGGGCGCGGCGACACCATCACCGTCAACCCCGGCGAGGTCCATGACGGCATGCCGCTCAGTGATGCCGGGCGGTCGTGGCGGATGCTCTATTTCGATCCGGCGGTCATCCAGAACGCATTCTGCGACATGAGTGAAGGCGCGTCGAAAGACTGCGAATTCGTATGGCCGACGAAGACCGACGCCGAAGTAGCCAGCCTGTTCAACCGCCTCTACACCGCAATCACCGAGGACGCCCCCGACCTGCTGCGCGAGGAACTGCTGCTGCGCCTGCTGGCCGGCGTGCTGCGCGAGAGGGACGAGCCGGCAACCCTGCACGCCGCGCCCATGGCAATCATGCGCGCAAGGCAGTTGATCGACGACGAGCCTGTCGCGGCAGTCACGCTTGCCGACCTTGCGCGCACCAGCGGCATGAGCCGGTTCCAGTTGCTGCGCGGCTTTGCCCGCGCGACCGGCTTCACGCCGCACGCCTATCTCATGCAGCGGCGAACCGACCTCGCCCGCCGGCTGATCGCGCAAGGGACGCCACTGGCCGAGGCCGCAGCCGGCAGCGGCTTTGCCGACCAGAGCCACATGACGCGAACTTTCACGCGCAAATACGGTATATCGCCCGGAGCCTACGCAGCCGCTGTCGCCTGACCCGCCTGCAATTTCGTTCAAGACGACAGGCCCCGACCCGGCTCAAATCGGTTTTCTCACTGGAGAACCGACATGAGCATCGAATTCCTGATCACGTCCTTCATCATCGTGGTGTCGCCCGGCACCGGCGTCGTCTACACGCTGGCGACCGGCCTTTCGCAGGGAGCGCGCGCCAGTGTCGCCGCCGCCTTCGGCTGCACCGTCGGCATCGTCCCGCATATGGCGGCCGCAATCATGGGGCTGGCGGCGATCCTGCACACCAGCGCGCTTGCCTTCCACATCTTCAAATATCCCGGCGTCGCCTATCTGCTCTACATGGCCTGGAACGCGCTGCGCGAGAACGGCTCGCTGAAGGTCGACGAGGAGATCACGGAACGCTCGGCTGCCCGGGTCGCCCTCACCGGCGTCCTCGTCAACATCCTCAATCCAAAGCTGTCGATCTTCTTCCTCGCCTTCCTGCCGCAATTCGTCAGCACCGGCGAGACGCATCCGCTGTCGCGCATGCTGCTTTTGAGCGCCGTGTTCATGGCGATGACCTTCGTCGTCTTCATCGGCTACGGGCTGTTTGCGGCATCCGTGCGCGACAAGGTCATCTCGCGCCCGCGCGTGCTGACCTGGATGCGCCGTACATTCGCCGGCGCCTTCGTGCTGCTCGGTGTGAGGCTGGCGCTGGCCGATCGGTGAGGGGCGATGGACTGTCAAGGCTCAAATGAAAGATGTCGATCCTTCAGGACACCGCTGCTATGGCAGATAGTTGGCCGACCGGAGGGGTGTACAGCGGGCCAGCACGAAACAAGCTTCGAGGGCTGCAATGAAGCCAGGAAGACACGAAATGAAAGCCGCAAAGGAGAGACTTATGGGTGAAGGGACAAAAGCCAAATCCCCTGTCAACTTTGAATTTGTCGAGGGACATGGAATCCACCCCTTTTACCTCGACATGGCGCTCGATCAATTGGTTGAAGCCGCGATAGGATGGAAAGTGGCGCTTAGCGAGCGCGATGCCTCACTGGACACACTTGAAATTCGATTTGAAATCGACGGGAAATATATAGATGTCGGCGTGATAAACACGCTCTTTTCCGTGCCAGGCTCGAAAAAGCCATTTCAAGGTATATCACATTTCAACTTATGACGCTTTTCTGCAAGACGGGAGGAAAATTTCAAATTTGCCGGAAGGTATTATCTCAACTATACTTAAAACAACCGATGAGTTTCCTGAAAATGATAATTCAGAAGAAGAATCTTACACAGAAGTAAGAATGTACAGGAGTCGAAACAAGGAGGTATCTGTCCTTTTCAATGAAGGAATGAAGCCCCTTGTGTCTGTCTCCAGAGTGCCCATCCTTGGGTAGTCCGACTGCTTGAGACTGACTGCCTCGAACTCCCGTGGGCATCGTGTGATGACCTGCGTTGGACCGCCGTCGAGGCGACTGACCGGTCCCGTTACTATCGCCAAGGCAGTATCAACGCGATGCGATCACCGGCAGACACACAAACGTATTTTCAAATACGACCGCTAATGGCGGTCGCCGTTAACCCGCTGACATGCTTTTTGTTTTAGACTGCCCCTGATGTTTGACTTCGCCGCAATGTCGGCGCAAGAGCAATGTAACGACCGAGGGCAAGGGACAGTCTTGGCCGGCAGGCACATAGCGTAGAGTTTGACGGGTGGGCATCTATCTCCCGATCGCAGAATTATCGGCCAACATCCTCGTGCTGCTCGCAATGGGCGCCGCGGTCGGGTTTCTGTCGGGCATGTTCGGCGTCGGCGGCGGCTTCCTCATCACGCCGCTCTTGATCTTCTACAACATCCCCCCGGCCATTGCGGTTGCCACCGGCGCGAACCAGGTCATTGCCTCGTCATTCTCCGGCGCGCTTGCCCATTTCAAGCGCGGCACGCTCGATTTTAAGCTCGGAACGATGCTTCTTCTGGGCGGCATCGTCGGCTCGACGCTCGGCATCTATGTCTTTGCGCTGCTGCGCGCCATCGGCCAGCTCGACCTGTTCATTTCGCTGCTCTACGTCATCCTGCTCGGCACCGTCGGTGCGCTGATGATGGTGGAAAGCGTCAACGCCATCCGCAAGACCAAGGATGGCGCAGCACCGGCGCTTAAGAAATCCGGCCAGCACAACTGGATTCACCGCCTGCCGCTGAAGATGCGGTTCCGCGCCTCGAAGCTGTTCGTCAGCGTCATTCCCGTGCTCGGGCTTGGCGCCGGCATTGGCTTCCTGTCATCGATCATGGGCGTCGGCGGCGGCTTCATCATGGTTCCGGCGCTGATCTATCTCTTGAAAGTGCCAACCAATGTCGTCATCGGCACCTCGCTGTTCCAGATCATCTTCGTCTCCGCCTATACGACCATCGTGCACTCCACCACCAACCAGACAGTCGATATCGTGCTGGCCTTCGTGCTGATGGTGGGCGGCGTCGCCGGCGCGCAATATGGCGCCAAGGCCGGGCAGAAGCTGCGCGGCGAACAGCTTCGCGCACTGCTTGCGCTGCTGGTGCTGGCGGTGGCGCTGCGCCTTGCCTTCGACCTGTTCGTGCGGCCGAACACGCTTTACTCCCTCACCGGCATCGACGGGGGCCACCTGTGAGGCTGGCGGCGATCTTTGCTGCCGCGCTCGTCGCGGCCTTGCCGGCATTCGGGGCAGCACTTGCGCAAGCTCAGCTACCCAATCCCGAAAACATCCAGATCGGCCTGTCGACCGACCGCGTCGCCATCACCGCCGACTTCAGCGGCGCGGACCTGACGATCTTCGGCGCGGTCGAGAACGCCGATCCGCTGATCAACCGGCAGGGCCGATACGACGTCATCGTCGTGCTGGAGGGACCGGCAAAGCCCGTCGTCGTGCGGCGCAAGGAACGCGTGCTTGGCATGTGGATCAACCTGGATTCGGAGACATTCGAAAACGTCCCCTCCTCCTACTCCGTCGCCACGACGCGGGCGTTCCGCGACATAGCCGAGCCGAAGAATTACAAGCAGCTCGCACTGGGTGCGGACAACCTTTATATCCAGCCGGCAGACACGACCGACGACCCGGTGACGATCGCCGAGTTCACGGCGGCGCTGCGCGAGCGCAAGAAAGCGACCGGCCTCTACAGCGAGCGCATCGGCGGCGTGCAGTTCCTGTCCGCCAACCTGTTCCGCGCTGCCCTTTCGCTTGCGCCCAACGTGCCCGTCGGCACGCACCGCGCGCGCGCCTTCCTGTTCCGCAACGGCGTCTTCGTCAAGGAGACCTCGGCCCAGCTCGCCATCTACAAATCCGGCTTCGAGCAGACCATCTACCGCTTCGCCAACAACCACGCCTTCTGGTTCGGCGTCTTCGCCGTCGGGCTGGCGATGCTGACCGGCTGGCTCGGGCGGATCATTTTCCGCCGGGATTGAGGTGGGGCTGATAGCGGGATAGGCTGCGTTCCTTCGCGCCCCCCTCTGGCCTGCCGGCCATCTCCCCCACAGGTGGGGAGATCAGCCTTCATGCCCGCTTTCGCCAATCTTCAGCGTTGCAGAATGGTCGGCCCGAGCGAAACTGCTGATCTCCCCACCTGTGGGGGAGATGGCCGGCAGGCCAGAGGGGGGCAACGTCGAGCGCAAACCTCTGCGGTCAGCAAAATTCCAACAACCCCTACCCCGGCCTTAACATCGACCCCGCAATCGGAAATATCCGGTGTGTCCCGAGCATATAGGCAATCAGGCTTTCCATGCGGAACAGGCCGGCATAGGCGCGGTCGAGCACGTTGAGCGATCCCGTATAGGCGCCAAACGCCGGCATGATGATGCGTGCGCCGTCGCTGGCGAAACAGCGCCGCCGCACCGAGCGGCCTCGCTGGACGATGCGCGCGCAGGGGTGCAGGTGGCCTGCGATCTCGCCGACGACCGGCGTGGCTGAAGGCTCATGCCGGAACATCAGGCCGCCAACGGCGATCTCCTGCACCGTCTCGCCGGGCAGGTCGGCGGGCGCCTGCGGGTCGTGGTTGCCGGCGACCCAGAACCAGTCGCGCCCGGCCATCATCGCTTCCAGCCGCTGGCGGAAGATATCCGGCAGGCGCGCGGCGCCCGCCCCGTCATGAAAACTGTCGCCAAGGCTGATGACGCGCCGCGGCGAATAATCCTCGATGACATGGGCAAGCCGCGCCAGGGTAGCCGCCGTATCGTAGGGCGGCAGCAGCGCGCCGCGCCGGACCGCGTAGGAAGACCCCTTCTCCAGATGCAGGTCGGAGACGACCAGCATCTCCATCTCCGGCATGAACAGCACGCCGCGCTGGTCGCAGATCACCCGCTCGCCGGCGATGGTGATCGCCTCGTTTTTCGGTGTCATCGCGCGCAGTGCAAGCGTCATTGCGGGCCCATTGCCTCTTCGATCAGGTCTGCCGCTTCCATCAGGAGCGTTTCGTTGGCGCCGCCATTCACAGGCTCCTTGCCGATTTCCAGCATCACCGGCACGGCCAGCGGCGAGATGTGGTCGAGGCTTTTATGCACGATTCGGCCGCGTATGCGCGAGAGCATCTCGGCCAGTCTCCTGACATCGAGCAGGCCAGAAGCGGCGTCGATGCGCGTTGCCTGCAGCAATATATGGTCCGGCTCGTGGCTGCGCAGCACGTCGTAGATCAGGTCGGCAGACACCGTCACCTGCCGCCCGCTTTTCTCCTGCCCGGGAAAGCGCTTTTCGATCAGCCCGGCAATCACCGCGCAATTGCGGAACATGCGCTTCAGCATCCAGCTGTCGTTCAGCCAGGCGTCGAGATCGTCGCCCAGCATGTCCTCGTCGAACAGTTCACCGAGCGACGGCTTTTTCATGCGGAACATGTGGCCCATATCGTCCAGCGCCCACACCGCCAGCGAATAATCCGTCGCAACGAAGCCAAGCGGCCGCGCGCCCATCCGCTCCAGCCGCCGCGTCAAAAGCATGCCGAGCGTCTGGTGGGCGAGCCGGCCCTCGAAGGGATAGGCGACCATGTAATGCCGGTTGCCGCGCGGAAATGTTTCGACCAGCATCTCGTCGCGGCGCGGCAGCACCGACTTTTCCTTTTGCAGCCGCAGCCAGTCGGCCACCTGCTCGGGCAGCCGCTTCCAGCGCTCCGGATCGGCCAGCATCGCCCGCACCTCACCCGCGAGATAGGTCGACAGCGGAAACTTGCCGCCGGCATAGGACGGCACGATGATGTTGGCGCCGCTGCCGTTGGAGACGAAACACTCGTTCTCGCGGATGCCCTCGAAGCGCAGAATCTTGCCGGCGAAGAGAAAATTATCGCCCGGCCGCAGCGTCTCGGCGAAATATTCCTCGACCTTGCCGAGCACCGGCCCGCCGCGACCGGCCACACCCCTGCCCTGGCGGGTGTAGCGCACATTCAGCTCCGGCATCTCGACGATGGTGCCGATGTTCAGCCGGTATTGCTGGGCAATCCGCGGATGGCTGACACGCCACGTGCCGTCCTTGGTCAGCTTTATGCGGGCGTAGCGCTCGTAGCTCTTCAGCGCATAGCCGCCGGTGGCGACGAAATCGATGACACGATCGAAAGTGTGACGGTCGAGGTTCACATAGGGTGCTGCGCTCCGCACCTCCTCAAACAGCACATCGGCATGAAAGGGTGCCGCACAGGCGCTGCCCAGCACATGCTGCGCCAGCACGTCGATCGCGCCTTCGATCAGCGGCGGCGTATCCTGCGCGCCGAGGTAATTCGCCTCGAGCGCTGCCCGGCATTCCAGCACCTCGAAGCGGTTGGCCGGGATCAGAATGGCCTGGCTCGGCTCGTCCATGCGGTGGTTGGAGCGACCGATGCGCTGCGCCAGCCGGCTCGCCCCCTTGGGCGCGCCGACATGCACGACCAGATCGACATCGCCCCAGTCGATGCCGAGATCGAGCGTCGATGTCGCCACGATGGCGCGCAGCGAATTCGTCTCCATTGCTTTTTCGACGCGGCGGCGCTGGCCGACATCGAGCGAGCCGTGATGCAGCGCGATCGGCAGATTGTCCTCATTGCCGCGCCACAGTTCCTGAAACAGGAATTCGGCCTGGCTGCGCGTGTTGACGAAAAGCAGCGTCGTCCGGTGCCGCCGGATCGCGTCGTAGATTTCCGGAATGGCATAGCGCGCCGAATGGCCGGACCACGGCACGCGCTCTTCCGATTCCAGGATCGAGATTTCCGGCTTGGCCCCGCCCGGCACGGTGATCAGATCGGCCATGTCGCCTTGCGGGTTCTGGCTCACCAGCCAGCGCCGCAATTCGTCAGGCTCCGACACCGTCGCCGAAAGGCCGATCGCCTGCACGCCGGGCACGATCGAGCGCAGCCGCGCTAGCCCGAGCGCCAGCAGATGCCCGCGCTTGGAGGTCACCAGCGAATGCAGCTCGTCCAGCACGACATAGCGCAGATCCTCGAAGAAGCGTTTTGCATCGGAAGCCGCGATCAGCAGCGCCAACTGCTCCGGCGTGGTCATCAGTATGTCGGGCGGCACCAGCTTCTGGCGCTGGCGCTTGTGCTGTGGCGTGTCGCCGGTGCGCGTTTCCATGGTGATCGGCAGGGCCATCTCGCCCACCGGCTTGCCCAGATTGCGCTCGATATCGACAGCCAGCGCCTTGAGTGGCGAGATATAAAGCGTGTGGATGCCGCGATGCGTCTGCCCCGGCTTGCGCTTCGGGCGCGTTGCCAATTCGGTCAGCGTCGGCATGAAGCCGGCCAGCGTCTTGCCCGCCCCCGTCGGCGCAATCAGCAGCACTGACTTTCCCGCCTGCGCCCGCGACAGCAACTCGATCTGATGCGCGCGGGGCGACCACCCCCGCCCGGCGAACCATTTGACGAACGGCTCGGGAAGGATGGCGGCGCTCTGGCCCTGTTCGGTGCGGCTCTGGTCGTTCACGCAAAAGACCTAGCGCGAAGGACGACCCGCGCCAAGCGGAATTTGGAACAAAAGGTGATCGTCTTCACGCCGGCCGGGTATTACTCGTCAAGGAATTTCCAGGTGTCGGCGCCATCGAGATGGCGCACTTTCGCGCGCGCCAGAATTTCGGGAGCCATGAGCCGGGCATTGACCCCCACCCGATCGTCCTTCGCCCAGTGCGTCACGCAACCGCACGATGCGCAACGGTGGAACTCGTTCTTTCTGTCATTGCACTTGTAGATATCGGTCGTGCCCGCCGGCGACACCCGGCGCACCTGATGCGCCTTGTAGTACGCCCACAATGCCCCGTAGCGCCGGCATATGGAACAGTTGCAGTCTGTCACTTCGACAGGGGCGGTCTCGACCTCAAGGCGAATGGCGCCGCAATGGCATGACGTTTCAACCAAGGCAGTTCTCCTTCGGCTAACATCAGGGTTGCAGGTTATGGGGCAAAAGGTGACCATTCTGTGGGGAGGCGGCCTTCGATCTCAGGGTAAACCTTGGCAGCTGGCGGTGCCAACCATGAAGTTCGTCATCCCGCAAGACGAGCGGAGAGAGAGCCATTGGTCCTGGCATGTCGAACACGGCTGGGGCCTGATGGCCGTTGGTTCTGCACCGCTGAAGCTCTTCTTCGTTCCGGCATGGATTCCCGACACTCTCCGCTCGTTCCTCGCTCACGAGGTCGAGAATGACGAATTGCATTTGGGCTTGCCACCAATCTCAGGCGTTGGCCGCTTGGTGCTGGTGGTTTGGCGTTGACGGGTTTGCGAAGGCAGCAAATAACAAGCTCGTCATCCTTGGGGCCGGAGCCGAACGAAGTGAGGTGGAGGAACCCGGGGATCCATGCCGGAACACCTATGACGGCTGCTGCGGTGCAGAACTACTGAAGCCCGCGGAAACTGTAGGAAAGAATTTCAACCGATTTCCACCCAACCCGTTGTTTTCTTTAGAACTGCACATTTTTCTTCCCGCAATCTATCCCCCTCTTTCCCGCCTCGCGCATACTTCTCCGTGCAAATCCGCTTCCAACGGGATCCCTGGTGCGCACCGGGTATCAGGGGGAAGCGTCGGCGTCCGGGCTGGTGGTGCTGCGGTAGCACTGCTGGGTGATGAACCCCTAAGCCCGGGTCTTAGCTACGGCTGGCGGCGCGAATGCCGAGGCGACTGAGCGGGACAAGAGCGCTGGCGGGGCGCAATGGCTGCGCCACGAATTTACACTTAGGAAGGCAAGGCTTTTGCGCCCCGCATTCCCAGTTCTTTGACAATGGCCAGACGGTAAAAACCGGGCGTGGCAATGATGAGGTGTGCCAGCGTATTCTCCCCCCTCGAGGGGGAGATGGCTGCAAAGCAGCCAGAGGGGGTCGGTCAAGGCAGCGCACGGCGCAAAGGAACGTCGAGCACTGCCGCAGCGACCCCACCCGTCGGCTTCGCCGCCACCTCCCCTCAAGGGGGAGGGGAACGCCCGCGCTATGCCTTGCGCGCCACCGCGATCAGCCCGTCCACCGGCTCGCGGCGGTCCTGCCGGATCACGGCGGTCTCGATGGAAAGCGGCGCAAAGCCGTTCGCGGCAAGCATGCCGCGCACATAGCCGTCCGAATGCGCGTAACGCCGCGATGGCTGAAGGACAAAATCCCCCTCGCCACGCAAAAGCTCCACAGAGAAGGCGAACAGCCCCTCGGATTTCAGCATCACCGCCGCGGTGTTAAAAACGCCGTCGAGCGCGCCAACATACATGAACACGTCCGCTGCCGTGACGAGATCGGCCGGCGCGCCGTCATAGGCAAGCGTCTGCAGATCGGCCTTGACCAGTTCGTCATAGACGGCCTTGTCGCGCGCCTTGCGCAGCATCTCGGCCGAGATGTCGTAGCCCACCAGATGAACGCAGGATGGGCGCAGACGCTCGCCCATTAGCCCGGTGCCGCAACCGAGATCGATCGCACGACCAAAACGCCCGGCATGCGCGGCGCGGATCGCCTCGGCCAGAAGGTCCGGCACGCGGTATTCGAGCTTGTTGACCAGCGCGTCGTCGAATTTCGGCGCATACTGGTCGAACAGGGCCTCGACGAAGGCGCTGGGCGGTGCGTCGGCGGCTTCCGCAGCGCCGATCAGCTCCAGCTTCAGCGCAGCGCCGGGACGATCCAGCGGCTCCAGCTTCAGCACCATGCGCCAGGCTTCCGCCGCTTGTGCGAGATTGCCGGCGGCCTCGTGCATTTCGCCGAGCCGGAACCAGCCCATCGCCCATGCCGGCGTAAGCTCGACCGCGCCGAGCATCAGTTCGGCGGCGGCGGCGTGATCACCCGACCCGAACAGAAATTCGGCGTAATCGGCGCGGCGGTCCGCCAGCAGGTCACCGGAAGAGGTTTGCAAGGGTTTCAAGTGGCGCATTCCTGCGGCGGAAGCGCCGGTGGAGCGCTATATCGCTTGTCAGGAGCAAAATTCAACAGGCTTTTCTGGACGCTACAAAACCCTATCTTGAGCGGATGCGCGCACGCGACCTGCTCCACACCCGCCCGGAAGGGCTCTATTGCCCTCCCGGCGATTTCTACATCGACCCGGTCCGGCCGGTCGCCCGCGCCCTGATCACGCATGGCCATTCGGACCATGCCCGCTCGGGCCACCGCTCGGTGCTGGCGACGCCCGAGACGCTGGACATCATGGGCCTGCGCTACGGCGCGGATTTTGCCGGCACGACGCAGGCGGCAAAGCTTGGCGAGACGATCGACGTCAACGGTGTTGCGGTGACCTTTCACCCGGCAGGCCATGTGCTCGGCTCGGCCCAGATCTGCGTCGAAAAGGACGGCATGCGCATCGTCGCTTCCGGCGACTACAAGCGCCGGGCGGATTCGACCTGCGCGCCCTTCGTGCCGATCCGCTGCAACGTGTTCATCACCGAGGCGACTTTCGGCCTGCCGGTGTTCAAGCACCCGCCGGATAGCGGCGAAATCGCGCGGGTGCTGAAGTCGGCCGAACAGTTTCCCGAGCGCGCGCATATGATCGGCGCCTATGCGCTCGGCAAGGCGCAGCGTGTGATAAAGCTGCTGCGCGAGGCCGGCTACGAGCGGACGATTTTCATCCACGGCGCGCTGGCGAAGCTCTGCGACTATTACGAGAGCCAGGGCATTGCGCTCGGCGATCTCCAGCCGGCAACGGTGGACAGCGGTGCGAAAACCGACTTCGCCGGCGCCATCGTCGTCGGCCCGCCTTCGGCCTTCGCCGACCGCTGGGCGCGGCGCTTTCCCGACCCGGTTTCGTGCTTCGCCTCCGGCTGGATGCGCATCCGCCAGCGCGCCAAACAGCGCGGCGTCGAACTGCCGCTGATCATTTCGGATCATTCGGACTGGGACGAACTCACCGAGACGATCACCGAGACCGGAGCGGGCGAAGTCTGGGTAACGCATGGCCGCGAGGAAGCGCTGGTGCGCTGGTGCGAGCTTAACGGCATCACGGCGAGCCCGCTGCATTTGGTCGGCTACGAAGACGAGGGCGATTGAGCGATGAACCGCTTCGCCGAACTCCTCGACCGGCTGGTGCTGACGCCGTCGCGCAACGGCAAGCTGACGCTGATGACCGATTATTTCCGCACGGTCGAAGACCCCGATCGCGGGCTGGCGCTGGCAGCCCTCACCGGCGACCTGTCGATCGCGGCGGTGAAGCCGGCCATGCTGCGCATGCTGGTCACCGAGCGCATGGACCCGGTGCTGTTCGGCTACTCATACGATTATGTCGGGGATCTCGCAGAGACCGTCTCGCTGGTTTGGCCAGAGCCGGACGCGCACCTCACCGCCAACAGCCAACCGACGCTTGCCGATGTGGTCGGCGCGCTGCAATCGGCGAGCCGGTCTGACGGGCCAAAAGTGCTGGTGCGCCTGCTCGACCGGGCCGACATCTCGGCGCGATACGCCATCATCAAGCTGGTGACCGGCGGCCTGCGCATCGGCGTTTCGGCGCGCCTTGCAAAGCAGGCGCTGGCCAATCTCGGATCGGTCGACGTCACGGAAATCGAGGAGCTGTGGCATGGGCTGGTGCCGCCCTACACGGAATTGTTCGCATGGCTGGAAGGCAAGACAGAGCGTCCGCAAAAGACCGCCAAGGCGCTGTTCCGGCCGGTCATGCTGTCCAATCCGGTCGGTGACGGCGACCTCGAAAAGCTCGACCCCGCCGACTATGCCGCGGAATGGAAGTGGGACGGCATCCGCGTGCAGGCCGTCTGCGAGGGTGGGGTCAGGCGGCTCTATTCGCGCACCGGCGATGACGTTTCACCGGCCTTTCCCGATCTCGTCGAGGCCATGGCCTTCGACGGCGCGCTGGACGGCGAGTTGTTGGTTGGCGATCCGGCGCATGAAACCGGCACGTTCTCCGATCTACAGCAACGGTTGAACCGCAAGACCGTGACGCCCAAGATGCAGCAGAGCCATCCGGTTTTCGTGCGCTGCTACGACCTGCTGCAGGACGGCGCAGAGGATCTGCGCGCCCTGCCCTTCATCGAGCGCCGCGCCCGGCTGGAAGCTTTCGTGGCCAAGCTGGATCCGACGCGCTTCGACCTGTCGCCACTGGCGCCGTTTGCTGATTGGGCAGCGCTTGAAGACATGCGCCGCAATCCGCCGCATCCGGTGATCGAGGGCGTCATGCTCAAGCGCAAGGACTCGCCCTATCTCGCCGGCCGACCCAAAGGCCCGTGGTTCAAGTGGAAGCGCGACCCTTTCATCGTCGATGCCGTTCTGATGTATGCGCAACGCGGCCACGGCAAGCGTTCCAGCTTCTATTCCGACTACACGTTCGGCGTCTGGTCCGGGCCGGAAGGCGGCGAGGAACTGGTGCCGGTCGGCAAGGCCTATTTCGGCTTCACCGACGAGGAACTGCGCCAGATTGACAAATATGTCCGCGACAACACCATCGAACGTTTCGGGCCGGTGCGTTCCGTGCGCGCCGACCGCAAACAGGGGCTGGTGCTGGAAGTCGCCTTCGAGGGGCTGAACCGCTCGACAAGGCACAAATCCGGCGTTGCCATGCGCTTTCCGCGCATTTCACGGCTGCGCTGGGACAAGCCGACGGCGGAGGCCGATCGGATAGAGACGCTGCAGGCGCTGCTGGATTAGGATTTGTTGGTATTCAGGTGATGTCGGCCTGCAAATGACAGTTTTCTGCGCTTCCGGTGCTCACGTACCCAAATGTACGCTCCGCTCCGGTTCTCGAAACCCATCATTTTCGGCACGACCTGACCTGAATCTCAACAAACCCCAGGTAGGGGCGGAAGTCACTGCGAAATCGAAACCTTGATCGCGTAAATATCTACCGCCCTGCCCTCGCCGGCAACATCGGAATTGATAGCGATGGTGCCGCCTGCGCCGGGTTTCTTCTTGGCGAAATCGATCTCGAAAAGATAATCGCCCTCCTCCTGGCCGAGCGCGTAGCGCTTGCGTCCGCAGTCGCCGAGTTCGCCGAAGTTGCAGTCCACCGACATCTGGGTTTCCTTGCCATCCTCGCCGCGGGCAACGATGTCGAAGGTGGCCGACTTGCCACCGACCTGCTCGAGCACGCCCTGGCCGATATCGAACAGCACGGTCGCGCCCGACTGGCCGGAACGTATGCGCAGGAAGCTGCCCGACGCATCCTGCATGACTTCGGCCTTCGAATCTCCCGGCGTCGTCACCTTCGTGGCGTCCTCGGGTGAGAAGACACTGATCCAGTTGCGGTTCGCGTCAGCCTGTCCCGGCCTTATCGGAGCACCTTCGTTTTCCGGAATGAAATCCTCGCTCTGGGTCGCCGCCGGTGGGTTGGGAACCGAAGTGTCGCGCTCAGCTGGCGATTTCAGCAGGCCGGTCTGGTAGGCCCACCATCCGCCGATGCCGATCGCGGCGAGCACGGTCGCGGTGACGAAAATCCGGGTGAACGGTATGTGGAACCTGCGCGCCCGCGCCTCGTTGCGGTCGGGCTCGACGGGCGTTGCCCTGTCGCCGGCAAGCGGCCCGGCGCTCGTGGTTTCTCCCCGGTCAGGCATGTCGACGCGCGGTACCGCAGCACCTGCCGGACCGTCGACAGCAATTTCCGGCGTCGAAGCCGTCGAAGCGCCGCCGCGCTCGGGGCGGACATCGTCGAGCCCCGGCTCGATCGCCGGCACGGCAGGCTGGAATTCCGATTCGATCTCGGTGATCTTGGCCTGCATCGCCTTGCGGCGGTTGATCGCCGCCTCCACCGTCAGGCTGGGATTTGCCTTGAGCGCGCGGTCAAGGGCGGCAAATGCCGAACGATAGACCCTCTCGCGGAAGGCCCGATCATCGGCATCTCCTTTTTCGAAGGCGTTTCGGATCGCCTTTTCGATCGCATCCAAACCGTTTTCCCCACGATGAAAGTAAGTGCTACCAGATGGTTAGACGTAGCCGCGTAATCAAGCAACGGCCAGGGGGGGCAATTAGCCTCCTCAATTCGGCCGCAACGACGATTTTCCCCGCAAAGTTTGTATCAATTCTGTCAGAATTGCTGATTGCCCGCTGGAATCGATCTGCTAAAACAGATTACGTTTACGCAAACGTCAATATTTTAGCGAGAGGCTTAAGCAGTGGCGCTACCTGACATTTTGAAGAAAAACCTGCGCATACCCGCCGTCGGATCGCCACTTTTCATCATTTCTCACCCGCCGCTGGTGCTGGCGCAATGCAAGGCCGGCGTCGTCGGCTCGTTTCCGGCGCTGAACGCGCGGCCCGAATCACAACTCGATGACTGGCTGGCCGAAATCACCGAAGATCTCGCCAGCTATGATGCCGCCAATCCCGATCGGCCGTCTGCTCCCTTCGCGGTCAACCAGATCGTCCACAAGTCCAACACCCGTTTGCAGCACGATCTTGAGCTTTGCGTCAAATACAAGGTGCCGATCGTCATCTCCTCGCTCGGCGCGGTGGAAGAAGTCAACCAGACGGTCCACTCCTATGGCGGCATCGTCCTTCACGATATCATCCATGACCGTCATGCCCGCAAGGCAATCGAAAAGGGTGCAGACGGACTGATCGCGGTGGCGGCGGGGGCCGGTGGCCATGCCGGCACGCTGTCGCCTTTCGCCCTTATACAGGAAATCCGGCAATGGTTCGACGGCCCGCTTCTGCTGGCCGGCGCTATCGCCAATGGCGGGGCGGTGCTTGCCGCTCAGGCGATGGGCGCCGACCTCGCTTATATCGGCTCGCCCTTCATCGCCACGACGGAAGCCCGCGCCGCGGATCCTTACAAGCAGATGATCGTCGAATCGAAGGCTGCCGACATTATCTATTCGAATCTCTTCACCGGCATCCATGGCAATTACCTCAAGGGTTCCGTGCGCGCCGCCGGCATGGACCCGGACAATCTCGCCGTCTCCGACCCTTCGACGATGAATTTCGGCGGCGACAGGTCCAAGGCCTGGAAGGACATCTGGGGCTGCGGCCAGGGTATCGGCGCGGTGGGTGAAGTAGGCCCGGTATCCGCCCTTGTCGACCGCTTGGCCGACGAATATGCGGCGGCTAAACTGCGCCTGGCAGCGTAGGCGCTCGCTGGCCCGGCGTATATGAAGTTCACAGACCGTGTTCGCCGACGAGGCGAGGCGTGTCAGGCGCCGGTTTCATCGGCGCACCACGCTGTGCAACGGTATTTGCAAATTACGCGATAGCGGCTTGAATTTGCCGCGCAATGCAGATATCACGCGCCCACTGTTTCGCGCGTCAGCGTGAAAAGAGTTGCCGCTTTAGCTCAGTTGGTAGAGCACATCATTCGTAATGATGGGGTCAGGTGTTCGAGTCACCTAAGCGGCACCACTCGCTCATTCCCAAAATCGACTTCCGCCGAAGGCGAGGAAGCGACAAATCGAAGCCGACCACCACGCAATTGCCGTTTCGGCAGAAACAATGCTAGTGCGTGCTGACGCATGATCGACGGCGTCAGGCTCTCGCCGTTTGGGCGGCGATATGAGGAAAATCGACCTTGCAAGACGTAGTTCTTCAAATTGAAAATCTCACGAAGAAATTTTCAGCGAAGCAATCGCCTGGTCGAGCCCTCCGAAACGCGCTGTTTCCCAGCCGGGCGATACTGGATCGGTCGTTTGTTGCTGTCGACGATGTTTCGCTAAAGCTTTCGCGTGGCGAGGTCGTCGGCATAATCGGCCACAATGGCGCCGGCAAATCGACACTGCTCAAGATGATATCGGGGGTCGTTCCGCCAACTTCGGGAACGGTGAAGATAGAAGGTCGGGTTTCGGCGATGCTGGAATTGGGATCGGCAATCAATCCCGAATATAGCGGCATCGAAAACATATATTACTACGGTGCCGTTCTCGGAATCGACCGGAAGACCATGAAGGGTCTGGAAGAGAAGATCATCGAGTTTGCAGACATCGGGCAGCATATAAATCGGCCGGTCAAATTTTACTCGAGCGGCATGAAAGCGCGCTTGTCGTTCGCCATCGTCACCAGCATCAATCCAGACATACTGATCGTCGACGAGATCCTGTCGGTCGGTGATGCCGCGTTCTCCGCGAAAAGTGCCGCGCGGATGCGGGAACTCATCGGAAGCGGGGCTGCAGCGCTTATTGTGTCCCATAGCGTCGCCACGATGACGAGTTTGTGCGATCGCGTCGTCTGGCTCGATGAAGGAAAGGTCGTCATGAACGGCCCCCCATCCGAGGTCATCACGCAATATTCGGCGACCATGATGATGTCGTCTGCTGCCCGCAAACAGCATTTGCTCGACCTTATCTCAACGGACAAATCCGCAACCAAGGCGGCCGCACCATCGGCGAAGACCGAGAAAAAAGGCATATCCGAGAAGGAAGCGGCAAGGAGCGAGCCTCCTCCGGCCATGATCGTCAACAATGGCGGCGCCAGTATCGAAGCAGTGGAAATCGTCGACGAAAAGGGCCGGCCGACGCGTCAACTATCGTCCGGGCAGCACTATACGATCAAGATCACGGCGGCCACCGAGCGTGCAATCAACGATCTCAGCATCGGCCTGTCCATAAGAACCCGCAATGGCGACGTCCTTGGCGGCCAGATCTACAAGCTCAAGAACCGGAAGGCCCCGGGGACAGTCAACGTGGCGTGCTCGTTCCTGAACCCGATCGTCACCGGGCACTACTACCTGACCTGCGACATTCGTTCCGACAACCGAAAAACCATCCATCACATCATCGACCTAGTCACCCCGTTTACTGTCTTGTCTCCGCCGAAGAACTGCGTTGGCCAGATAGATTTCAACCTTTCGTGGTCAGTTGAAAATGACCAAGTGGCAAAGGTGTCTTGAGCGATGGCTTTTGTGGCGTCCAAACTGACAAAGCCGGGCCAAGGATCCCTGACACGGGAAATCTGGCGGCGCGAGCTGCGCTCGATGACGGCAAATCGCGCGCTGTCGTTCCTGTGGCTGATCTTCGAGCCGATCGCCATCCTGTTCCTGATATGGTTCGTGTTCAAAAGAACACTCTTCAATGTGAACGGGCCATCCTATTTCATATATATGGGAACCGGCTACATCGCGTGGCAGTGTTTTATTCGTATCCTTATTTCCGGATGCAACGTTTTCATAAAATACAAAACGATACTGAATCAGTCGACCGCGAGCCCGATAAGCATATTTCTTGGCGTCGTCCTCGCAGAAGCCACTGTCAGCATAATTCTGTTTTCGATATATTTCATCCTCGCGCTGTTCATGGGATGGCGCCCTGGCTACTCGCTGTTTCTATTTCCTTTTGCCTTCGTGACGCTGCTGTCCGTGGCTGCGTTATTTGCGCTTGCGGCAGGATCGATCAACGTCTTCGTAAGGGACGTCGGGAACGTCGTGGGGATGATCTCAAGGTTCGGCATGTGGATATTGCCGATATTCTGGAAGCCGGAGCACGTCACCGGGATATTCCATACGATCTCGGTCGGAAATCCCGTTTTCTTCCTGCTCGAATTTTGCCGCTGGACCATCGACACATCGACCGTAACGGCAGGCACGATGGACAGCATCCCCTACTACGTCTCGGCGATATGCGTCATCGGAGCCATATCAACCTGGATTTATCGGCGGCTGAAGCCCAGCATGGCCGAATATCTGTAGCCCGATCCATTCCAGACCGGGCCTGACGCCGCTTCGTCGTCAGGTCATGGCTTTGCCGGGCGGAAGACGGCGTTCCCCCATTTGAGCTGACCTGACGCATCGTAGACGAAGTCGTAGAAGTCATACAGCGCATAGCCGAACCTGCCGAGATAGCCGGCGACGTCATAGAAGGTCGCCTGTCCCTCATAGACGGGCACAAAAATCATCTCGCAATAAACGGACGCGACGGCATTTCGCGACAAAAGGCCTTGGGTTCCCTCAAGAACCTGGCGTTCGAACCCTTGCGTATCGATCTTCAACAGGTCGATGCCGGCGATGCCTTCCGAAGCACAATAGGCATCAAGCGAAACCGCTTTGACCGAGCACTCGGTCGAAGGCGCGGATTGCGGCATGTATTTGCCCGAGTCTTCGTGAAACGGAAGCAGCGAGTTGGTGACGCTCAATTCAGCGTGTACATGCATCGTCTTGGTTCCATTTACCGCATCGGCCGCCGCCTCGACGCAGATTACCCTCGGCTGGTTTCGAAAACGGGCCTTGAGCTTTGCCGCGGATGCCGGAAACGGCTCGAAGGCATGGATCTGCGCGCCGGGAAACGCTTCCAGCAGCACCGCAGTCGTCTGCCCGACATTGGCGCCGACATCGAATATCGTGGCAGTGTCCGGCATGAAGCCTTGATGGTCGGACATCCAGTCCTTCGGGCGGAACCCGCGCGCGAATTTTTCTTCCACCGGCATTTCATTCCCAACGAGTTGAGCCAAGTTGAAACCTTTCATCGAGATCATCCTCGGAAGATACCTCTTCCGATCAGGCTTTCCCTAAAGCCTATTGCGGTCGGCGAGTTCGCCAAACAACGCCTTGTAGCGCTGCGCCTGAACGTCGAAAGCACACTCCCGTTCTATCAGCCTGCGGGCATTCTGCGCCATTCCGGTCCTGTCCGATTTCAATATCCGCAGAGCGACTTCGCCGAAAGCCCCGGCATCTCCGGCAGGAGCCAGCGCGCCAGTTTGACCAGGCAGGACGAAGTCGGGCACTCCACCCGTGTTGAAGCCCACGACCGGCGTGCCGCAGGCCATGGATTCGAGCATTGTATTGGGCAGATTGTCTTGAAGCGAAGGGAGAATGGTTATGTCCGCCGCGGCATAGGCCACAGCCATTTCCCGATCGTCGCGAATGGTTCCGAGGGATCGGTGTTCTACTGCCGAAGGGAGCTTGCCACCGCCCACAGTGACAAGAAGGGCTTCCGGCAGATCAGCGCGGAAGCGTTCCATGATCTGCGCCACGAACTGGCCCCCCTTTCTTCCGTTCGACAGATTGGCAGACACCAACAGCACAATAGGCCGGTCCAGAGGCAGCCCCAAACCGTGGCGAGCCTCGTCTTTCGGTCGAGGTGAGAATGTTTGCAGGTCGACAGAGTTGGGTATCACCTCGATCCGCCGCTCGCCAAGCAATGCGCTCTGCGCACATTGTTCAGCCATCCATCGGCTTGGCGCGACGATGGTCAGGCGATCGGCAGGGATACTGGAATATGCGCGGCGTTTCCGCTCGAAATTTCGACGCGAAAGGTCGTTTGGTCCCGGTCTGAAAAGCTGCGGACATTGGCCGCAAGCCTCCTCAAAACGCCCGCATCCATTGTCGTAGTGGCAGCCTCCGGTAAATGGCACCATGTCATGAAGTGTCCAGACGATCGGGGCGCGTGTCTCGGCAATCCAGGCAATGGTTTCAGGGGTCAGAAAAATCGATACCCAATGCAGGTTCACGATGTCGCAGGACGGAATTGAGAGCCGAGCCGCTTTCTGCGGTATGATCGGCTGGAGTTCGAATGTCTCGGCCAATTTCGGGCGCAGGGCCGTACCCGCTCTTGCCTGCGCCGAGCGAACCGCGCGAAGCGCAAAACGGCTCGCAGCCTCAAGCGGATTGTTGGAATGCTGCGGATGCAGATCACCGGCTTGATATCCATCAAGACAAACAAAGCGTGCGTCCAGGCCTGCCTGTCCCAGCGACGCGTGCAAACGCTGGGCAGCAAGTGCTGCGCCGCCCTGCCCCCGGATGGCGTTGACGACGGCTACTGACATTGAAGCGCTTTTTGTTCGATCGTGTGCGATGGGACCGGATTGACGGTCAGCCATCTCCGCCGCCCTTCGGCGTTCCGCGGGTCATGCGGCGCCACAAAGAAGCAAGAATTGCACGAAATGAATTTTGAAGCTGATGAACGCGGGCATCGAGTTCCTGTTGCCGGTAACGTCGGCGCTCTATCTCGGCGTCCCTTTTGACCAGCAAGGCTGCAGTGGCGCGCGCCCGCGCCAATTCAAGATCAAGCTGGCGCTGCCGAACGCGATACCGCTTCGCCTCCGCGCTCTTGCGTGCAATCTCGATGTTCTTCTGCCCGATCTCGGCATCTTTCTGGTCAAGCAACGTGGTGTGCTGCCGGGCTCTTTCCAGGGCCCGGTTAAGATCAGCGCCACGTTGGCGTAGGAGTTCCGATGTGCGTTGAGCCGTAGCGCGCTGGGCCCTGACCGTTTTCAGGATCGTTTCCAGATCGGTCGCTCGCGCGCGGAGCACTTTCAGCGCCCTCTCGGACGCCACGTTTTCCTTGCGCGTTTCTTTTAACGCCTTTTCAACTGCTGCAGCGCGCTCGCGTGCGGCAGCCAGTGTTCCGGTGAGATGCGTTGCTTCCTTTTCCTTGACGTCCGCTTTCGCGCGAATACGGCCGATATCAAGAAAAGCCTTATGCAGTTTCTGGTCTCTTATCTCATCGATTATCTTTCCGCGAACAATGCCGGGAAACGAATACTGCGCACCTTTCGGATGCGTCTGCTTCTCTACGAAACACTGCATTTGATACGACTGAAGTTTCTTGGCGTCTTCCTCGGCCGCGACGAAGATGCGGTTCTGGGCTATTTTTCGACCGAGTTTGTAGCCGAAACTGTCCATATAGGAGTCAAGGTGCTCCGCCTGCTCGGCGTTGTTGGCTTCAATGACCAGCGCCCGCGGCCGGATTTTGTCCAGCCCCAGACCGTTCAGAACGCGTATTTCACCGCCTTCCACATCAATGGAGATGAAGTCGATCACTTCTTTCGGCGCATACTCGCTAATGATGCTGGAAAGCGTTCGGGCAGCGACTACGGTTCTGTCGAAACCCTCAACCTTGAGATCGTGCTTCTTATAGGACGCCTTGAGTTGCTTGACGTCCCCCTCTTCCAGTTCCAGCCGGGAATAGACGCCTATCTCTTCGGTATAAAAGGGAACCTCGCGCAGGTTCTCATCGTCGACGCAAGCCAACTGAAGCGTGCGCGCGAGCGGGCGATTTTTTTCGCAAATCCTGGAGTATTCCGGATGGGGCTCAACGCAAATTCCGCGCCATCCCTGCTGCTCGAATGAGAATGTATTACTCAAATAGACGCCATCAAAGGCGCCGACGTCTACATAGAATCCAGTCGACCTGTCCTCGAAGAGATGCCAAAGCAAACAGTCTTCGGCGTTTTCGCCATAATAACGAACAAGTCGTTCATACTCGGACATCTTGATACTGGCAGCTCTACGCGCTTAACAATGCGCCCTGTTTTGTTCTCGCCCGCCGATTACTAACTTCAACAAAAAGATCCATGTAGCGTCTGGCCATCAGCTTGACATTAAAATTAAGCGCATATTCCCGAGAGGAAGCTGACAGCCGAGCCAATGACTCGGGATTGTCTAGATAGTGCCAAATTCGATCAGCTAACTTGTCCGGACTTTCGACGGAGCCAAGCAATCCGCTGGTTCCGTCTTTTATGACTTCTCCGCAACCCCCTACATCGAACGTCGCAGCCGGTAAGCCGCAGGCGATCGCCTCCACCAACGTATTGGGTAAATTATCCGCTTCCGTCGGAAAAAGAAAGAGATCGGCCGCACGGAATATCTTAACTAGCTCATATTCCTTGGAGATATACCCCATACGCCGTGACTTGATATTCGTCAGTTCGCGAATCCAGGGAAGCTCACCCTCTCCCACCAGCAGCACATCAATTCTGGAGGTCGCCACTTCGTTCAGCCTGCGAAGAGTAACCTCCAGGGCCTTGCCGCCCTTTCGCGCATTGCCGCCGACCCGTTCGGCCGCAAACACAAGCACTTTTGCGTCTTCTGCAATCCTGAGCGACTGGCGTGCTGCCTTCTTGCTGCCGGGAGAGAACAGATCAAGATCAATGCCATTCGGAATCGTCCTGATATTTTCGGGCACGACCAGCTTGGTATCGTGGCAGAGCTGCCCAAGCCACTTCGACGGCGTAACGACGGTAAGATCGCTGTGTGCGTAGATGCTGCGCTTCCACCGCCACAGGCCGGCCGATTGATCCTTCTTTATGGGAGGATAGAAATTCATATGCGGGCAAGGGCCGCAGCCGTCTCGCCAAAGATCGCATCCCATCGAATAGGCGCAATGCCCCGTCAGCGCCCACATGTCGTGAAGTGTCCAGACAACAGGCGCTATTTGAGAAAGATCCACTATCAGGTCGGTCTGGAAAAAACCGTCCAGCGTCCCGCCATGCAGATTGTGAAGGTTGATGACATCAGGCTCAAATCTTCGTGCCGTGGCAAGGATTCGCTGCCGCTGCACAGGAAGGAACCGATATTGCCAGCCGCTCCATTTCTGAAACGCCCCAGTCAGCTGGCGTAGGCGCCGAGCATAAGGGCTGCCCTCGCGGCCGATATCTATGACGTCCTTTTCGTTGGTGACCTTCCGTGCAACCGCACTGATCAGGCGGGTGCGAAACTGGGAAACCAGCTCGGCATTCAGCCGGTAAGCAGCGATTGCTGCGCCGCCTGCCTTGTCGCTCGATCCGATGGATAGCACTCTCATGGTGACCAGCCTTAAAGAGCAGAGCCATTTGGCTGAGAGAATTGTCGCTTCCAGGCCTCGATCGCCTCGACCGGCCGGTTGACTACCGTAGCCCGGTCCTCGGCGAGCAAGGTCTTCAAATTTCCGACATCCTTGCGCTCGATAACGGGCAGGTTGAAGTCACGACCCATTTCCGTGGCCCTGTTGTCCACCGAGACGATCATGGTGCGGCGCTTGTGCTGCAGTGCGCGTATTCCCGCATGCAAGCGCGTGCCTACATATTCAAGGTCAAGGTTCGACGACAACACCTCGTCGAAAGCCTTCAGTGTCGGATCGACGATCTCGGCGCGCGTGCCGCAGATGGACTTGGAGTATTCGAGGTCGCGCGATCCCTGCAGCCAGAGATACACCTTGTTGTATTGCTTCGCCAGAATGTTGAAAAGATACTTATCTTTTTCAGGATGCGGCTTGTAGTCGGTCAGGGTGAAGATGACGTTCTCCGCCTTGCGCTGCGGAATCTGGCTCGTGTGCTCGGCATCGAGATCCCACAGGGTCATGCACCCGGTGTTGACGACGTTGGGAAGCCCCATCTCCTGCAGCTTGCGCTGGGTATATCCGTCTCTGACCGAATGCAGCATGTTTCCATGCAAAAAACGCTTGAGAAGAGTGCGAGTATAGAAGGTCGGCTCCTTCTGGTACTGCCACCAACCCACGCCCATCAAAATGACGTTCTTCAATCTGAAGTAGTCTTTGTAGCTTACTTTCCACTGATTATATTTCCACATATCTGCAGTAAGCAGATTTGTGCCGCCGACAATCGCGAACGGACTCTGCTCGAGGATCTTGAAGCTTTCGCTCGACAAATAATCGTGCGTTGGCAAAGAGCAGAAAAAGCTGCGCGGATAGATTCGCCTCAACTGAGTATTGACTGCATCCATAATAATCTGGTCACCCAGATTTTTTGTACAGACAGAAGTATCAAGAAGCGCGATGAGTGGAGTATTTTGTTCTGTCATAGTTCCGCAATATTCTCACGCGCTCAACAAAATTCGTTGGAACTCGTCGACCGAATTGTTCCGAGCGTAGTTAATACAGTTGGTGGAAAGGCCCTGATACTCTGGTTCCGAGGGGCGCGGCAAGGAAAAAAGGACTTCCGCCATTTTAGCAATATTTGCCGATGGATAGACGAAGCCCATTCCAAACCGCTGAACCCGGTAGCCGACGCAGCCGTGATCGGTCGCTATGATCGGCTTGCCGGACCTTGCCGCGTTTGCCATGACACCGCTCGAGCTTTCGAAGTCGCGCGCATAGGGAAGCAGGACATAGTCCGTTTCGCTGTAGCGGCGCTGAATCTCGGCTTCAGGCAGATATTCGTCCACCCATTCCAGGAGCCCGGCCTTGCGGGCGGCCACCAGTTTCGGCCGCAGTGGTTCGCTTTCGGCGACGAGCGAACCACATAGCACGAACTGGAAGCGTTCCTTGAGGTTCGGGCGCGCCTGAAGAAGCCGCGTAAAGTCCTCGATGCCCTTGCGCTTCGATTGCAGGCCGACGAGAAGAACCCTGGTCTTGTCGTGAACTTCGCTCGCGTCCGGCGCCAAAGGAGCCGGACCGACATAGCGCGGCGGCGGATCCGGAAGCTGGACGAGGAACGAACGCCCGATTCGCGTTGCCAGCGTCCGGTCGAACGCCCTTTCATCGAGAATGGCAACACGCAGCCCCGGTATCGCACGGCGCAGGGAACGCAGATTTTGACGCTGCCTTTCGCGACGGAACCAGACCCGGAATTCGCGCCGCAGGCGCTCGATCGGATTGCGTGGTCGCGGCGCCTGCAAGCCGCGAAGCAGGTAGCGGGCATCGTATTCTATCGCCACCAGGGGTGTGCGCCCGAGCGTGGCCCTGAGTTCATTTCTGTGAGCAACGCACGCATCGGTGAACTCGCGATTCAGTTCGTTGATGCCCGCTGCCAGAATGCGCTCGAACTGGAACTCCTTGTGCAGCGAAACCAACGCGCCAATCAGTGCTTCGACGGCCTCGGCACCGACCTTTCCGTACCAAAATCCGGCAGGCAACGGCACCTTGCGATGCAAGGTGACGGGCACGCCTTCGAAGAGTTCGAAGTAATGCTCGGTTTCTGCTTCCTCGCGCGTAAGGATGTGCACTTCCCAGCCTTGCGCAAATGCACCTGCAGCAGCCATCGCACTGTAATAGAGGCGGCTGCCGCGAAAAATCGGGTCGATGATCAGTAGCCGACGCGTGGCTGGCATATTCATAGGCCCGCTCATCCGCGCGTCTGACGGGGAGGAAGGAAATCGAGAAGCATTGGGTTGCTGATAGCCTGCCTCGACGCCACGAAAATCGCGCGCGCATGGGAGCCCCACGCATCCTTGCGCGTCCAGTCCGTCGGGAATTCTTCGTGGTAGGGCTGAAAGACCGGGACATAGACGTGCGAGAACAGTTTGTTCAGGCGATTATGCAGCCAGGCCCGCGTCGGACGCGTGCCTGTGCCGCTGAACGACTGCGAGGCCATTTCTTTCTTTTCTGCCACCGCCACAAGCTTGTCTTCGGACCCGAAGGAAACACAGGTTTCAAGCAGAAGCATCTTTTCGCAGCGCGATGCCATCCAGTTCAACGCAGTTTCCGGATCGCCAAGGTGATAGAGCAGCCCGTAACAATAGACGATCGAATGCGGCTTCACGTCTACGTCGCCCGGACGCTCGAGGTCTCCAAGAACCGTCGATACTTTCCCTGCGCCCTTCGGGTTCAGGCGCTGATTGAGAAGATCAAGATTTTCCTGACGCGCATCGATCGCGGTTACGCTGCAGCCTCGATCCAGAAAGAAAGTCGTATGGTCGCCAGGCCCCGAACCCAATTCGAGGACGTCCGACTTCTCTATAGGCAACGACAGGCGTGCGAGATGCTCCAGGCGACGCGCATTGTGCCTCTGGTAGTGCACGCTTCCAAAAATCTCGGAAGGCGTCTTGGACATACTCGGACCTCGGCATCCTTCTGTGTATCGGGCGGCTAGACGCCGTCGATCACACTCGATCAAGTAACGGAAACTGGGTGGACATTCCTTCGACTAACAGGAACCGGCTGCGTCGATCAAATTCGATGTGCAGCCGGGTTCGCAGCCAAAATCAACGATCATTGCGCCACGCTTCCCGCGACACGACGCGCAGATCGCTCTGGACCATTTCGCTGACCAGATCCTTGAACGGCGTCGAGCTCGCCCAGCCCAGCTTTTCGCGTGCCTTGCTCGGGTCGCCGAGCAGCAAATCGACTTCGGTCGGACGGAAATAGCGCTTGTCGATCTCGACCAGTATCTCTCCGCTCTTGGCGCATATGCCCTTTTCATCGACGCCGGACCCGGTCCATTCGATGCGACGATCAACCTCGCCGAACGCCAGGTCGACGAATTCACGCACCGTATGCGTTTCGCCGGTGGCAAGCACATAGTCGTCCGCAACTTCCTGCTGCAGGATGCGCCACATGCCTTCGACATAGTCGCGGGCGTGACCCCAGTCGCGCTTGGCGTCGAGATTGCCGAGATAAAGCTTGTTCTGCATGCCGTGATGGATGGCTGCGACCGCGCGCGTGATCTTGCGGGTCACGAAGGTCTCGCCGCGTGTCGGTCCTTCGTGGTTGAACAGGATGCCGTTCGAGGCATGCATGCCATAGGCTTCGCGGTAGTTCACCGTAATCCAGTAGCCGTACAGCTTGGCTGCGGCATAGGGGCTGCGCGGATAGAACGGCGTGGTTTCGCGTTGCGGCGTCTCCTGGACAAGCCCGTAAAGCTCCGAGGTCGAAGCCTGATAGAAACGCGCGCGCTTTTCCATGCCCAGGATACGGATGGCTTCGAGGATGCGCAGCGTGCCGATGCCATCAGCGTTGGCCGTATATTCCGGCGTTTCGAAGCTCACCTGCACATGGCTTTGCGCGGCGAGATTGTAGATCTCGGTCGGCTGCGTCTCCTGGATGAGGCGAATGAGGTTCGTCGAATCCGTCATATCGCCATAGTGAAGATGGAATTTCACATCGGTGTTGTGCGGATCTTCATAGAGATGGTTGACGCGCTCCGAATTGAAGGACGAGGCCCGGCGCTTCATGCCGTGGACCACATATCCCTTCTTCAGCAACAACTCGGCGAGATAGGCTCCATCCTGGCCGGTCACTCCAGTAATGAGCGCTACACGTTCATTCATATCTTGATTCCACTTGATGACGGGCAACTCCTTAGAGGCAACGCCGCCATCAATCAACTGTGGTGATTCCGCACTTAACCGCCCATGCCGCTGCGCGGCAGGAGGATATTTTCAAAACGTGCGCGCAGGCGATCATCGATATTCTTGGGAACGTGACGCGGGAAGCGCTCGGCCAGTATTTTTTTCTTTTCAGCGATCGCACGCTGCAAAATGTCGGGCCTCCCCTTCTCGTTCCATTCCTTTGGGCTGAAGCGGTCGCCGATTGCAGGATAGAAATATTCGGTCTGCATCAGCCTCAACGTCTGCTCGTTGCCGAGATAATGGCCCGGCCCATTCATGCAAACTTCGGTGATCGTATCGATCGACAGCGCCTCGTCGGTGACCTCGATGCCGCGAACGCAGCGCTGGCAATGGCCGAGCATATCGTTGTCGATGATCAGGCTTTCCAGGCAGAAACCGAGAAGCGAGGCGTGCATGCCGGCGGACTCATAGACGAGGTTGAGCCCCGACAGGCCGGCCATGACATTGGTAATGCCCTTTTCATAGCCGGACTGGATATCGGGCAGCTTGGAATCGGCCATGCCGGCAGCCGAGCCGCCCGGCAGGTCGTAGAATTGCGCCATCTGCGCGCAGGCCGCCGTCAGGAGCGCCTGCTCGGCCGAGCCGCCCGACATCGCGCCGGTGCGCAGGTCCGACACGAATGGCCAGGTGCCGAAGATGGCTGGATGGCCGGGTTTCAGCGCGTTGACGTAGACGAGACCGGCCAACACTTCGGCCACCGCCTGCACAACCGCGCCGGCGATGGCTGCGGGAGCCGTAGCTCCGGCCTGACCGGCGGAGAGCAGCAGGATCGGGATGCCGCCGTCCACGCAGGCTTCCAGTACGCCGCAGGCGTCCTCGGCGAATTTCATCGGCGGCACGACGAAGCAGTTGGAGTTGGAGACGAACGGCCGGGCGCGGAAATTCTCCTCGCCGCCGGCAATCGCGTAGAGCATCTCCAAGGCGGGTGCTACGTTCTCGCGCACGGTGAAGCTGGTGCCGACATGCTTCGACGTGCCCATGACGCAGGCATAGAGCGTGTTGAAGTCCATATCGGCGGGATCTGGGATGTCGCGTGGCACCATCGGCCGCTGGAAGAAATGGATGTTGTCGAGCCCGTCGACGATGCGGGCTGCATCATAAATGTCCTGCAGCAGCGACTCGCGGTATTCGCGCTTTTCGACGTCGACCAGATGAACGGCGGCACCCGCCGTGCCGTAATGGACGCGCTTGCCCTGGATCACCATGTCGTGCCTGGGATCCTGACCATGCAGCGTGAAGTTGCGCGCGGCAGTCCTGACGGTCGACATGACCAGTTCGCGGGGAAAGCGGATGCGGCCGTCGGCACTGTAGCTTGCTCCGACGCGCGTCAGCGCTTCGATGCAGCTTGGAATCGCATTGGCAAAACCGACCGTTTCCAGAAGGGTCAGGACCGCTTCGTGGATTCTTTCGAGATCGTTCTGGCCCAATGGCTTGTACCTGCCACCTTCCAGTCCGGGCCGAATGGGACGGACGTCGTCCGCCAAGGGGGCTGCACGCATGGCGCGCCGCGCTTCCCGGCCACCGGAGCGGCGGGAACGTTGGTCTACTACCGTAAGGTCATGCTGTTCCAGGGCGGTCGACATCGAAACCTCCACCGTATTTGGAAGCATCCCCGCGCCGAATGTGCCTTCGGTCACGCTGCTTCGTTCCCCTTGATTGCAAGACTATGCAGCGGCCAAACGGCGTGCGTATGGGCCACGGATTTCCGCCAGATAGGCCAGAGAATGAGGCTTGTTCAGGCTGGATTCGATGAAGCGCCTGCGCATCCATCGGAATGCGCAGGCGAGGTCATCACAGCTTGGGAGGGCTACGGTTAGGCCGCGGCTGGTCGGCGTCCGGCAGCGGTAGCCAGTTCGCGGATGCCGGGCTCGATGTGCTGGAGCGCGATCGACGAAATGCCGAGCCGCATGAAGCGGGAAGGCTTGTCGGCCTGGTCGAAAAAGCGGTCGCCGGGTTCGATGATGACACTGCGGGCAGCGGCGGCCTCGGAAAGCCCGCGCGAATCCGTGCCGCGCGGCCCTTCCAGCCACAGCGAGGTGCCGCCAGCCGAATCCGTCGAGCGCCATTCCGGCAGGAAGGCCGAGATCGCCTGGACCAGACGCTTGCGCCGTTCGTCAAAGGCCGACGACAGGCGGCGCACCAGCGCCTCGTGATGGCCGAGCGACAGGAACAAAGCCACGGCGCGCTGGTTGTTTGCCGGCGGGTGGCGCAGCATAAAGCGGCGCAGCGCCCTGAGTTCGGAGATAAGATCGGCCGAGGCGACGATGTAGCCGAGCCGCAGGCCTGGCGCCAAGGTCTTCGACATGGAGCCGACATAGATGACGCGGCCGGAGCGATCGATGCTCTTCAATGCCTGCTGCGGCGCTTCATCGAGCAACTGGCTGTCATAGCCGTCCTCGATGATGATCTGGTTGTGGCGGCTGGCGCGCGCCAGAAGATCCTGCCGGCGCTCGGCGCTGAGCGGCACCATGGTCGGGCAATGATGGCTCGGGGTCACGAAGACGAAGCCGGCATCGTTCGGGATCGAGGAAGTGACGATGCCCGACTGGTCCACCGGGGTCGGATGGATGTCGGCACCGGCGAGCCGGAAGATCGAGCGCGCGTCGGGATAGCCCGGGTCTTCCATGGCGACCTTGCTGCCCTTGGTCATCAGCAGCGTCGCCAGCATATAGAGCGCGTGCTGCGCACCGAGCGTGACGATGATCTCGTCCGGATTGGCGAAGATGCCGCGCCGCGGCAGCAGACGCGCCTGGATCTGCTCGATCAGCAGCGGGTCGTCGCGATCGACCATGTCGGCTGCCCAGTTGCGGATTTCGAGAACGGCCAGCGCCATGCGGTTGCATTCGCGCCATTCGGCAGTCGGAAACAGCGCCGGATCGAACTGACCGTAGACGAAGGGGTAGGAAGACTTGATCCAGTTTTCCTGCTTGGCCGGGCGCGGCATATCGCTTGCGGCGATCTGCCGGCGCGACTTCCAGTCGATCTCATTGGCCTGGTCGATAGACTTCTGCTGCGGCTTGGCCGGCGTTGCCAGCACTTCCGGATTGACGAAGTGGCCACGCCGCTCGCGCGCGACGAGAAAGCCCTGGTCGACAAGCTGCTGGAAGGCCAAAACCACGGTGCCTCGCGCGACGCCGAGCTTTTCGGCCAGGATGCGGCAGGACGGCAACGGCATGGAAGCGGCGATCTGGCGGTCGAGAATGGCGGCGACAATCGCCTGGCGAATCTGGGCCTGAAGGGTCTGGCCCGACTCCGCCGAAATACGGAACAGCCCCGACCATATGGCCGAATCGTTTCTCTGTGGCATGAGCGTTTCCTCGAACAGGCGCTATATTTTTCTCTTTTTGGACCAGTGGAGCGTATCTGTGGTCCAACCGGTTGCGCCAATGAATTTTTCTAATCGTAAGGATTTATGCCAGTGATCTATCCCTTGACGGCCCGACTCCGCGCCAGCGTGGGCCAGAAAAGTCAAATCGATTGAAATTTTCATCCACACGAGCGTCAAACTCTCTCCATGATCTGAGTGGTCTGATAAGGTGAACTGAAATCATTGCTGCAGAGAAATTTTGGAGAATGGCCGTGACCGACGCCCCCCTTCACTCCGCGCTGACGGCGCTTCGCGACGATCAGGCCGACACGCCGAAAAACATGCGCGAGGCCTTCAAGGCCGATCCCCAGCGTTTCGCCAAGTTCTCGCTGACTGATGGCGACCTTTTGTTGGACTGGTCCAAATGCGCCGTCACGGCTGACACCATGGCACTGCTGGACAAGCTGGCGCACGCGGCCCGGCTGCCGGAGCGCCGGGATGGCATGTTCTCGGGCAAGAAGATCAATGTCACCGAAGGGCGCGCCGTGCTGCATACCGCCCTGCGCGACGGTCCCGGCGACACGGTGCTGCTGGATGGCAAGGATGTGATGGGCGACGTGCGGGCCGTGCTCGATGCGATGGCTGCCTTTGCCGATGCCGTGCGGTCCGGTGCTGCACCGGGCGCGACGGGCAGGAAGATCACCGACATCGTCAATATCGGCATCGGCGGCTCCGACCTCGGCCCGGCGATGGCGACGCTGGCGCTGGCGCCCTACCATGACGGACCGCGCGCGCATTACGTCTCCAATGTCGACGGCGCGCACATCCATGACACGCTGAAGGGTCTTGAGCCCGAGACGACGCTGTTCATCATCGCTTCCAAGACCTTCACCACCATCGAGACGATGACCAATGCCGAAACCGCCCGCAAATGGGTGGAAAAGGCGCTCGGCAAGGAGGCCGTGTCGAAACACTTCGCCGCCGTCTCCACCGCGCTCGACAAGGTAGCCGCCTTCGGCATCGCGCCGGAGCGGGTGTTCGGCTTCTGGGACTGGGTTGGCGGACGCTATTCGCTATGGTCGGCGATCGGCCTGCCGATCATGATTGCAGTTGGGCCGAAGAATTTCCGCGATTTCCTCGCCGGCGCGCATGAGATGGACCAGCATTTCAAGAACGCACCGCTGTTGCAGAACATCCCTGTGGTGATGGGGCTGATCGGCTATTTCCACCGCGTCGTCTGCGGTTATCCCGCCCGCGCGGTCATCCCCTACGACCAGCGTCTGTCGCGGCTGCCCGCCTATCTGCAGCAGCTCGACATGGAATCGAACGGCAAGCAGGTCACCGTCAACGGCTTGCGCGTGACGACGCCGACCGGCCCGCTGGTGTGGGGCGAACCCGGCACTAACGGCCAGCACGCCTTCTTCCAGCTTCTGCACCAGGGCACGGACATCATCCCGGTCGAGTTCCTCGCGGCAGCCGAAGGGCATGAGCCGGAGCTTCGCCACCATCACGACCTTCTGCTTGCCAATTGCCTGGCGCAGTCCGAAGCCTTGATGAAGGGCCGCACGCTGGAGGAAGCACGCCGGCAGATGCTGACCAAAGGCATGCCGGTGGAGGAGGTCGACCGCGTCGCGCCTCACCGCGTGTTCCCGGGCAACCGGCCGTCGGTGACACTTCTCTACCGCAAACTCGACCCGCATATGCTGGGGCGGCTGATCGCACTTTACGAACATCGTGTTTTCGTGGAAGGGGTGCTCTACGGCATCAATTCCTTCGACCAGTGGGGTGTCGAACTCGGCAAGGAACTGGCGACTGGTCTTCTGCCTGTCGTGGAAGGAACGGAAGATGCCGCGCGCAACGACGCCTCGACCGCCGGTCTGGTGCGTCATATCCACCAGCTAAGGGCAGCGGGGTAGATTATCTTGAACGGCATCAAAGGCATCCTGTTCGATAAGGACGGGACACTGATCGACTTCCAGAAAACATGGTTCGCCATCGGCGATCGCATGGCGCTGAAAGCGGCCGACGGCGACCGCGTTAGAGCGGATGCGCTGATGGCTGAAGCCGGCTACGATTTCGACCGGAAGTGTTTTAGGGCCGACTCGGTCTTTGCCGCAGGCACCAATGCCGACATCGTGGCGCTGTGGTATCCGGAAATCGGCGTTGAAGAACGCCAGGCGATGACGGTCGGCTTCGACACCTTCACCGCGGAAGAAGGTGCTGCAGCCTCCGTGCCGCTGCCGGGCAGCAAGGACGCGATCTCCAGCCTGCATGGTTCCGGCTTCCGGCTCGGCGTGGCGACCAATGACTCCACCGGCGGTGCAGAAAAGACCTTGCTGGCGCTCGGCGTCGCGCAAATGTTCGATGCCGCTTACGGTTACGACGCCGTCGCCAACCCCAAGCCCGCGCCCGACGCGATCCATGCCTTCGCCGACCTGACCGGCTTGAAGCCCTCTGAGATCGCCATGGTCGGCGACAACCGCCATGACCTCGAAATGGCCAAGGCCGGCGGCGCCGGCCTTGCCATCGGCGTGCTCAGCGGCACCGGAACCCGCGAAACGCTGGCGCCACTGGCGGACGTGATTCTGGATTCTATTGCGGATTTGCCGGGGTATCTGGCGTCGGCCTGACCCTCGCCAGCAATTGCGGCTCATACCGGAAAGTCTGGTGCAAAGGCTATGCGCGACGGTCTTCCGGCGCCGAGATTTGGCTCTGCGTCAAATGGGAGACGTCAGCAAGGCTGATCACGGACCGGTTTCTCCAGAAATCGTCCTGACGCAAATGCGTGATGCTTCCGGATTTGGCTGGAAAGCTTACGAAGCCGGCAGCTTCGATCGGCATCTTGATCCACGCCGCTATGACGAGAGTAAGCGCAAAGCCGTGTGTCACGATAATCTGTGTCTCGCAGTCCCGCTCCACGATCGCATTCATACAGCGAAAGACGCGGGCCGCAACGTCGCGACGTGTCTCCGCATCGTCGATACCGCCGCGATGATCCAGCCGATTGTGGTCCGGCGCCGGGACGTAACGTGCGTCCAACCATTCCTGCGCCTTTCCGCCTGCTGAACCATAGCTGATTTCACGCAGATCGGCAGTCTGGAAGAACGGCTGCCGAAAGCGCTCGGAAATGGCAGCCGCGGTTTGAGATGCGCGCAGAAGGTCCGAGCTGTAAATCTCGACGTTGCTGTCACCAACCAACGCAGCCAGCCGCGCAGCCGTCGCTTTTGCTTCGTTCTCGCCTTGCGGGGTCAGGCCGGTATCGTACCAGCCACCCACCTTGTTCTCCACATGATGGATGGACTGGGTGTGCGTTACGACAAACAGATTCTTCATGCGGTAATCGCCGTCCAGCGTCCTGCAGCGGTTCCGAATACGGCTGGACGCGATCAGCCCTGTGTGTCTCCCGCGGATCGGGGGAGACACGCAAGACGGTTAACGGTGAAAATCCGGTCGGACTACCCTCTAAGCTCCCGCCGCAGAATTTTCCCGACATTGGTCTTCGGCAATTCCGTGCGGAATTCGATCAGTTTCGGGCGCTTGTAGCCGGTCAGGTTCTGCTTGCAGTAGGCGAGCAGTTCTTCGGCGGTCAGGTTGGGGTCCTTCTTGACCACGAAGAGCTTTGGCACTTCGCCCGAATGCTCGTCCGGCACGCCGATTGCCGCCACTTCCAGCACGCCCGGATGCTGGGCGACGACTTCTTCCAGCTCGTTGGGATAGACGTTGAAGCCGGAAACCAGGATCATGTCCTTCTTGCGGTCGACGATCTTGGTGTAGCCGTTCTCGTCCATGAAGCCCATGTCGCCGGATTTGAAGTAGCCGTCGGGCGTCATCACCTTGGCGGTCTCGTCCGGGCGGTTCCAGTAGCCGGCCATGACCTGCGGACCCTTGATGCAGATTTCGCCAACCTCGCCGAGGGGCACGTCCCGGCCGTCCTCGTCGCGGATGGCGATTTCGGTCGAGGGGATCGGCAGGCCGATCGTGCCAGAAAAGGTATCCGCGTCGAACCGGTTGGCCGTCGCAACGGGTGCTGTTTCCGAAAGGCCGTAGCCCTCCGAGATCAGGCAGCCGGTCAGCTTCTGCCAGCGATCAGCGACGCCGCGCTGCACCGCCATGCCACCGCCGAAGGACAGCAGCAGCGGCTTGAAGTCGAGCTTGCGGAAATCCTCGTTGTTGAGCAGCGCATTGAACAGCGTGTTGAGGCCGGGGAAGACATTGACCTGATACTTGGCGAGTTCCTTGACGAAGCCCGGAATGTCGCGCGGATTGGGGATCAGCACGTTCTGCGCTCCCTGCTGCATGCCCATCAGCGCGTTCACGGTCAGCGCATAGATATGATAGAGCGGCAGCGCGCAGACGAAAGTGAGGGTTGCCGGCCGCGGCTTCTTCACGAAAGCCGTTTCCATCCACAGCAGGTTCTGCGCGACATTGGCCAGAACGTTCCGATGCAGCAGGATCGCGCCCTTCGACACGCCCGTGGTGCCGCCGGTATATTGCAGGAAGGCGACGTCATCGGCTTCCGACTTGACCGGCTTGAAGGTGCGCGCGGCCCCTTCCTTCTGCACCGCCGGGAATTTGGTATGGCCCGGCAGCGACCAGGCCGGCACCATCTTCTTGACCCGGCGCACCACCAGATTGACGATCAGGCCCTTCACGCCAAGCATGTCGCCCATCGTGGCGACAACGACATGCTTGACCGGGGTCTTGGCAATCACCGCCTGCAAGGTGGTGGCGAAGTTCTCGAGAATAATGATCGCTTCGGCGCCGGAATCCTTGAGCTGGTGCTCAAGCTCGCGCGGCGTATAGAGCGGATTGACGTTCACGACCGTATAGCCGGCGCGCAGAATGCCCATCATCGCGACGGGATATTGCAGCACGTTGGGCATCATGATCGCCACGCGCGCGCCCTTGGCCAGGCCCTTCGACTGAAGCCACGCACCGAAGGCGGCAGACTGGCGTTCCAGTTCGCCATAGGTGATCGTCTTGCCCATGCAGGTGAAGGCGGGCCGCGTCGCGAATTTCTTGGACGAGTTCACCAGGAAATCGCCGATGGAATCGAATTCCAGCGGAGCGATTTCGGCCGGCACGACAGACGAATAGCTTTTTAGCCACGGCTTTCCTGCTGCCGTAGCGGGTTTCTTCGCGGCCGGCTTGTCGTCAGCCTTGGCTGCTTTCGGCGCAGCTGCGGCTTTTGCCGGGGTTGCATGGCCGGCAGCGCCGTTCGTCAGCGGCACCTTGGCAGCTGCGGGTTTGGGCGGAGTTTCGGCCTTGGCTGCCGGCTTCGCGACCTTGGGCGCGGCAACCGCTTTCGGCTTCGCGGCAGCGGGCTTCTTTGGTGCAGTCTTCGCCGCACCGGCCTTGGCTGCCACAGCCTTCGGCAACTCGATAAGTGCAGCTTTCGCAGCCGGCTCGACGGCAGGAGATGAAGCAACCGACGCCTTGCTGGATGCAGCTTTCGTCGCCGGCTTGGCGCGCGATTTCGACGGCGCGGATTTTGCGGCTACTGGTTTTGCTGCGGGTTTGGCTGGACTAGAGGCCTTCGAGCTTGTCTTTGCGGTGGCAGGCGCGGTCTTCACCGCCGGCTTGGCCGCAGCCGTCTTTGCGACGGGCTTGGCCGTTGCCTTGGCCACTTGAGTGGGTTTAGCAGCTTTCGCCGGCGCGGCCTTGGCCGCTGGTTTGACTGCGGCGGCTTTCACCGCCGGCTTCGTCTGCGATTTCACCGCTGGCGCTGCCTTGTCGGTTGCTGCCGCTTTCGCAGAGGGTTTCGCCGCCGGCTTGGCGGCTGCGGGCTTTGAGGACTTCGCAGCACTCACAGCCTTCGGCGCCTTGGAGCCGGCCTTCGTGGAAGCCGCGGGTGCCGTCGTGGCAGCCACCTTCGGCGCCGCTGTCTTTTTCGCTGGGGCTTTCTTTGCCGGATCGTTTTTCACTGCCACCGCAGCCGTTGCCTTGCCCGCCTTGCTGATCGTCGTCTTGGCCACTCGTTCCTCCCTGCCCTGTATTCTATTTCTTGGTCTCTCGGTCCTCACCGTGCATTCGCCCCGGCTTGCCCGCCTCGTCTGCCTCCTGCAGCATTTCGCGCAAAACCGCTGTGTCTCTATGTATTGTCACAAGGGCTGGCCATGCAAGTCTTGCCCCAGCGTAATGAAGGCAATGAAATTTACTGCGTGCTTCAGAACAATTTTTCAGAACAGCAGCGCTTCGACGTCGAAAGCCAGATCAGTCGAGCGGCACGAAAATCAAGCTTTCGTCGTCATTGCATGACTGCGACGCTCTATTTCGCCGAACCACTCCTGGATGAAATATTATGTCTATAATTTATCGGCTTTTTGAAACTTTGTTCGTCTTCCCAAACGGCATGTAGACAGGGAGTTCCAAAGCCCCGAAAACGATGCTTATATGCGGGCTCGAAGCCTGTTCAGAGGGGCTTGGTATTATGACAGGGAGTGTTTCAATGATAAGGAAGCTGACTTTTGCAGCTGCGCTTGCGGCTGCAACCGTCTTGGGCGGCGCGGCGGCAAATGCCAAAACGCTGGTTTACTGCTCGGAAGCGTCGCCGGCCGGTTTTGACCCGTCGCCGTGGAGCGGCGGCAACGATTTCGACGCATCCTCGCGCACCATCTATTCGCGCCTGGTCGAATTCGAGCACGGCAAGACGACGATCACGCCCGGCCTCGCCGAAAGCTGGACCGTTTCGGATGATGGTCTCGAATACACCTTCAAACTCAAGCCGGGCGTCAAGTTCCAGACGACCGACTATTTCACGCCGACCCGCGACCTCAACGCAGACGACGTGATCTTCTCCTTCGAGCGTCAGTGGAAGAAGGACAACAAGTGGTTCGAATATCTTCCCGGCACCGGCTGGGAGTATTTCACCGGCATGGGCTTCCCGGAGCTGCTCAAGGAAATCGTCAAGGTCGACGACCTGACGGTAAAGTTCGTGCTCAACAAGCCGGAAGTCGCCTTCCTGCCTGACCTTGGCATGGACTTCGCATCGATCGTCTCCAAGGAATATGCCGACTCGCTCGAAAAAGCCGGCACCATGCAGCAGTTCACGCAGAAGCCGATCGGCACAGGTCCGTTCCAGTTCGTCGACTACCAGGTCGACGCCGTCATCCGCTATGCGGCATGGGACGGTTACTTCGGCGGCCGCCAGAAGATCGACGACCTGATCTTCGCGATCACGCCCGACCCGGCAGTGCGCGCGCAGAAGCTGAAGGCCGGCGAATGCAACATCATGTCCTATCCTGCTCCGGCCGACATCGCCGGCCTGCAGGCTGACGAGAACCTGAATGTTGCCGAACAGGAAGGCCTGAACATCGGCTACATGGCCTACAACACGACCGTGGCGCCGTTCGACAAGGTCGAGGTCCGCAAGGCCCTCAACATGGCCGTCAACAAGCAGGCGATCATCGATGCGGTCTACCAGGGCGCCGGCCAGGTGGCCGTCAACCCGATCCCGCCGACGATGTGGTCCTACAACACCGCGATCAAGGACGACGAGTACAATCCGGAAGAGTCAAAGAAGATGCTTGAGGCCGCCGGCGTCAAGGATCTGTCGATGAAGATCTGGGCCATGCCCGTCAGCCGTCCGTACAACCCGAACGCACAGCGCGTCGCGGAACTGATCCAGGCCGACTACGCCAAGGTTGGCGTGAAGGCCGAGATCGTCAGCTACGAATGGACCGAGTATCGCGAACGCGGCAAGCAGAAGGACCGTGACGGCGCCTTCCAGCTCGGCTGGACCGGCGACAATGGCGATCCGGACAACTTCCTGTTCCTGCTTGGCTGCGATGCCATCGGCCAGTCCAACTACGCGATCTGGTGCAACAAGGAGTTCCAGGACCTGCTTCTGAAGGGCAAGGCCACGACGGATCAGGCCGAACGCACCAAGATCTACGAAGAAGCGCAGGTCGTCTTCAAGCGCGAAGCGCCGTGGTTGACCATCGCTCACTCGAAGGTCTTCATGCCGATGTCCAAGAAGGTCTCGGGCTTCGTCATGGACCCGCTCGGCATCCATCGCTTCGACGGCGTCGACATCGCCGAATAACAAGGCAAGCGAATCGGGGGGACGGCGCCTTTAACGGGGCGTCGTCCCCTTCTCGCAAGAAAAAATGCTCCGATATATTCTCAACAAGCTCGCTCTGATCGTTCCGACGATCTTCGGCATCTCGCTTGCCGCATTCGCCTTCGTGCGCCTGCTGCCCGGCGACCCCATTCTGGCCATGGCCGGCGAACGCGGCGTCAGCCCCGAGCGCTATCAGGAACTGCTCGAACGCTTCGGCTACAATCGCCCGATCTGGCTGCAGTATTTCGACTACATCGGAAACGTGCTGCAGGGCGACTTCGGCATCTCCATCGCCACCAAGCGCCCCGTCATCGGCGAATTCCTGGCGCTGTTTCCGGCGACGCTGGAACTGGCCACGGTCGCCATGATCATCGCGGTCGTCATCGGCATTCCGGCCGGCATCTTCGCCGCCGTCAAGCGCGGCTCGTGGTTCGATCAGTTGACCATGGGCGCGGCACTGACCGGCTATTCCATGCCGATCTTCTGGTGGGGCCTGCTGCTCATCATCTTCTTTTCCGGCTATCTCGGCTGGACGCCCGTGTCGGGCCGCATCGGCCTGCAATATTTCTTCCCGCCAGTCACCGGCTTCATGCTGATCGACAGCCTGCTGTCGGGCAAGAGCGGCGCTTTCAGTTCCGCCGTCAGCCACCTGATCCTGCCGTCGATCGTGCTTGCCACCATTCCGCTTGCCGTCATTGCGCGCCAGACGCGCTCGGCCATGCTGGAAGTGCTGGGCGAAGACTATGTGCGCACCGCCCGCGCCAAGGGCCTGACGCCGCGGCGCGTCATCGGCATGCATGCCTTCCGCAACGCGCTGATCCCGGTCGTCACGACGATCGGCCTGCAGGTCGGCACGCTGATGGCTGGCGCCATCCTCACCGAGACCATTTTCTCCTGGCCGGGTATCGGCAAGTGGATGATCGATTCCATCGGCAAGCGCGACTATGTCGTGGTGCAGAGCGGCCTGCTTTTGATCGCGCTGATCGTGATGGCCGTCAATCTGATCGTCGATCTCCTCTACGCCGTCATCAACCCGCGAATCCGCGTGCAGTGAGGCCAAGATGAGCAACGAAACAGTCACTTTGCCCGTCGAAGCCAAAGCCCGTCCGGGCGCCTTTGGCGAGTTCTGGCACTATTTCTCCATGAACCACGGGGCCGTCCTCGGCCTCATCGTCTTCGTCCTTCTCGTTCTGGTCGCGATCTTCGCGCCGCTGATCGCACCGCATCTGCCCAACGAGCAGTATCGCGACGCGCTTCTGACACCGCCGATGTGGCACGAGGGCGGCAAATCGACCTTCATCCTCGGCACTGATGCCGTCGGCCGTGATATGCTCTCGCGGCTGATCTACGGTGCGCGCTATTCACTGTTCATCGGTCTCGTCGTCGTCGTCTTCTCGCTCACCAGCGGCATCATACTCGGCGTGCTCGCCGGCTATTTCCGCGGCTGGGTCGACACGCTGATCATGCGTGTCATGGACATCATTCTGGCTTTCCCCTCGCTGCTTCTGGCGCTGGTGCTGGTGGCGATCCTCGGGCCTGGCCTGTTCAACGCCATGCTGGCGATCGCGGTCGTCCTGCAACCGCACTTCGCCCGCCTGACGCGCGCCGCCGTGATGGCGGAAAAAAACCGCGAATACGTCATCTCGGCCAAGGTTGCCGGCGCTGGCCACCTGCGGCTGATGGCTGTGACGATCCTGCCGAACTGTCTGGCACCGCTGATCGTGCAGGCGACGCTGTCCTTCTCGAACGCCATTCTCGAGGCTGCGGCGCTGGGCTTCCTCGGCATGGGCGCACAACCGCCAACGCCGGAATGGGGCACGATGCTGGCGGCAGCGCGCGAATTCATCCTGCGCGCACCCTGGGTGGTGACCTATCCCGGCCTTGCCATCCTTATCACCGTGCTTGCCATCAACCTCATCGGCGACGGCCTGCGCGACGCCTTCGACCCCAAGCTGAAGAGGTCGTAAGATGCCACTTCTCGAAATCAAGAACCTCTGCGTTTCGTTCGACACCAGCGTCGGCGCGTTCATGGCGGTGAAGGGCATCGACTTGTCGATCGAGCCGCGCGAAGTGCTGGCGATCGTCGGCGAGTCGGGTTCGGGCAAGTCCGTGTCGATGCTGGCCGTGATGGGCCTGCTGCCGAAGACGGCAACCGTGACCGCCGACCGCATGGCCTTCAACGGCGTCGACCTGCTCGGCCTCACCGGCGAGCAGCGCCGCAAGATCATTGGCCGCGACATCGCCATGATCTTCCAGGAACCGATGGCGAGCCTCAACCCGTGCTTCACCGTTGGCTTCCAGATCGAGGAAGTGCTGCGCGTGCATATGGGCATGGACCGCGCCCAGCGCCGCGCCCGCGCCATCGAGCTCATGCAGCAGGTTGGCATTGCCGAACCAGCCGAGCGCCTCGGCTCCTACCCGCATCAGATGTCGGGCGGCCAGTGCCAGCGCGTGATGATCGCCATCGCCATCGCCTGCAATCCGAAGCTGCTGATTGCCGACGAGCCGACGACCGCGCTCGACGTGACGATCCAGAAGCAGATCCTCGATCTCCTGATGCGCCTCCAGGCCGAGCACGGCATGGGGCTGATCATGATCACCCACAATATGGGCGTGGTGGCCGAGACCGCCGACCGCGTCATCGTCCAGTACAAGGGACGCAAGATGGAAGAAGCCGACGTTTTGTCGCTGTTTGAATCGCCGAAGAGCAACTACACCAAGGCGCTGCTTTCGGCCCTGCCCGACAACGCCACCGGCGACCGCCTGCCGACGATCTCCGACTTCACGCTCGACCCAGAGGGAGCGACGGCATGACCGAGATCGTTCTCCAGGCAAAAAACATCGTTCGCGACTACCATGTCGGCGGCGGCCTGCTGACGAAAGCGCGCACCGTTCAGGCGGTCAAGGGCGTCAGCTTCTCGGTTGAGAAAGGCAAGACGCTGGCCATCGTTGGCGAAAGCGGATGCGGCAAGTCCACGCTTGCCCGCATCATCACGCTGATCGACCCGGCTACCTCGGGCGAACTTCTGATCGACGGCAACAAGGTCGACATCGCGCATTCGGCGCTGACGCCGGAAATGCGGCGCAAGGTGCAGATCGTGTTCCAGAACCCCTACGGCTCACTCAATCCGCGCCAGAAGATCGGCGACGTGCTCGGCGAACCGCTGAAGATCAACACCGACATTCCGGCAGCCGAGCGGCGCGACCGCGCCATGGCGATGCTGAAGAAGGTCGGGCTCGCACCTGAGCATTACAACCGCTATCCGCATATGTTCTCCGGCGGCCAGCGCCAACGCATCGCGATTGCCCGCGCGCTGATGCTGAACCCGAGTCTGCTGGTGCTCGACGAACCGGTCTCGGCGCTCGATCTTTCGGTGCAGGCGCAGGTACTCAATCTGTTGGCCGATTTGCAGGACGAGTTCCAGCTGACTTACGTATTCATCAGCCACGATCTGTCCGTGGTCCGCTACATCGCCGACGACGTGATGGTGATGTATTTCGGCGAGGCGGTCGAATACGGCTCGCGCGACGCGGTGTTTTCCGACCCGAAGCACAGCTACACCAAGACACTGTTCGCCGCGACGCCCCGCGCCGATGTTGACAGCATCAAGGCTAGGTTGGCGAAGAAGAAGGCTGCTTGAGCCGACGCCCACCTCCCCCTTGAGGGGAGGGAAACGCTGTCCTCAATGATTATCCCGCGGAACACCCTTCGTCTGCGCCACGCGCTGGTACTTCACCGCCGGCTTCAGCACCATGCCTTCGGACAGCTGGTCGACCATGCCGCGCTGGATTTCCTGCCATGGCGTCTGGTGCTCGGGGAAATGATAGCCGCCGTTGTTCTGCAGCTCGGCGCGGCGGCGCACGATCTCGTCGTCGGTGACGAGGATGTCGGCAGTGCCCTTCCGCAAATCGATGCGCACGCGGTCGCCTGATTTCAGCAGCGCCAACCCACCGCCGACCGCCGCTTCCGGTGAGGCGTTGAGGATGGACGGGGTGCCGGATGTGCCGGACTGGCGGCCGTCGCCGATGCAGGGCAAAGAATGGATGCCCTTCTTGATGAGATAGGCGGGCGGCTGCATATTGACCACCTCGGCACCGCCGGGATAGCCGACCGCGCCGGCCCCGCGCATGAACAGCAGCGTGTGCTCGTCGATGCCAAGTGCTGGATCGTCGATGCGGGCGTGGTAATCTTCCGGTCCGTCGAACACCATCGCCTTGCCTTCGAAGGCTTCGGGGTCCTTCGGGTTGGAGAGATAACGGTCGCGGAACTCCGGCGAGATCACGCTGGTTTTCATGATGGCGCTGTCGAAGAGATTGCCCTTGAGGTTGATGAAGCCGGCGCTTTCCTTGAGCGGGTTCGAAACCGGGTGGATCACCTCCGGGTTGAGGTTTTCGACATTGGCGCAGTTGTCGCCCATCGAACGGGCATTGACTGTCAGAGCGCCGGGATGCGGCAACAGGCCGGCCTTGAGCAGTTCGGCCACGACCGCCGGCACGCCGCCGGCATGATGATAATCCTCGCC